>DATHOT010000278.1:0-3962 GCA_035484655.1 Bryobacteraceae bacterium | reverse complement strand
CAGGCGGTCCAGACGCTCGTGCAATTCAGCGAGAAATCGTTCCATGTCGCGCTCGTGCGTAGACATCCGGCTGCGGGCATCGTCGATCAAATTCTCACGGATCCCGAGGCGGCTCGCGATTTCCAGCCCAGCCGACTTGCCCGGCGCCCCCAGCCGCAAAACGTAGGTCGGTTGCAGAGTCTCTTCGTTAAAACCCATGGAGGCGTTCAACACGCCCGCGGTAGTTGATCCGTAAATCTTAAGCGCCACCAGGTGAGTGGACGCCAGTGTGAATGCGCCGTTAGAGCGAAAGGTTTCGAGGATGGACACGCCCAGCGCGCCGCCTTCTTCGGGATCCGTAGCGCGGCCCAGCTCGTCGAGCAGCACGAGCGATTGCGGCGTCACGGCCTCCAGCATCTCGCGCACGTGCGCGATGTGCGCCGAAAAACTGCTGAGGCTCTGCTCGATAGATTGCTGATCGCCGATATCGGCAAGTACCTGCTCGAAAAGCGGGAACTCGGCCTCGCCGGCAGGCACGGGCAGGCCGGCTTGAGCCATTAAAGCGAGCAATCCGACGGTCTTCATCGAGACCGTCTTGCCGCCGGTATTCGGTCCACTGATCAGCAGCGTTCGCTGGCTCTCGTCCAGCTGCAGGCCGATCGGGACGACCTGCTTCTTCTGCCGGCGCAGCACGTCTTCGAGCAACGGATGCCGCGCTTCGGTAAGCAGCAGCTTGCGATCGGAATCCGGACTGAAGCGCGGAATGGTGCAGTCGAAATCGACCGCGAATGCAGCTTTGGCGAACAGCAGCTCCAGCGAGCCGATCGCATCTACAGAGACCTGAATTTCGCCGGCGTGCGAGCGCAACAGCTCGGTCAATTCGCGCAGGATGCGCAGGACCTCATTCTGCTCTTCTTCGCGCAGACGAACCAGCTCGTTGTTCAGATCGATGGTCTCCAGTGGCTCGACGAAAAGCGTGTGGCCGCTGCCGCTGGCGCCGTGAATGACACCATAAACTTTGCGCTGTTGGCCCGCGACCACCGGAACCACGAAGCGATCGTTGCGAAGCGTTATGAACTCTTCCTGCAGAGTACCGTCGTCGTGATGGGCGCGCAGGAATCGCTCTAGCGAGATTTGGATCTGGCGCTGCTGCTTGTCGATATCCCGGCGCAATCGCTGCAGCGCCACGCTGGCATCGTCGGCCAAGGTCGCCTCGGGAAGGATTTTGCCGCTGAGGTCGCGCAGGACGGACCGGGGATCGAAAATGGCGGCCGCGCGCGCGCCCAGGCGTGGATACTTTTCGGCGGCGATGTTCAGCAGCGAACGAATTTCACCGGCCTGTTCCAGCAGGCGCGTCAGCTCCAGAAGTTGCTTCGCCTCGAGCGCGGCGCCCTCGATGCGGAGCATGGGAAGGCTGGTGGAAATGTCGGGGAGCGAATCGAAGCGAATTCGAATGGCCGCGCCGCGGGAGGCCGATTGCGGTTGCAGCGTGGCACGCAGGTAGGCGATCGCCTCAGCCACGTCGGCGAGCGTGTTTTCGAGAACGGCGCGGTTGGAGTGGGGCTCCAGCTGGTCGAGCTCGTCCTGTCCAAGCCGGCTGTGCACAAACCAGCCGAGTAACTGGCGCAGAGATTCGAACTCGAGTAGATCAGCGCTGAAGTTTTGCAAAGGCTCTCTCGACCACGCTTAGCGTGCCATCCGTAAGACGATAATCGCTGAGGTTCTGTTCCGTCACCCACGCCACGCAGCTCACATCGCTAGAGGCCGCCAGCTTGCCACCCATGGGCCGGCACCAATAATCGATCACCACGTAGTGATATTCCACCTTGCCTTCGGCGTCGGGAATGATGCGCTCGAAGATTTCGAAAACAGAAAGCGGTTCCACTTCGAGCCCGGTCTCTTCCAGGACTTCGCGGCGGACTCCTGCGTCCAGGTTCTCGCCGCATTCGAGGATCCCGCCGGGCAGCGACCAGTAACCCTTGAATGGCTCGCCGGCACGTTCGACAATCAGAAGTTTTCCATTGTCGAAGATCAAGGCGCCGACTCCCAGGAACGGACGCGAGGGATAGCGGCGGCCGTCTTCCTTAATACTGCACACTCCCTTTTACATTCAAGCGTAAGCGATACACTGAGGTGCGCGCGGTGACGTAAAGCGATTCGAAGTCGGCGTCGCCGAAGGCGCAATTGGAAGGAGTTTCGGCCAACGGCACCGATCCGAGCGGCTTGCCTTCCGGCGTGAAGGCGTCGAGCTTGCTCGCAGCCACATAGAGATTGCCCTTCTCATCGACGCGCATGCCGTCTGGTATCCCTTCTATGTTGGAAACGAGAATTCGTTCGTTAGACGCGGCGCCGTTGTGGTCGAGATCATAAGCCCGGATGTTGCGCTCGTCGGAGTTCGTCACATAGAGAATATTGCCGTTGGGAGAGAGGGCGATGCCGTTGGGCCGGCCCTTAGGTTTGGCGACCAGATCCAGTTCGCCGCGCCGCGAGACGTGATAAACGCCGAAGAAATCAAGTTCGCGCGAGTCCTCCTGATTGCCGAAGGCGGGATCGGTGAAGTAAATCTGGCCGTCTTTTCGCACCACGATATCGTTAGGCGCGTTGAGCCGCTTACCCTGATATTTTTCGGCAATCACTTCAACTTTGCCCTTCTTGTCGGTACGCGTGACGCGCCGCAAATGGCTCTCGCAGGTGTAAAGGCGGCCCTGCGCATCGAACGTATTTCCGCTGGCGCCGTTGGAATTTGACCGGAAGACGCCAACCGGCTTGCCCGGCTCGATCTGCAGGATTTTATTGTTGGGAACATCGCTAAAAACCAGGTAGCCGTCGCGCGACCAGGCCGGGCCTTCGGCGAAGATGTTGCCGGCGGAGACCTTGTCCACCTGGACCTCGGTGAAATCCTGCGCGGTCGCGGTGAATGCGAGAAACAGGAAGGGGAGGATCGGTTTCACTTCATCGATCAGGGTAGCAGACGGCGGGCTTTTCGAAAAAACGAAGCCAAACGAAGCCAACCTTGACATATCTCCAACCTTGGCGCATCTTCAACCTCGGTGCATCTCATGTTGAGGCGAACGAAAAGACACGAATTTCAAAACGAACCCAAGGCTTGCGGGTGGAAGCGCCGGAACACCTCTGATCCTTGCATACCTAATTAACACGCGAGTAGGGCAAACGAACAAGTGACCGTGAGGAAGTTATTGAACCGGAAGGAAAGAGCGTATATCCGGCGCTGTGATCGAGGCCTGCGCTACGAGCTATCCTGAAAATATGAGACAAGTTGCAGTTGTCGGCATCGGCAAGACTGCGTTTGGGGCATTCCCGGATCGCGATCTGCGGTCGCTCGCGGTCGAGGCTGGTCAAAAAGCGCTGGAGAACGCGGGCGCGAAATCATCGCAGGTGGAGGCGTTCCATCTCGGCAATTTCGCCGGACCTTCGTTTGTCGGGCAGAACCATCTGGCGCCGTACGTGGCGGCCGGGATGGGTATCACGGGCATTCCGGCGACGCGTTTCGAAGCCGCCTGCGCCTCGAGCGGAGCGGCCTTTTTCCATGCCGTGTCGGCGGTCGCCGCCGGGCTATACGACGTTATCCTAATTACTGGTGTGGAAAAGATGACCTCGCAGCCCACGCCGAAAGTAACCGAGATCCTGGCGGGCGCGGGCGATCTGTGCGGCGAGGTGCGAGCGGGCGCCACTTTCCCTGCCCTGTTTGCGATGATCGCGCGCCGGCATATGTATCAGTACGGCACCACACGGGAGCAAATGGCCGCGGTGGCGGTAAAGAATCATGCCAATGGCGCGAAGAATCCGCTGGCGCACATGCGCAAGGTCATCACCATGGAGCAGGCCTTGAACGGAAAGCCGATTTCCGAGCCGCTGACGGTCTACGATTGCTCGCTGATCAGCGACGGAGCGGCTTCAGTGCTGATCGCGCCGTTCGAACGGGCCTCCGAATTCACCGACAAGCCGGTGCGCGTGCTGGGCAT
>DATHOT010000277.1:0-8054 GCA_035484655.1 Bryobacteraceae bacterium | reverse complement strand
TTGACGTCGGCCCAGTATAGCTCCCGCAGTTCGCAGATCTGGCTGAGCGCGTGCTCCAGGCCCTGCGCGTTTCGCGACATGCCGCAATAGTCCCACACGATCTTTCCCAGCCGGCGATGCAGATCGTCCACGGTGTGGTGGCCGTTGATCGAAAGCAGCCGTTTGGTCATGTCAGCCACTCCGGCTTCGGCACGTATGAATTCCGGATGCCCGGCGTCCACCTTTTCCAGCGTGCTTTTCGCGATGTAGTCGCCCACCGTGTAAGGCAAGATGAAGTAACCGTCCGAGAGACCCTGCATGAGCGCGCTCGCACCGAGGCGATTGGCGCCGTGGTCGGAAAAATTAGCCTCTCCGATGACGAACAGCCCCGGGATGGT
The DNA here is from genome assembly GCA_035484655.1 of Bryobacteraceae bacterium. Taxonomy (GTDB): domain Bacteria; phylum Acidobacteriota; class Terriglobia; order Bryobacterales; family Bryobacteraceae; genus Palsa-89. The sequence goes on along the minus strand of DATHOT010000277.1, from coordinate 7,677 downwards.
GCTCATCAGGTAGTAATCCACCCATAGACCGCCCATGGTGTAGTGGATGGCCGGATAAATCCGCATCGGAACCTGATACGGATTTTCGTCGGTGATGCGCTGATACATCTCGAACAGGTTGCCGTAGCGTTCCCGAATCAAGTCCACGCCAAGCTGCCGTATTGCGTCGGAAAAATCGAGATAGACGCCATGGCCAGTTTCGCCGACGCCGCGGCCTTCGTCGCAAACTGCCTTGGCGTTGCGGGAGGCGACATCGCGAGGCACCAGATTGCCGAAGCTGGGATAACGCCGCTCCAGATAGTAATCGCGCTCGTTCTCAGGAATTTGATCGGGTGGACGCTTGTCGCCCGGCTTCAGCGGAACCCAGATGCGCCCGTCATTGCGCAGCGACTCGCTCATCAACGTAAGTTTCGATTGGTAGCTCCCGGAAACCGGGATGCAAGTGGGATGAATCTGAGTGAAGCACGGGTTGGCGAACGCGGCGCCCCGCTTGTACGCGCGCCAGATGGCGGTGCAGTTGGAGCCTTTCGCGTTGGTCGAAAGATAATAAACGTTGCCGTAGCCGCCGGTGCCCAGCACGACCGCGTCGGCGACGTGCGACTCGATCCGGCCGGTCACCAGGTTGCGCGTAACGATCCCGCGCGCCTGGCCGTCGATCACCACCAGGTCCAGCATCTCGGTGCGAGGAAACATGGTCACGCGGCCGGCATCCACCTGCCGTTCGAGCGCCTGATATGCGCCTAGAAGAAGCTGCTGACCGGTTTGGCCGCGCGCGTAGAAGGTGCGGGCTACCTGCGCTCCGCCGAAGGACCGGTTGGCCAACGTCCCGCCGTACTCGCGCGCAAAGGGCACTCCCTGCGCCGCGCATTGATCGATAATATCCACGCTGACCTCGGCCAGCCGGTAAACGTTGCCTTCGCGGGATCGAAAGTCACCGCCCTTTACAGTGTCGTAAAAGAGCCGGAATACGCTGTCGCCGTCGCTGTGATAATTCTTGGCGGCGTTGATGCCACCCTGCGCGGCGATGCTGTGCGCGCGGCGGGGTGAATCCTGAAAACAGAAACACTTGACGTTGTAGCCGAGTTCCCCGAGCGTGGCTGCCGCCGAGGCGCCCGCCAAACCGGAACCGACCACGATGATGGTGTGTTTCCGTTTGTTGGCCGGGTTCACCAGCTTCATTTCGAAGCGGGCCTGGTCCCACAACTTCTCGATGGGACCGGAGGGTACCCTGGAGTGCAGTTCCATCGCTTATCGCACCAGCCCAGCCAGCACCGACAGCGGTATGGAGATGTTGCCGGCCGCGATGAGAATGGCCACCACGGCCGCGCTTCGCTTCAGCACCGGCGTATAGCGCGGGTGAGAGAACCCGAGCGATTGGAACATGCTCCACAATCCGTGATAGAGATGCATACATAGCAGCAGCATGGCGACGATGTAGAAGGCCGACACCGGAATCAACTGGAAGCTCGAGACCACGTTGGCGTAGACGTCGCCCTCCTGGAAATTAGGGTTTACCGTGCCGAAGGTGAAGTCCAAAAGATGATAGATGACAAAAGCAAGAATAATTGGTCCGCTCCAGTACATGGTGCGCGACGCGTAGGACGACTGCGTGGCTTTCTTCATGACGTAGCCGGCAGGACGCGCATCGAATTTGAGCAACGCTAATCGAATTGACGACCAGATGTGCAGCAGCACCATGACCAGGAGCGTAATGCGAACGGTCCATAAGGCCGCCGGCACGGAGCGCAGGAATCTAGCATAGCTGTTGAGTTTTTCGGGGCCCTCATAGATCTGCAGATTTCCGATCAGGTGCCCGATCACAAACAGGAAAAGAATCATACCGCTTACGGCCATCACGGCTTTCTTGCCTACCGTGGAGCTGTAGAAATTCGCTGGGCGGTGTTCCGCCAATCCGATTACTGTTGCCAAATTTTAGAATAGCAACTACGCTTTTCTTCGCCTGAAATAGCGGTACAGAAGGCAGGCGGCGACGATCGCGCCAAGCACCACCGAGATCAGTTTGAGATTATGCTCCACCAGGCCGAGTATTTCCGGCCAGCGTTCGCCGAAGTGATATCCGATGAAGATAAAGGTGCTGACCCACAGCGTCGCTCCGGCATAAGCAAATAAGGCGAAGGAACGATATTCGAGTTTGGAAGTTCCCGCGACGATGGCGGTGAAGTGTCGCACCCCGGGGATGAAATAGCCCACCATCAGGGCCCAATGTCCGATGCGATTGAACCAATCGTGAACGCGTTGGATATCCCGATCTCTTATGTGCAGCCAGCGGCCGACGCGCGAATGGAGGAACTTCCAGCCGACCGTTCGACCGATTAGGTAGCTGCAGGTAATGCCCGACATGCTTCCCGCCAGAGCGCTCGCAGCGGTGGGAATCAACTGCAGATGGCCTTGGTATACCAGGAAACCGCAGCCCGTCAGCAGGAACTCGTCGGGGACGGGGAGTCCGACGATGCCTACGACCAGGAGCGAAAAGATCGCGATGTAGCCATAGTTCGCGACCCATTGGAGGACAGCGTTTTCCAATAGGGAAGGATAGCAGTTGTTGGTTGGGTTATATCTTGTTGACTGGGTTATATCAAAGCCGTTTGACCATCTCAACCACAGCAAACCTCACCAACGGGCCGGGAAGCTCATCCGGCGTAACGCGGCCGTCGCGATTCTGATCGAGCGCCGCGGGCTATCACCCGGCCCGCCAGGACCGGAGGCCTGGATCTGCGGATTGGGTTCGTTTTGTAATTTTGCATCGAAGGCGAGGCGGGGCCCCCTCGCCCCTAAAAGGCATAGTAGTACCTGACGGGAGTTTAGCGCGTGGGAAGCGCGGAGCGACGCGGGCGGCGTGCAAGTGGTTGCAGTGCAACAGAAACGAGGCGGCGAAGAGCGGTGAACGGTGGTTAGGATGTTCTTCGCACGGTCAAAGGAACGGATGAGGCTTCGCGCCTGGTCCCACCGACACTGGGCTGGTTCGGCTGCTTAGCGAGAGCAGGCTTGGCTGCCGCTCGACGGATGATGGGTTTGACCTCGTATTCGTATATTCCGAAACGAGGGCTCTGCCCCTTCCCGCCTGGTCGTGGCTCAGCGATGACTTTCTTGGCCGTGATTTCCCACTCGTCCTCAATAACGTCACCTATATCTTTGTTGGAGCGGCTGTGAATAGTTTTCATCGATTCCACTCCTTCAATTTTAGCAGTAAGCGGCGGGCTGCCATCCGGAATTCTTATCGCTAACTGACGGGGGTGGCCAGAAAAGCGTAATTTAGCTGGCGGATTTCTTGACGCCCTTGCTAGGCACAACCGAGAAGAATTCGAGGAAACGCTTCTTTTCGGGTGCTGCAACTGCGCTGGAGCTCTGCCGGACCTCGATCATGGAGCCGGCCAGGGCGGTGAACTGTTTACCCAAATCACTGTGCGGGACCACCCAGCGGCCCTCGGTCAAGGCCTGCTGTACACCTTGGTAGTCATTGGGGAAAGTCATGTGGACCGGCAGTCCCAGCAGTTGCTCGATCTGTTGTGGAGTGATCAGCGACCGCTTCTGGCACCGGTTGAGCAGGACGCTGACACGATCTCCCAAGTCGAGTTGCTTCAAATATAGGTATTTTTCGCGCGCCAGGTGCAAGGAGGTAATCTCCGGCGTGCAAACCAGGAAGACCCGTCTGGATTCATGCATGATCTCGAGCGAATACTTTTCAAGATTGCCCGATAGATCAAAACACAGCCCGCGGTAGTTTCGCCGGAAGAATTCCAGCAAGTGCCGGACCTGGGTGGGCTCGATCCGGAAATCCGGGTTCAGCTTGCCGGCGTGCAATACATCCAGGTTCTCCAGGCTGGTGACCATGGTGGGCCATAGACTCTCGTCCATGTCGAGCGAATGCTCCGCTGCGTCGGTCACGCAATAGGGATTGTCCAGCTTCAGCATGAATCGCAACATCCCGGAGTTCAGGTCGAAATCCGTGAGCAGGGTATTGGTCTCGGGCAAGCGTGAAATGGCCTTGGCGGTGTTCAGCGCAATGGTGGAAGTGCCGACGCCAGCTTTTGAGGGCAGGAAGGAAAATATTTGTTCGGTGGTCTCGATCTCGGGCGGTTTGGCATCCAGCGCGTCCTTGAGGCGCATCAGGCCTTCCGTCAGGGTCTGCCGATCGAATGGAAGGGACGCAAATTCGCGAATTCCGGCGCGCATCACCTCCAGCAGGATCTGAGGATCGCAGAAGCGGCTGACTGCGACCACTTGAACACCAGGCGTGTTTTTTTCTACCTCGCGAGCGATCTCCAACGCTTTGGTGGTGGATTCCGTACTGATGAAGATCACCTGTGGCGCGTGCGCACGCAGAAAGCGCACCAGTTCGAGTGAATTCGGATAGCGATCCAACGTGCGAGTCACGCTGACGATGCCGATCTCGTTCAGCAGGGCTTCCAGCCGCTCGCTCAGGTCGGCATCCGGACAGATGATAATACCACGCAGCATCGCAAAAACACTCCTGGTACTAGCTTAGAGTCACGACCCGGTACAAACAATTGGAGATTGGCACTACCCTCACTTAGACTGGGGCGATAAGATAGGCCGAACCTAAGGTAGAAACCTTACGTCGGCATGAGTGCCGATGCGGCACCTAAGAATGTGTACGCCACGCTAGTTAGCGGCCGGCGTGGGCGGTTGCGCCTGTGATTTCCTGGGCAGCTTCACCGAACTTCTCGAAATTCTTTCGGAACCTCGCGTCCAGATTTTCGGCAGCGCGATCGTAAGCGGCGCCATCGGCCCACTGGCCTCGGGCATCCAGAACTTCAGGAGGAACGCCCGGGCAAGCGACCGGGACGCCGACATTAAAGATGGGATGCGGTTTAGTCGCCACCTGGTCGAGTTTCCCCTCGACGGCCGCATTCACCATAGCGCGGGTATATTTCAGGCTCATGCGCTCGCCGACGCCGAAGGGTCCACCCACCCAGCCGGTATTGACCAGGAAGCATTTCGAATCGTGCTTGCGCATCTTCTCGCCCAGCAATTTGGCGTACTCGAGCGGCCGGCGCGTTATGAACGGCGACGCAAAGCAGGTGCTGAAGGTGGCCTCCGGCTGGCTGCCCAGACCGCGCTCGGTACCCGCCAGCTTGGCGGTATAACCGTTCAGGAAATGATACATGGCCTGCTCGGGAGTCAGGCGGGCGATGGGCGGCAGCACGCCGAACGCATCCGCGGCCAGCAGTACGATATGAGAGGGATGTCCCCCCACGCCGGGAATCACAGCGTTGTCGATGAATTCGACCGGATAAGCCGCCCGCGTATTCTCGGTCAGCTCATCGGAAGCGAAATCGAGGGTGCGCAGGTTGGGATCGATAACCACGTTTTCGAGCACGGTGCCGAAACGGATGGCATCCCAGATCTGCGGCTCTTTTTCGCGCGAAAGATGGATACATTTGGCATAGCAGCCGCCTTCGAAATTGAAGACGCCGCGATCGCTCCAGCCATGCTCGTCATCGCCGATTAGCCGGCGCGTCGGATCGGCCGACAGCGTGGTTTTGCCGGTGCCCGACAGGCCGAAAAACAGCGCGACACGGCCATCCGGTCCGATGTTCGCGGAACAATGCATGGGCATTACACCCCGGGCCGGCAGCAAGTGGTTGAGAACCGTAAAGATGGACTTCTTTACCTCACCCGCATATTCAGTTCCAGCGATAAGGATGGCCCGTTTCTTGAAGTTGAGCGCAATGCAGGTCTTTGAACCGGTGCCGTCTTTCTCGGGACTGGTGTAGAACGTGGGCGCAAATAAAACGGTGAATTCCGGTACATGATCTTCGGTCTTCAGCGGGTCGGGCCGCAAGAAAAGCTGACGGGCGAAGAGAGCATGCCAGGCGCGCTGCGTGATCACACGAACCGGAAGAGTGAAGGCTGGGTCGGCGCCGGCGTAGCAATCCTGCACGAAGAGCTCGTCGCCCTCCCAGGAACCGATCAGGCGGTCGTAAATCTGATCGAAGACCTGCTCCGACATGGGCTGATTGACGGAACCCCAATCCACCGTCGCTTCGGTCGAGGCCTCGCGCACTACGTACTTATCCTTGGGAGAACGGCCTGTGAATTGACCGGTTCGCACAGCCAACGCCCCACCGTCGGCAAGCAGCCCTTCATGGCGCTGCAGAGCTTTCTCCATTAATTGCGCGGTCCCCAAATTCCAGTGCGCAACCTCCACGTTGCGGATGCCGTGCCGGCTCAGCTCGTAACGACTTGGACGAACGCCTACGTTTTGCATAGTGTATGAAGACTGATATATCTATTATAATTTTCTTGTCTACTTTCGATAGTCTAGCATTTCCCTGAACGGTAGTGCGATGAATCGAAGCTACTACGAGTACTAAACGGAGACTCAGCCGACCATTTGCACTCAAAACGTCTTGGTGGCGCCGCCATCCATATCCACCATGGCGCCGTGCAGGAAGCGAGCGTCCGGACTGGCCACAAAAGCCACCAGGGCGGCGATGTCTTCCGGCTCGCCGATGCGCGTAGTCTGGTGCTCGCGCACGAATTCGCGCTCGGCCGCGGCGGTATCCATCCCGTGCTCAGCGGCGAAAGCGATCAGCCGCTTTTGATAACGGTCGGTCCGGATGGTTCCCGGATTGATCACGTTGACCTGCACGCCATCCCGGATGCCGGCCGCGGCCATGGCTTTGGTGAATGAGATCAAGGCGGCATTTACCGATCCGCCGATGGTGAACTGCGCTTCCGGCGTCCGGCCTCCGACTCCCGAGATATTGATCAGCGAGCCGGAGGTGGCCTTGAGCTGGGGCCAAGCGGCGCGCGTAAGCCGGACCGCACCCAAGAACTTGAGCGCAAATCCGTCGGCCCAATCTTCTTCGGTCAAATCCTCGAATTCGCCGCGCTTGGTTGCGCCGGCGTTATTGACGACGATATCGATCCGGCTGAAGGTCTGAAGGGCGAATTCCGCCAAGCGGCCAGGAGACTCAGGTATGCGGAGATCGAGCGGCAGGAACGCGGCCTGCCCGCCGGATTCAGTGATTTCGTGGACCGCGGCTTGGAGCGCATGCCTATCGCGCGCGCTGAGAACGACGCGGGCGCCATCCTTCGCCAGACGAATCGCGATGGAGCGTCCAATTCCTCGGCTCGCGCCTGTGATCACGGCCGTTTTGCCGCTGAGCGTCATCTATCTTTGATACCACGTGGATACCACGTGCTGTCGTTGGGGAGAGCAGCTAAGCAGCGAGTGGCGGCGCGATTGGGGTTCATCGAGACTCCGCACATCTCGGCGAAGTTCTCCTCGGTCGCTTTCACACGCCCGGCAACCAGACTAAGGATGCCCATAAGGATTTCAGCGTCCAGTTACGGATCGGTCCGGCTCAATTGCGCTAAATCGGCGGCAGGCAAGCAAACGGTAAGCCGAGCGGCGCGCAATTCAACGGACGCGCTCCGAGCACAAGGGGCCAGCTTGGCGATTTGCTGGTCTCGGAGGCCATGCGTGAAATCATGCTTCGGGAGGACATCGAATATGCCCGGAATTCACCCGACGCGTCGCTTCTTCTTGAAAGCCCTTAGCCGGTTAGAACTAAGCGTGGATTAACACAGGGCCTATGCGTGGATTGACCCACGATCTCTCGGATGCAAGGCCCATTTCCGGATCATGCCGCATACGGCGGTCTTGAAAGCGTCCAGATCGGTGGG
>DATHOT010000276.1:0-5583 GCA_035484655.1 Bryobacteraceae bacterium | reverse complement strand
CGGGCGGCTAGAATGAAGCATGGCAAAACTGGCGCTCGTTTACGGTATGCGTCTTCTTCCTGCAGATGAACTGGAAGACGTGAAAGATGCGGAAATCTCGCTCAAAAATGGACACAAGGCGCAGGTGACGATGCACCTGATCGAGGGTGGGGAGGACGAGATCCGCAAACAATTGCTGCAGTCGCTGGATGCGTTTTTTGAGTTTTACCCGGAACTGTGAACGTCAACGGATTCCCGCGCGCTGGGTTGCGATGATCTGCCGGTAGTCAGGTCCGTCCATTTCAATTTTCTTGCACATCTCGAACAGCCGCGACCGGGCGCGCGACCCGATATGCTCTTCCAAGGTGCGCTTGTACTTGTACTGCTCGATGGATTGTTTCCACTGACTGTGTTCATCGAGAGGAATGCTAGAGTCGCCGGAGTAAGTATCCGGAAGGTTGGTTGTGAAGATTGTCGCCAGCCGGTTGTTACAGCGCTCGGTGATGATTTCCGTTACTGTATCTTCGACCCAGTCCTTTACGCGATGCGCTCCCAGGTCATCCAGCACCAGAATCGGAGTTTCCTCGGCGAGACTGTAGGCGGTGCGGTCCATCGTTCCCGCGTCAGGCTTCCAGCCCGCGCGGATGTGGTCGAGCAGTTTGGAAAAGTTGAAAAACACGCCTTCGAATCCACGGTCCAGCAGCCCGCGCAGCGTGGCGACCGCCAGGTGCGTTTTGCCGGTGCCAGTCGGCCCGATGAAAAGCAATCCCGAGGGTGAAACCGTGGGGAACTCTTTGATGTAGGTCCGGACGGTGTTCATTGCCGTTCTATACTGTCTCGAAGCGTTGGGGCCCAGGGAGTCCAGCACATTAAAATTGCCCAGAGACGCAGCTTCGTAAGCTTCCGGAATGTTGGCGCGTCCCTTGATCGCTTGCTGGTAGCTAACCACGGAGCAGTCGCATTTCTCCGCGCCGGTGCGGCCATCGGCGTACTCGGTCAGGATGAAACCGGGTGTTTCTTTACACTTCTCGCAGCTCATCACGAACAACTCCTACGGTACGATTCCAAGTCTGTCATTTCCGCGCAGCAGCGTAAGCTATCAGGATACCCTTCCTGGTGTCTGAAGACACGCGCGCCGAAATCAGGAGCCGAGTAGCTTGCGAATCTTAAAATTGAGCTTGATCAGGGCGACTGGTTTGGTTTCATAATCCGAACATCCGGCTTGAATGGCGCGTCGAACGTCTTCCGCGGTATTGAGCGCGGTGAGAGCGATGATCGGAATCCGCGCGGTTTTCACATCATTTCGAAGCCTGCGCGTTGCTTCCAGGCCGCCCATCCGCGGCATGCACACATCCATGAGAATCAAATCCGGATTTTCCTGACGAGCCGTATCGACCGCCTCGGCGCCATTCCGCGCCTCGATCACCACATAGCCAAGCTTGACCAGGCGGCGGCTCAGCATATCGCGACTCATGTCGTCATCTTCAACCAGCAGGATAATCTTCATTGCCCAATCTCACTTCTAGTCAGCAGCCGATTCATGATTTCGATGAGGCGCCCGATTTCAACCGGTTTGGTATCGAACGCATCGCAGCCAGCCGCGAGCGCCTTTTCGCGGTCCGTCTCCATGGCGTGTGCCGTCAGTGCCACTACCGGGATGTGCCGCGTGCTCGTCTCGGACTTGAGAATTCGAGTAGCAGTCCAACCATCCATCTCGGGCAGGCTCAGGTCCATTAAGATAAGGTCGGGTTGTTGGCTGCGCGCGACTTCAATCCCCTGTATTCCATCGCAGGCGACCAGGACCTCATAACCGCGGCGGGCCAGACGCCGGCATAACATGTCGCGGTTCATTTCGTTGTCCTCCACAATCAGCAGGCGAGTCAAGAAGCGGCCTCCCGGGATGGACGTGGGATGTGGACCGTGAAGCTAGAGCCCGACCCTACCGTGCTCTCAACTGAAATATCGCCGCCCATCATCCGGCAAAGCTTGCGGCTCAGGACGAGCCCGAGCCCTGTTCCTCCGTACTTGCGGGTGGTGGAGGGGTCGGCCTGCGTGAACGACTGGAATAACTGTCCGAGCTGCTCTGGACTGATTCCGATGCCGGTATCGCGCACGCTTACCTGGATGCCATCCTCGCTGGAGCGCGAAGCTTCAACCGTGACCACTCCGTTCTCGGTGAATTTACAAGCGTTGCTGATCAGATTCAGAAGGCTCTGGCTCAGACGGGTGGGGTCGGCGTAAATCTCTCCGATGTCGGCCGGGCAGGCAACCCGGATCCGGTTCCGATTCTTGCGCGCCAGCGGCGCCGCGGTCCGCATCACCTCCTGCAAGAGGGCGGCGACGTCGAAGGTCTCCAGGCAGAGGTCCATTTTTCCAGCTTCCACCTTGGAAATATCCAGGACGTCGTTGATCAGAAACAGCAGGATCTTGCCTGCCTTTTCGATATTGGCAAGGTCGGGCTCCAGGCCGTCGATGCCGCGGTCCCGGCAGTCCTCCTGAAGCATCTCACTGTAACCGATGATCGCGTTCAGGGGCGTTCGCAGCTCATGACTCATGTTGGCGAGAAACAGGCTTTTGGTCCGGTTGGCCTGTTCGGCGTCTTCCTTGGCTTGAATAAGCTCACGCTCAAAGCGTTTGTGCTCGGTCATGTCTTGCGCCAGCCACACCTCGCCTTCGACACTGCCGGATTCGCCCAGCATGGCGGACGCGGAGAGCAGGACCGGGATCAGAGCGCCGTTCCCGGTACGGTAACTGGCTCCCAGCCCTCGGCAGGTTCCCGGCGGCGGTCCATCCAGAATGAGCTGGGCAGGCTTTCCGATCAGCTCCCCCTCGCGATAGCCCAGCAGCGAGAGAGCGGCCTGATTGGCGGTGCGGATGGAACCCGTGTTATCCACCACCAGCAGCGACTCGCCCATGGAGCGAATGATATTGTCGACATAGTCGCGCGATACGGTGGTGGCGGCCAGGTCTTCCAGCATGCGATTGAAAGCCACGGCCAACTGGCCGACCTCATCCAGGCGGGCGACGGGAGCTTTCCGCATAAGATTTTGAGCGCCCACTTCGGTAGTGAAAGCCGTGAGGCGCTTTAAAGGTTGGAGTAAACGCCGCAGGCGGAAATACTGGACTGAAAGGAGCGCAGCCACTGATAGTCCGGCGGCCACGAGACCCAGGCTCACGGTGCGTGCGAAAAGCGCATCCTGTTTTTTCATCGAAAGGGTGATGCGCACTGTTCCGAGCTTCGCCGGGTGATTCTTAGCACTTTGCCAATCCATCAAACCCTGGCTGTTGGGCGGCATAACGTCACGCTGGGTTTCAAATCGCCGCTCGGAACCGCCACTTTGACTCGCTTGGCGCTCTGCCCCAGCCAGGCGTTGGCCGGATGCATCGGTAAGGCTTACAGTGAGTACGTCTTCGCCGGCCAACACAGTGGTAGCGATGTTTTCAAGCTCCACGCGATCGCCTACCAGCATGGCGAACTCGCTTTGGCTGGCGACAAAATCGGCCAGCGAACGAGCGCGCAAGCGCAATTGAGTTTCAAAGGCAGCTCCGATAGCGATCAGGAACGCGATGGTCAAAACGGTGATAGAGACGCCGGCTAGAACCAGGCTGGAGGTGATAACACGGGTCAAAAGGCTTTCCGGCCGTTCCCGTCTGGATCGGGGAGCAGTCATCGCAGGGTGACCACCTCCGCGCCACGGCGCGGCCCGTATTCAACGCCCAGCAACCGGATTACGCGCTGGTTGACAGCCACGACCACCTTGCGCGGGCCTTCCTCGGCGGTGACGGTTTGGCCGGCGAGTTGTCTCTCGGCTAGTTCCGCGGTCTGAGCGCCGATGTCCCGGAAGTCGGGATAGACCCCCACCGCGGCACCGGCCCGCACGAAGCTCTGAGAGAATCCGACGATCAGCAGACGGCTTTCGAGAGAAGCGAGGATGAGCGGCTTCACGGTGGTGCCGTTGTACAGCGTGCTGTCGGGCAGGCAAAGAACAAAGTCCACCTGTCCCTTTAAGGAATGGACCACCCGAAGCAGCTCCTCCGGCTTGCTGCAATCGGTCACCTGCACGGTGAAACCTTGCTGCCGCGCCCGCGCCAGCGCGGCGTTGTCCACCTGGCCGGCCAGCGCGGGATTCCGAATGATGGCTACCCGGGTTTTCTGTGGAAACATGTTCTTTAGCTCCGCCAGAATATCCGCCAGTGGAATGTCGAGATGGATGGTGGCCGCCAGACGCGGCCCGCGCGCCCGTTCGGAGCGCATGATCATGCTAGCGACTAGCGGCACATCCAGGTTGTGTGCGGTGACCGCGTCGAGGGCATCGCCCCCGATGGTGATAATCAAGCGGCTGGAGCCCCGCTGGAGCGAACTCGCCAGCTGAGCCTGGGAGCTGGGCGATTGCAGGTCCACCAGCATCAGCGGCATCTTTCCCAGTGTGGCGCGCAGACTCTCGACCGCCTCGGTGTAGGGCCCAGCTTCCGACGTGTAGACCACGGTCACCTGGATGGGCTGAGCGAAAACGGGGATGCACAGTAAGCAGACCACGGCCGACAGAGTCGTCTTCAACTGATGTCCAGCCGTTCCCATCCGTCTCCTTTCTCCTTATTCCCGCGTGTGCCAGATCAGCTTCACGAAGAAGCTGCGGCCGTCCTGCCGCATCTGATCGATGGCCAGGTACACTGGATCGTCGTAATGCCAGTTCAATAGATTTCGAACACCGCAGCGGATGTCGAAGTTGGGATGCAGCCCCCGGGTTCCGAAGGTCAGGTCTTCGAGCAGGACCGGGCGCACCAGCGCTGTAGACAGCGTCTCGCGCTCGCTCAGGTACTGAGTGCTGCTGCTCACAGTCAGCTTGTCCTTCCAGAACCCTCTCGCCAGGCGTAGCTTACCGATCTCGTTGGGCGAGTTGGGAAGGAGGGTGGTGGCCTGGATTCCAATGTCGTTGGCCACGTCGTAGGCGAAGCTGGCCGCCGCTTCGAATCCATGCGCCAGTTTCCAGCTCAGTTCGGCCTCGATGCCGGTGGAATGGTCCTGGTCGCCGTTGACGTACTGCTGGACGTTATTAGCCAGAGTGATGGCGCTGATCATGCGATCGATGCGGTACTGATAAAGGTCGATGAGCAGGCTGAGATCACGCCGCAGCTTGCGCTCCGCCGACACCTCGAAGGTATTGGCGGTTTCCCTCTGCAAAGCGGGATTCGCCATTTGCGAATATCCTTCATCGTCGTAGTAGCGCTCGAATGTACTGGGGTTGCGGTAAGGACGGCCGTATATGAACTTGTAGACCATTTTGGGCGATTGCTGGTATACCAGCGCCAGGCGCGGCGAAATGAAATGACCGAAGTTGGCGGAATCGTCGAAGCGTAGCCCGAGGTAGGCTTTCCAGCGAGGCGACAAATTCCATTCCTGCTGCGCAAACATGGCGTAGGAACGGTCCGGCTGACTGATGTCGGTGAAAACGTTGTAGACCGGAGCGGCCTGAATGCCCTCCTGAAGATTGCGTAGCTCGAAATCGAATTGCGTTCCGAGCGTGAGGTCGCCGACGTGAGGGATGAGGAAGCGATAGGTGAGTTCAGAGCCAATCCAATCGCCGCGATTTCGAGTGCGGATAT
>DATHOT010000275.1:0-13914 GCA_035484655.1 Bryobacteraceae bacterium | reverse complement strand
TTTCGACAACTTGGAAAGAGCGGCCTGCAGGTTCCAGTCCTGTGCTATGGCACCGGCACATTCGGTGGTGGAAACGAGTTTTTTCGAGCCTGGGGCGCCACTGATGTCGCGGAGGCCACCCACCTCATCGACATCTGCATGGAAGCCGGAGTCAATTTTTTCGATACCGCCGATATATATTCTCAAGGGCTTTCGGAGGAGATCCTCGGTCAGGCGATCCAGCACCTGCCCAGAGAGACTGTGCTCATTTCCACCAAAGCCACATTTCCCTTCGGGGATGGCGCCAACAACAAGGGTTCATCCAGGAGTCACCTGACTCGTCAGATCGACGGAAGCTTGAAGCGCCTGAAGACCGGCTATATCGACGTCTATCATATGCACGGCTTCGACGCGCTTACTCCGCCTGAAGAGACGCTTTCTACCTTGGACAACGCCATCCGCGAAGGCAAGTTGCGTTATATCGCGGCCTCGAATTTTTCGGGTTGGCATCTTCAGAAGTCTCTTGGCATAAGTGACCGCTATGGCTGGGCGCGCTACGTGGGGCATCAGGTTTATTATTCTCTCGTGGGCCGCGACTACGAGTGGGAGCTGATGCCGCAAGCGCATGCCGAAGGTGTAGGCGCCCTGGTGTGGAGCCCGCTGGGTTGGGGCCGCCTCACCGGCAAAATCCGCCGCGGCAAACCTCTGCCTGAGGTGAGCCGTCTGCACAAGACCGCCGACCTCGGCCCCCGGGTGCCGGATGAGTATCTTTATCGAGTCGTGGACGCACTGGACAAACTTTCTGCCGAAACGGGTAAGAGCGTGCCGCAGTTGGCTTTGAACTGGCTGCTTCGGAAACCCACCGTCTCCACCGTGGTTATGGGCGCACGCAACGAACAGCAGTTGCGCGACAACCTGGCCGCGGCGAGCTTCACCCTAACACCCGAACAGGTTGCGAAGCTGGACGAGGCGAGTGAACCGCAGGTTCCCTATCCGTATTGGCACCAGCGACAGTTCCAGAATCGCAATCCGCTGCCACCCGCGTACCGTCCGTGATTCACCAGCAGAGTCTTTATCCGATTCTGGCGAGCAGCGAATCCTTGGCCTCCTCGAGCGCTTGCAGCGCCATCTCACGCGTGACGGTGGGGAACTGCTGGAGGAACTCACCCAAGGAATGGCCTCCCTCGAGGTAATCGATCATATTCTTGAACGGGACTCGCGTACCACGAAAACAAGGCGTTCCTTTCATAACATCCTGGTCGATCACAATTACAGGGCTCACCATGTTCGCTCTTCATTGTACCGTTGAGGGCCGACGGTGGCCGGCGCCGTTTTGAAGACGGTGATTGGCGCCGGCTCGGGTAGGGGTCATCCGCCAGAACCCTGTCGATGAACGACTTGGCCATACTATGCTTGTTGACGACGCGCAAGAAATCGCAAAACCGATGAATTGCGGGTAGGGAAGCCCGAGCGCGGTTGTATCGAGCCATTTCCGTTTGCTAGCTTGGCGTAGATGTCGGCGCCAATGCCTGAACAACTCAGCAGGACCATTGAGACCCTTTACCGGTCGGAATCGGGCCGGGTTCTGGCGACGCTGGTGCGCCTCCTCGGAGATCTGGATCTCGCCGAAGAGGCCATGCATGAGGCATTCGCCGCCGCTCTGGAATTCTGGTCTCAGACTGGTATTCCGGACAAGCCACGCCCCTGGCTGATTTCAACGGCACGCTTCAAGGCCATCGACGTGATCCGTCGGCGCGCGCGCTTCGACAGGGCACAGAGAGATCTTGTTGCCCAAATGGAATCGCGCGTCAACGACGCTCCCGGCGGATATGAAGAGACTGGAGATGAAGAGATCGAGGACGATCGCCTCCGTCTGATCTTCACCTGCTGCCATCCCGCGCTGCCTCCCGAAGGACAGGTTGCGCTTACGCTTCGCGAAATCTGCGGCCTGACCACGGAAGAGATCGCCCGCGCATTTCTCGTGACGCCAGCGGCGCTCGCCCAACGCATCGTACGCGCCAAGGCAAAGATTCGAGAGACGCCGATTCCATACGAGGTGCCGACGCCGCAGGAATTGCCGGAGCGGCTGGACGCGGTGCTTCAGGTCGTCTATCTCGTCTTTAACGAGGGTTACTCGGCGGCGGCGGGGGCGGAGGTAACGCGGGCCGAGCTGACTGGCGAGGCCATTCGATTAGGCCGGCTGCTGACCGAACTCCGGCCAGAGCCGGAAGTTATTGGCCTGCTTGCTCTGATGTTGCTGCAGGAATCCCGCCGCGCCGCGCGAACCTCCCCCACCGGAGAGCTGATTTTGCTGGAAAACCAAGACCGCGCGCTCTGGAACCGCGAACAGATTGCGGAGGGAGTGGGATTGGTGGAGAAAGCCCTGAGTTCGCGTCGCTTCGGCCCTTACACACTGCAGGCTGCGATTGCGGCTGTCCATGCGGAGGCGGAATCGGCCGCGGCGACCGACTGGCGGCAGATTGTCGCGCTTTACAACCACTTGGTGCGAATTCAGCCTTCGCCGGTAGTCCATCTCAATCGCGCCGTGGCAATTGCCGAGCGCGATGGTCCAGCGGCCGGTCTGACGCATATCGACGCGTTGTTGGAACATGGTGAATTGGCAAATTACTACTTGGCGCATTCAGCTCGTGCAGAGTTGTACCGCAGGCTGGGCAGGACCGCTGAGGCTCGGGCTTCTTATGAGAGGGCGCTGGCGCTGACCCAACAGGAACCGGAGCGCCAATTCCTGCAGGAACGGATTCGGCAGTTGAAATAAAAATTGGAGTGGCTGTCGATTTTCGGTTTCGCCAACGACTATAGGGCAAAAGAACGATGAGCCACGATTCCTGAGTGAACAGGAAACGAGTCATCGGGAACAAAACTACAGAAAACAAGGAGAAAAAGTCATGCCACAATATCTGGTCGCTAACTACCTCCCCGACGACTTCGATCCGTCCACCGTAACCGAAGCGATGATCGAGGAGATCCACACGCTCAACCGCGAATTGATTGCTGCCGGCGTGAGGAAGTTCGCCTGCGGAATTTCCCCGGTCGGCAACGCAAAGACGGTGCGGAAGCAGTCTGATGGTACGGTGCTCGTCACCGATGGGCCATACACCGAGACCAAGGAGCACATGGGCGGTTTCTGGATACTGGAATGCGCAGACATGGAAGAGGCGCTGGCATGGGCGCGCAGGGGTGCCATCTCCTGCGATGCGGCGGGCGAGGTGCGCGAGCTTCTTTTCTTCCCGGCTCCGGAACAAGGATCCGGCGGAAACAAGTAGACGACATGGCCATTGCGGCCCCGGAACACGCGCCATAGGAACCAGAGGAACGAGCCGGCGCAACGCTCTGGGGCTGCCGGTTCCACCAATCCGATATGAGGAGAAGAACAATGAAATACATCTGTTTGGGGTACTACGACAAAGGCAAATTCGATGCCATGACTGAGAGCGAGCGAAACGCCCTGTTCGACAGATGCTTTGAATACGACGACCATCTTCGCGCCAACGGGCACTGGCGCGGCGGCGAAGCGCTTCAGGGTCCGGAAACCGCCCTGACCCTGTCTTGGAAGAACGGCAAAGTGTCAACCACCGACGGTCCCTACGCGGAAACCAAGGAACAACTCGGCGGCATTCTCGTCCTTGAGGCGCGGGACATGAATCATGCTGTACAGCTCATGGCTCAGCATCCGGCCGTGAAATACGGCAACATTTTCGAGATTCGGCCAGCCGGGGACATGAGCGAAATCATGAAGGCAAGCGAGCAGCGGCGTAGCCAGAACACTGGATGCTGAAGACGGTTCTGCTTTGTCACCGGCGGAATCGACGAAGCGCCGCCAGGTTCCAAGAAAGCCGCGTGCGCTGCGGGACCACCGCCTTTGACAAGCGAGTGCGAAGGACGGATAATCGCATGGTCCATCCGGATAGGCCATGTTATGGGCAAATCTCTCCTTCATCCGATCTGCCTAGGTTCTTAGGTTCAGGAGGAACACTATGAAAAACATTGCACTGAAAGTCTTGCTTACGGCGGCGGTTCTGATTCCTGTGGCGGTCTACGCCCAGCCCAGGCCAGGAAACCCGACGACCGCTACCATCATTACCAAGGCTGAGATCGACAAGATCAGCTCCACGGAACAATCTCAGCGCGTCCGCGACGAGAATGCCAAGGTTGTCGATATCGGCGACGGCTGGAGCATGGAGTTGGGCATCGTTCATCGCGCCTCCACTCGGAACCCGCCGCCCGCGCCTGCCGCCGGGGCGGGCAAAGTAGCGGCCCAACCCATCCCGTGTGGAGAACAAATGGCAAATCCGCCGGCGGATGCAATTCCGGGCGCCATTACGCATGATAATCAGACCGAAGGCTATTACATCGTCTCCGGCGGCGGCACGGCGTTCATTGATGGCCATGTGGTCAATGGCCGGCACAGCACGGCCAACCCCGACGGCGGACCGAACGGTCCGGGCTGCGGCGGCTTGGCGGTTGGATCACGCAAAGTCGAGTTGAAGGTCGGTGACGTGCTGATCGTTCCGCCGGGCGTAATACATGGTTGGGCCGATATTCCCGATCATGTGGACTATCTCAGCTTCCGTCCGTCGCATGGCGTGATGAAGAACGGCTGGGTGAACCCCACCATCGCCTCGAAGTAACGCTTTCAACGTTCTGTCGGAGGGGGGGACCACAGTGCGTCGGCGGCCGAACTCCGCCTGGCGCTGTCGACGGAAGTGGTCTTGGAACGCCTAGGATCAATCCACACTAATAGGTGCGTCGCGTAAATTGGGATCGTCGAAAGTACTGTCCGGTTAACCCGTGATCCAGGCCTAAAACTCCGAGCTTCTTGCGACATTCCAGTACAGCGATGTTCCAGGCCACACCGAAATGTACGTCGACGCTGAGGGCACAGCGACCGGCGAGCGGCGGTATTGTGAATACGGGAGGTGGTCCGTGCCCGTAGTCAACGTCGGCCGGAGATCGAGTTCTGAAACGCTGCTTCGCCGTCGATGGGACCTGTTTTTTTTGCTCAGCACCGCGATTTGCATGATGGCGCAAAGCAGCGATGATCGATACCCGGTTGTGCGAAACGGCAAGGTTGGGTTTATCGACTTCCGAGGAAATGAGGTGATTGCTCCGCAATTCTTTCCGCTGGCAGACATGGCCCATTTCCGTGACGACCTGGCGCCTGTCGTGGCTCCAGATGGTGCTGGTTACATCGACGCAACCGGTCGCTTCGTCATAGGCCCAAACCGGGGGTGGGGACAACCGACACAATTCCACGAGGGAATTGCGAGTGTGGTTGTTTGGGGTGAAGGCGGCGCGCCGAATACACCAGCATTCATTGATCGGACCGGTAGAATCGTCCTCTCTGGCGTAGTTCAAGCGTACTTTGCTGAAGGTCTGATGCCGTTATCCGATACACGGAGATGGGGCTTCGTTGACCAGAGCTTCCATTGGGTCATACCCCCAAAATACGAAGTTGCTGAGGAGTTCTCGGACGGTCTCGCGCCAGTGCAGATCGACGGAAAATGGGGATACATCGATAAGGCGGGCGACGAGATCGTTCCTCCGAAGTATGATTTGGCTTGGCCGTTCAGCGACGGACTCGGCCGAGTTCAGATTGATATTGCCACCGGCGAAAAACACGCGACGATGGAAGGACCACGATCGGTTTATCGACATCAATTGGGTTTCGTCGATAGCAACGGCAAGGAAGTCATTCACCCACAATTCGAGTCTGCTACGAACTTCCAGCAGGATCGTGCCTTCGTGATGTTGCCGGGATCACGTCGCTTAGGAATGATCGATAAGCTGGGGAATATCGTCCACGAACCTGAGTACGAACAAACGGGCGAGTTTCATGAAGACCTCGCGGTGGCGTGCCTCAATGGTAAGTGGGGATATGTTGATACGGGGGGCGGATGGATCATCGCACCCCAATTCAGCGGCGGTGGAGATTTTTGGCGTGGCCTTGCGAGAGTTGCTTGGAGAGGCGGCTACGGGTACATTGACCGGCGTGGAACTGTCGTCTGGAAAACTACAACAAAGTAATCTTCGCCGTCGGCAAATAGGATCTGATCCACTCGACGGTTTTTCGGCATCACGGACTTGTGCTATCCATGATCCACGGCGGTCCATACCCCGTCCCGTCAACTGGAACACACAACTCGGAAACGACCCACTTACTCCATCTCCATTTGACCCATTGACCATTCTCTGACGACAATTCTCTCCTCGCCCTCAACAACATCCGCGCCGCCACCGTCATCACCTTCCGCCCGGCATGTTAGAAATAAGCTGCAGGTATTCGTGTACTTGCCCGGCTCTTTGACAACGGAATAGCTAATCAGACACACTACCTCCACTCTCGAAATCAGCGTCACCAGCGTCACCCTCCGCCGGCCCTGTGATAGACTGCACCCTTGTCCGCAACCGCTCCAGCCCGCCCCACGCTACACCGCGCCCTCGGCCTGCCCCAAGCCATCGCGATGGTGGTAGGCATCATCATCGGTGTCTCCATCTTCGTCCAACCTACTGAGGTCAGCCGCTATGTGCCCAACATTCCCGGCATCTTCGGCGCCTGGCTTGCCGCCGGGCTACTCACTCTGTGCGGGACGCTGGTCTGCGCCGAACTCTCCTCGGCCTTTCCCCAAACCGGCGGTGTCTACGTCTTTCTTAACGAAACTATTTCGCCCGCGGCCGGATTTCTGTGGGGCTGGGCCATGTTCTGGAGCGCGCACTCCGGTATCATCGCCGCCAGCTCGGTCGTATTCGGCCGGTACGTGGCGTATTTCGCGCCAATCGGTGACACCGGCATCCGCCTGGTCGCGATCGCGTCCATCTTGCTGCTCTCGGGCGTGAACTACCTGGGCGTTCGGCAGGGCAGCGGACTCCAGGCCATCGTCACCGCCTGCAAGCTGATCGGCGTCGGACTCATTCTGGTTTTGGTGGTCGCGTTCGGAAAGCCGGCCCAATCGCCCGCGACCTCGCTCGCCTCCGCGATATCAATCGGCAACTTCGCACTGGCCGTGGGCGCGGGGCTCTACGCTTTCGGCGGCTGGCACATGGTCACTTACTCGGCGGGCGAGACGCGGTCGCCCGAGAAAACCGTCCCGCGCGCGCTCTGGGTGGGAACCCTGATCGTCACTGCCTGCTACGTCGCGCTGAACGCCGCCTGCCTGTATCTGCTGCCTCTGGATCAGGTGATCCGTTCCACGCGCGTGGCGGCCGACGCAGCCAGCGTCCTGGTGGGTGAAAAAGGAGCCGCCGCCATTTCCGGATTGGTATTGATCTCGGCCTTCGGAGTGCTCAACGGCGTGATCCTGGCCGGGCCGCGCGTTTATCTGGCGATGGCCGGCCGCTACCAGGCCCTGGCGTGGATGGGCTCGGTTCATCCGCGCTATCGCACGCCGCACGTGGCCATTCTGATCCAGGCCGTATGGTCGTGCATATTGGTCGCGACCGGAACTTATCGCGAGCTGTTCACCCGCGTCATTTACACCGAATGGATTTTCTTCGCGCTGATGGGCATCGGCCTGCTCCGAGCCCGCCGGCGGCCGGATTATCGGCCCGCTTACCGGGCCTGGGGCGCCGCCTTGGTCCCGCTGATCTTCATCATCGCTTCAATCGGCGTGGTCTTCTATCAAGTGGCCGCCGATCCGAAGAAGACGGCCGTGGGGCTGCTGCTGGTTGTGCTAGGCTTGCCTCTCTACTATTTCTGGGTGCGCAGAACCGCCGCCTCGCCCGAATAAACATTTATGCGCGTCATTGATTTTCATAACCACTACTATCCGCCGGCCTATCTCGACGCTTTGCGATCCGGATCGAGCACCGTCAAGGTGACCATCGACGCCGACGGCAATCCCTGCTTGCACTATCCCGGCGATTACAATGTCGCCGTCCCGGGGCACCGCGATATCGATTATCGCGAGCGCGTTTTGATCGACCATCACGTCGACACGCAAGTGATCACGCTCACCACTCCGGGCACGCATGTCGAGACGCCGGATGCGTCTGTGCGCCTCGCGCGCCTGGTGAACGACGCCTTTGCGGAAGTGATCGCGTCTAAGAAAGGCCGCTTCTCGGCGCTGGCGACTCTGCCGTTGAACGATCCCCGCGCTTCCGTCGCCGAATTCGAGCGAGCCACCCGCCAGCTCGGCCTCCGCGGAGCGATGCTGTTCAGCAACGTGAATGGCGTTGCACTGGCCGATCAGTGCTTCTGGCCGTTGTATGAGGCAGCCAACCAGCAGGAGGCGGTGCTGTACATTCATCCCACCAATCCGGTGAACGTCGAGGCGATGCAGGAATACTGGCTCATGCCGCTGGTCGGATTTTTGTTCGATACGACGCTCGCGGCCGCGAACCTGGTTTTCGCGGGCGTCCCCGAGCGGTACCCCAAAATTCGCTGGGTATTGTGTCACCTCGGTGGCGCGATTCCTTACCTCGTAGAGCGCCTCGATCGCGGCTTCGAGGCCTTCGAAGATTGCCGCGCGCATATCCGGCGCCCGCCCAGCGACTACCTCAAAAGCTTTTACTACGACACGGTGAACTTCAATCCCCGCGCGCTCGAACTGGCCATCGCATTCGCCGGCGTGGATCACATCCTGGCCGGCAGCGATTACCCGCATCAAATCGGAAGCATCCCGAAAATGCTGGATAGCATCAACGCGCTGAAGATCTCCGATCAGGATAGAGCCGCGATTTTCGGAGGAAACGCCGCCCGTCTGCTGGGTCTTTAATCTTTCTCAATCTTTCTTTTACAAACTCTTTCAGTTGTAGAGCAAGCTCGCATCGTCTCATAGCCAGGAGACAGAAAAAGCCTCCAGGAGGTAGATCGATGTTGAAAACTTTGGCAGTTTCTACGTTGTTACTGAGTTCAACGATTGCCTTTGCGCAGCCGGCGGCCGCGCGGGATCGTGACGATCATCGGGACAACCGGGACCGTGATCACTACGCCAGGAACTATGACCGTCGTGACGATCACGATCGCCGGGACTTTCGCGCCCCAGTCAGGTACGGCGATCGCTACGGCTACGGTGATCCGCGCTACGGTTATTACGATCGTTTCGGTGTCTGGTGCTGGTTTTAATTGAAGAATTTCCCAAACCGGCGTGCACTATGACTATGCGTGAGCATGATTCGTCATCCCTGGGCGTGCGGGGCAGGGCTCCTATTGGCCGCCCTGCTCTGCTCCGCGTATCAGGCGCCGGGGCCATCAGGCGGCCAGTTTTCGCAGTCGCTCGGCACTGAGCTTGGCCGTCTGGATGCGCAGGCGGGCCGGCATCGTTTCTATCTCGGAAACGACCCGGTCCGCTGGCTGGCGAATGTTCCCGCCGCTTCCACGTCCAGGCTTACTTTCTCGACCTTCCTCGGCGGCAGTAATTTCGATCAAGTCTATGCGCTCGCCATTGACGCGGCCGGAAATATCTATGTAGCCGGCCAAACTGCGTCTGCGAACTTTCCATCCCGCGTCGGAGGCGTCGATGGCAACCGGGACGTTTTCGTCGCGAAGCTGAATCCGGCCGCCACCCAGATCACTTATCTCACGATCTTAGGCGGGCAGCAAACCGACACGCCAGGGGGCATCGCGGTGGACACTTCCGGCAACGCCTACGTGACCGGCTTCACTCTCTCCGCCAACTTCCCCACCACGACCGGAGCCTACCAGACTATCTTCCGAGGCAGCGAAAGCGCATTCGTCGCCCAGCTCAATTCCTCTGGCGCATTGGTCTATTCCACCTATTTAGGCGGCTCCGGCAGAGACTTCGCCAGTGCTATCGCCATCGACGGTTCCGGAAATGCTTACGTGACCGGATACACTTCCTCCACCAACTTTCCAATCGTAAGCGGAGCTTTCCAGCCGGCCTACGGCGGCGGCTTTAACGACGCCTTCGTAACGAAGCTGAATCCGGCCGGCGCCGGCCTGGTGTACTCTACGTTTCTCGGTGGCATAAGCGACGATATCGCTTCCTCGATTGCCGTCGACCCGGCCGGGAATGCTTACATCTGCGGCCAAACCAATTCACCGAACTTTCCCGTTTCGAGCGCGCTTCAATCCACCAATGCGGGCGGCCAGGATGCTTTTGTGGCGAAGCTGAACGCAACGGCCTCCGCGCTGACCTTCTCTACCTATCTGGGCGGCTCATTCAACGACCAGGCCAACAGCATCGCCATTGACTCGTCCCAGAACGTCTACGTCGCCGGAGTTACGTCCTCCTTTGACTTTCCGGTTTCTCCAACGGCATTCCAGAACTCCATCGGCGGTACGTTCAATGCCTTCGTAGCCAAGCTCACTTCGAGTGGAGGCACTTTAGCGTTTTCCACTTACTTGGGCGGCTCCGGTTCCGACCAAGCCAGCGCACTGGCCGTGGACTCGGCCGGTAACGTCTGGCTCGCTGGCTCGACTTCTTCCCTAAACTTCCCGCTCGTGAATGCATACCAAGCCGCGCTGGCTGGAGGCAAGGACGTCTTCGTCGCTACGCTGAACGCCACCGGGGATCATCTCTTGTACTCCAGTTACCTGGGCGGCGCGTTGGACGATTCCGGCCTTGCGATTGGAATCGACAACCGAGGCTCGGAAGTGGTCGGCGGGATCACAGAGTCGTCCAACTTTCCGTCCACACTCGGGGTTATCCAGCCGCTATTTGGTGGAAACTATGATGGCTTCGTTTTCAAACTGCTGGCCGGAGTCTGCCCGTACAACTTAAGCACTAATGCCTTGAATGTCGCCGATACCGGAGGTTCCGGCACGATCACGGCCTCGGCGACGGTTGGCTGTAGCGCACCCGCCGCAAATTCGAGCGTGTCATGGGCCTTGGTCTCGGTAGTTGGAAACGCGGTGAACTGGACGATCGCGGGTAACCCGAGCTCGCTTGCCCGCAGCGGAACGCTGACCATCGGCGGCCAGACGGTCACTATCAACGAACCAGGCCTGCCCTGTTCCTACGCGGTGAATCCGTCGAGTGTGAGCGTCGGATCAGCCGGCGGAGCGGGCACCGTCGGAGTAACTCCGACACCGGGTGACTGCCCGGCGGCCGGCGCGATTTCCGGCGTGAGTTGGGCCTCGGTCTCGATCTCCGGCAACACTGCATCCTGGTCCGTGACCGCCGATCCGAGTTCGCTCGGCCGCGCCGGAAGTTTCACCATCGGAGGCGACGCCATCAGCGTTTCGCAATCGGGCGCCGCTTGCTCCTATGGGCTGAGCACCACCAGCATCAACGCCGGATCGGCGGGAGCCTCGGGTAGCATCGCCATTACACCTCTTCCGGTCGATTGTCCGCCGGCGGCGGCTACGTCTGGCGTGAGTTGGGCATCGATATCCATCTCGGGCAGCGCCGCTCCCTGGACGGTAAGCTCCAACGCTGGTACTCAAACCCGCAACGGGAGCTTCACAGTCGCCGGTCAGACCGTCACGATTAACCAGGCCGCCAACGCGACTCCCGGGACGCTCACTTTGAGCCGCACCGCACTGAATTACGGAATATCGGGCGTGCTGGTGACCAGTACTCAAACTGTAACGGTGGGCTTTACGGGCGGCAGTGGAGTGGCCTGGACAGTTTCTTCCAGCCAGCCGAATATCACTGTGGCGGGCAGCGGAACGGGGAATGGAAGCTTTACTGTCACCGTCGCCGCTGGCGCAAGCGGTACGGTGAACGTGACCGCGCCGGGAGCCGCGCATTCCCCTCTCCAGCTGCAGGTGAACGTGAGCGCCGTCACCCCGGGCTCTCCAACCGGTAGCTTCGATACGCCCATCAGCGGGACCACCGGAATCGCCGGCGCCATCGCGGTCACCGGCTGGGCCTTGGACAATATCGAAGTCACTAAGGTCGATATCTGGCGGGGACCATTGGCCAGCGAACCGGCCGGACTGGTTCTCATCGGCGATGCGGTGTTCGTGGCCGATGCGCGCACCGATGTCGAAGCCAGGTTTCCAACATCCCCATACCAATATCGTGCCGGCTGGGGCTATATGTTGCTGACCAACTTCCTGCCCAACAACGGAGGATCTGCGGGCCCCGGCAACGGGACGTACGCCCTGCATGCGATCGCTCACAACGCTGCCGGCAATTCACTCGACCTGGGCACGCGTACCATTACCGTGGACAATGCACATGCCTCCACGCCATTCGGCACCATTGACACGCCCGGACAGGGAGGCACGGCCTCGAGCAACGCTTTCGTGAACTTTGGCTGGGCGCTGACGCAGGATCCTTCCACAATTCCCTTCGACGGATCCACCATCACGGTAATCCTCGATGGCCAGGAGATCGGCCATCCAGTCTACAACCAGTACCGCTCCGATATCGCAAATTTCTTTCCGGGTTTGAACAACACCAACGGGGCGATCGGCTTCTTCTACATCGATACCACTACGCTCGCGAATGGCGTGCACGCGATTTCCTGGAATGTCTATGACAACCAGGGCCGAGGCGCCGGGATCGGCAGCCGGTATTTCACAGTGCTGAACACCGGAAATATAGCGGTGTCCAACGAAGAACCAGTGGTTGTGCCATCCAGAGAACCCGGCGATGCGACCGATGTCGAGATCGAAGAACTGGGCCGCATCGAGCTGAAAATCGGCGCTACGCGCGGCTACTTGCTGGTGCAGGGTGAGCGCAGGATGTTGCCGGCCGGATCGAGCATCAAGCGCGGCGTATTCTATTGGCAGGCCGGGCCAGGATTTCTAGGCGAGTATCAGCTCGTCTTTGAACGTCCCGGCGCGCCGGACCTCATCGTTCGGGTGACTATCCGGCCGAAGAGGTTTCCGTAGGTATGCGCAACGATGTGTCCTCGCGATCCAGCCGAAGATATCGGCTGTAGTAAGGATCGGGCTTCGAAAGGATCTGATGCCATCGCTTCTGGAAAAATTCCTGTTCTTCGGTGGAAGGCTGCACCCGCTCGTGTTCCTCAAGGACGAGGCACGCGCGCGGTTCCAGAACCACTTCGAATCCCGCCTGCCGCACGCGCAGGCAGAAATCCACCGCAGCCAAATCAGAGCGGAAGGCCTGGTCGAATCCGCCCACCGCTTCGAAAACCTGCCTGCGCGTCACCAGGCAGGCGCTCGATACGGCGGTGACATCGCGCGTGTAGTCCAGCCAGCGCCAATAGTCGCTTTGATACAGCCCGCGGCCGGGATAACCAGCGCCGCCCGGCATGCCGGCCACGATTCCGGAATGCTGAATCGCTCCATTGGGATAAACCAGCTTCGCTCCTACCACGCCGACCTCGGGCCTCTGCGCGACGGCCAGCAGGCTTGCCAGCCAGTCCGGTTTCGCGGGCCGAACGTCGTCGTGGAGAAAAACAAGATAAAAACCTGTAGCCTTGCCGGCGTCCTGCACGATCTCCAAATTCTTATAGCCGGTGCGCTGCTCCAGAGAATTTCCCGATCCAGACGCGACAATAATGCTGGCCAGTTCGCGGCGCGCCAAATTGCGAACGATGTGATAACGCGTCGGTATTTCCGCCTCCATCACCTTCGCGTCCCATCGGCGCCGGCGGATCATGTCCTCGGCGGCGCGCCGGCCCGAATCGTTCGCCCAAGGTTTCGCATCCGGACGTTGCGCGATGGATTCGCCGTGCTGTCGCCAGTGATACAAGATGTGCGGGATATGCGCGACGCCGCCAGGCTGGTCGGTGAGACGCAGTGCCAGATCGTAATCTTGCGCGCCATCGAATTCGCTGCGGAAACCACCCACGTTGTCCATGAGCCCGCGGGAAGCGATCACCAGATGGCCCATGTACATGCAGTTGGAAAGCAGCTCCGGCGACCAATCCGGCTTGAAGTTAGGGCGAACCGGATCGCCTTTTTCGTCCACGTAGTCTTCGTCCGAGTACAACACTTCGTCTTTTTGCCGCTGCAGCGCCTCCACGACGCGGTACAGCGCGTCGGCCGAGAGAAAATCGTCGTGATCCAGTACGCCTATATAATCGCCATTCGCCATC
>DATHOT010000274.1:0-4100 GCA_035484655.1 Bryobacteraceae bacterium | reverse complement strand
CTTCGATATCAGGGCCATTCTTATGGCATCACGGAAGCGGCAACGCCGGTCCAAAAACAAAGTCGTATCGCTCGTTCCGAAAAAGAAGTTAAGCGCCTGATCTGGTTTCGCTGGCGCCAATCGGCTACCTCGCTGACTTCGCGCGCGTTTCGGCGGTTTGCCGTTTTAAACCGTCAACTGGACGGTAAACCCTACGCCGTTAATCGCGAGTCGGGCGAGCGATCGTCGGGCTCGCTCATCCATCGCCGCTCGGCTGATGAGCACTTTTCGCTTTCATTGTCGTTCGGCTGGAAGGAAGCAGCGCGCCAGTAAAGCCGTGTTCCGTAACAACCATCCGGCGCAAGATGCCCGGACCGTAATAAAATTGAGCGAAACTACGGAGCCACCATATGAGGCCGGAACTTTGGCGCCGGGCAGAGGACTTGTTCCACGCTGCATTGGAGCAGCCCACGCAGGTGCGACAGGCGTTCCTCGATAATGCATGCGGCGAAGATGCCGAACTGAGACATCAGGTGGATTTGCTCGTCTCGGCGGAGGAAGACGCCGGCAGCTTTCTCTATAGAGCCGCTGTCGCGGATGCAGCCGACGTAGTCCGTGGCGCCGGATCGTTGGTCGGCCGGCAATTTGGCCATTATCAGATCGTCTCGCAGTTGGGTGTGGGCGGTATGGGGGAAGTCTATCGGGCACACGATTCGAAACTCAGCCGCGATGTCGCGCTGA
Organism: Bryobacteraceae bacterium; assembly: GCA_035484655.1. Classification (GTDB taxonomy): domain Bacteria; phylum Acidobacteriota; class Terriglobia; order Bryobacterales; family Bryobacteraceae; genus Palsa-89. Next base: position 3,380 of record DATHOT010000274.1, on the reverse strand, counting down.
AGACATTGCCGTACGAGTTCGCCCGCGATCGCGAGCGCGTGACGCGTTTTCGCCGCGAGGCACGAACGCTGGCTTCGTTGAACCACCCCAACATCGCCGCGATTTATGGACTCGAGGAATTCGCCGGAACCGATTTTCTGGTTCTGGAACTGGTCGAAGGCAACCATCCCTCGGGGCCGCTTCCCATCGCTGAGGTGTTGCGAATCGGTGAGCAGATCGCAGATGCACTGGCTGCAGCTCACGCCAGAGGCATTATCCACCGCGACCTCAAGCCCCCCAATGTGATGGTGACTCCCGAGGGCCAGGTCAAGGTACTTGACTTCGGTCTGGCGAAAGCGGTTTACGGGACAGAAGAGCAGGGGCAGGCCCCACTGGACGCCATCACTGTCGCCGACTCTGTTACTGGCCATGTAATCGGCACGCCTGCGTATATGAGCCCTGAGCAGGCGCGCGGAGAAAGACTGGACCAGCGGACAGATGTCTGGTCCTATGGATGCTTGCTGTTCGAACTAATCACAGGGAAGCGCGTCTTTCAGGGCGGCACACTGCAGGAAATAACTGCCGCCGTGCTGGACCGCGAGCCAGACTGGCGCTTGCTTCCGCCGAAGACGCCGGCAAGCGTTCGCCAGTTGCTGCGCGGTTGTCTCCAGAAGGACTCGAGCCAAAGGCCAGCCGCGATTGCCGACGCTCGCAAAATCATCGAACGGGCACAACGCCGATGGAATCGGCTGCTCATCGCAGCCATCGGCGCACTTGTCCTGGTGTTGACTGCCGCGGGCGCCATTTGGTTCGAGCGCCCGGTGCGGCCGACCGACTCCTCGCAGTGGGTTCAGCTTACGAAGTTTTCCGATTCCGTAACCCAGCCCGCACTTTCGCCTGACGGCCGCATGGTTGCGTTCGTTCGAGGCGAGTCAACCTTTTTTGGCCCGGGTCAGATCTATGCGAAAATCCTCCCGGACGGCGAACCGGTTCAACTGACACATGACGACCTTTCCAAAATGAGCCCGGTGTTTTCGCCCGATGGAACCCGGATCGCCTACACGACTGTCAATCGGTATTTCCAATGGGACACCTGGACGGTTCCGGTGCCTGGTGGCGAGCCCCAGTTGATGCTCAAGAATGCATCCGGTCTGGTCTGGACCGATCCGCGGCGAATCATGTTTTCCGAAATTCGCATGGGCGTCCACATGGCTGTCGTTACCTCCGAGGAAAGCCGCGTCGGCCAGCGAACCGTCTACGTTCCTCAGGACGAACCCGATATGGCGCACCGCTCCTGGCTATCGCCCGATGGGAGATGGGTGTTGTTGGTGGAGATGGATATCGATCACTTATGGGAGCCTTGCCGTCTCGTTCCCGCCGACGGGAGTTCGTCAGGACACAAGGTGGGGCCGCCGGGAGGCTGTACCTTCGCCGCCTGGTCGCCGGATGGAAAATGGATGTACTTCACCTCAAACGCCGTGGGCGCGAATCACATCTGGCGGCAGCGTTTTCCCGATGGCGAGCCGGAGCAGATCACCGCCGGTCCGACCGAAGAGGAAGGCATTGCGATGGCATTGGATGGCCGGTCGTTTGTCACGGCCGTTTCGCTTCAAGGTGCTTCTCTGTGGCTTCACGACCGACACGGGGATCGGCAGATCTCTCTTGAAGGAAACGCAGCGACTCCGCTCTTCACGCCAGATGGCGCCAGTCTCCTGTACCGAGTAGTGAAGGAGCAGCCCAATGAATGGGAGTATTATCGGGATCTCGGAGAGGTGATGGTGGCCGATTTGAGGTCCGGGCGTTCCGAACCGCTGGTGCGAGGTTTTCAGGTCCTCAATTTTGATATTTCCCGGGATGGCCGGCAGGTGGTGATGGAAGCACCGGATAACACCGGCCGGGCGCGGATCTGGCTGGCATCTCTGGATCACAGCGCACCCCTCCGGCAGGTCCCGAATGTGGAGGGCGGGCAACCGCATTTCGGACCGCAGGGCGAGATTTTCTTCCGGCACAATGAAGGGGCGCCCACAGCAGCCGGAAGCCTGGGCTTTATCTACCGTGTACAACCCGACGGCTCCGGATTGCAGAGGCTGATGGGCCAGCCGGTGAACCAGTTCAACTTTGCCAGGCCAATATCCCCGGACGGCCGGTGGCTCTTCGCCTGGGGTCCACTCCCAGGCGACGGACCTGCGGCCGGCCAGGTATTTTCGGTTGACGGCAAACCACCAATCTCCCTGGGTGGCAGCTTCGGAATAAGTTGGGCAGCCGGGGGAGCTCTGCTGACGGCCGACGGAGCAACGCAGGCTTTTTTTGTTCCGATGGCGCCAAATCAGGTTCTGCCACACAATATTCCCGCGGGCGGATTTCATTCCGAGGAAGAAATGGCTCGCCTGCCCGGCGCGCGCAGGATCGAGGGGCGGCTGGTTACGCCTGGCCCCTCGCCCGACATCTATGCTTTCTACCGGGGTAACACTCAGCGGAATCTCTATCGGATACCGGTTCCGTAGATCAATGCCTATCTGTCAGGCAGGGATTGGAAGCTGTACGTCCCGTCCCATGCATACAGGGGGCCTCCGGCGTAGGTTACAGTGATCCGGGCGCTGAAACCGGAGAGGACGCCGAACCCATCCGAGAGAGTGCATAATCCCGGCGTGTTGTCGTTGGGCACAGTACACCGGCCGACGGCCCACTGTCCCGGCTTCACATAAACGAAGACGTTGCTGTCGAGATAACCCGCGCCGGCCGAAGGGCCCGCCGTGATCTGGTCATAATAGATCAGCGTTCCGGCAGGAAGCTCCACGAGATTCGAAGATATCACCTTGCAGTAAGACGAGCCCGGAATCCCGGAGAACACACTGCAATCCTTCACGATGTGAATTTGTCCGTTCCGGCCGTTCTGAGCAAGGCCGGGGACGCTACAGACGAGCAAACCAGTCAGAAGCGCCAGGCCCGCGGCCGCGGCGTGAGTCCGAGTCTTTGTAAAACCAGTCGATTGCATCTTGTTTCCTTACCTCCTGCCTGTAAATCCGCAAAGCGCACGTGAAACGGGTAACTGGTCCGCGACTTTTTTTCTGCTGGCATCTTGTGCTACCCTTCGACCGCTGTGGAGACACTCGGGCCGAACGACATCACCGCCATGCTCGCGGCATGGAACGAAGGCGACAAAGACGCGCTGGACCGCCTGATGTCGATCCTCTATCCGGAGTTCCGGCGGATCGCGCGGCGGCATCTGGGCCGCCGGGCTGGGGACAGCATGGAATCGGCTTCTCTGGCAAACGAGGTCTACCTCAGACTCACAAGCGCCGGGCGAATCCCATGCGAGAACCGGACGCATTTCCTCGCGCTATGCGCCCAAATCGTCCGCCGCATTCTCGTGGACCACGCACGGCGGAGACGCAGCGCGA
>DATHOT010000273.1:0-2416 GCA_035484655.1 Bryobacteraceae bacterium | reverse complement strand
TCAGCACGCGGCGCCCAGCCGCCTGCATTGGGCGGGACATCCCGCCATGCGCGTTGTTCAGGCGCTCTACTGGGTGCGTGACCTGCTGCCCCGCGACATGGATCGCATCCGCGCGCGCCTTATCTCTGTGCTGCAAGATTCTGTTCATGGCTCCGCCATCCGCGATGACCTGCGCCAAGGTCTTCCCGCGCTCCCCGAGTGGATGCAGACCATCGTGCGCGATCTCCTCCGGACAGGTGCTGCGGACCAATCTCAAAACAAACCGAAGGCGGCGAAACCCCGAAAGAATGCAGGGAGCATGAAAGACCGACAACCCAATCATCAGCAGAACGATCATGACGGCCAACACGACGATCATCATGATGACCAACAGCATCAAGCCGACGATGATCATAAGGCTCACCCCCGAGGCCTGCGATGATCCCGGGATACGCAACTGTCCTAGCTGCTTCTGTGAATGACCGCCGCGATTTATTCGTTGGAGCCGGCAACCGGCTCGGCACGGTCCAGCAAAACATCGAAAAAGATTTTTGGGTTTGCTGGACTCTGGATGCTTTATTCAACGGCTTGCAAGCCGGAGGCCCAAGGCTGCTATTCAAAGGAGGAACTTCTCTTTCCAAGGCGTACGGATTGATTTCTCGCTTCTCCGAAGACATCGACATCACCGTCTTTCGAGATGACATCGGTCAGGCCGCGACGGTCGAAGAGTTGGAAGCGCTCAGCGGCAAGAAACGTGGAATGCGTCTCGACGCTATTCGCGAGGCCTGTCAAAACTATATCAATGGTCCTCTATTAGAGCAGCTTTCTGGATTGCTGCGCGGGCTTCTCGAAACCGCCAAGCAGGCGCCGGACCTTGGCCGCGTCGAGATCGACGCCGACGATCCCGATCGCCAAAGCCTGCTGCTGTGGTATCCCACCGTCACTGCCGACGGAGCGAACTATGTTCGGCGTGCCGTCAAGATTGAAGCGGGCGCGAAATCCGCCCTTGACCCTCATTCAGCACGGACGGTAACTCCCTACGTAGCCCCAGATCTCGTTGGCACTGATTTGGCGGTGCCGAATATTACTACGGTTGATCCGGATCGAACTTTTTGGGACAAGGTCGCCATCCTCCACGGCCTGCGACGGTGGTGGGATCGCCGCGCCGAACTGCGAGGCGGCGGGCAGCGGGTTTCGCGCCACTATTACGATGTCCATTGCCTGCTCATTTCCGATAACGGCGAAACCTTTGTGAAGGATGCGGCCATGGCCGCCGACTGCGTTCGGCACGCGCGCATGTTCTTCAATCGGCCTGACTTCGACCTGGCAAGCGCCGGCCCGGGAAGTTATGCTCTGGTACCTCACGACGATATGCTTGCCGATCTCGAGCGAGACTACAACGCGATGTCTCAGATGATATTCGGCGAGGTTCCGACGTTTGCGGCGATCATGGAATCCATTGTGAGATTAGAAAAGCGTTTGAACGGAAAGTGAATTCCGATCCGTCCCGCCGCGGGTGCTGCTTGCCTAGCCGACCACTCGATCGGCTAAACTTGGCGCGGAAGTCTGAAGTCTTATGTTCGATCTGCCTTATATTTTGACGCATCCCTTGCTGGCGACCATCGTCAAACGTTGTGCCGTGTTGTCAGAAGAAGCCGATGCTCTTCCCCAAGGCACCGCTGCGAGGAAGGAACTGGAGAAGCGCATTTCTCAACTCGAACAGTACAAGCTGCCGAAGCCAGATGCACGCGACCTGCAGGAGAGTGAACCAATCCTCAACGCTTCGGGACAGAAGGTCGGGGAGCGGCATAGCCTCAGACGACGCGTAATCTCGAAGCGCAGGGGCCGCCCCGAAGAATTCAGGATCCGGACTCGGGCTGCACTCGAAGAAAAGCTGGCCCACCCTCGAACGACTTGGCGTGAACTAGCGGCAAAGCACCATTTTCAGGATCGGAAAGACTTAGAGCGTGCTGTCCGACGCCTCAAGGATGTCCTAAAACGCGAAGGAATCGCACTCCCGACCGAGGAGGATTGCTCGCGGGCTGCCGCCGAATGGGCCCAACTGTTCGCCCCCCAGAAGAAATAGTTTCCCTCGAATTATTCCGGCTTACGCCGGCGAACGCCTGTCCGCCAGAATCGGATCGAAATCAACGCTTGCTTCGATCCGGACTCTTCAATGACCGAATTCGCCAAGATCGCTTCCGCCATAAAGATGTGGGGCTGGGGGCGCACCTGGATGATCCTGGCCAGCCTCCTCTTTTTGAAGCACACTGTCACATTCGACCAGGCGCTCATTTTGATTTTCTTGAATGTCGTGATGGACAGATTGTTTTACGGGAAACACCTCGCCACGGACACCGAATCGCGGTAATGCGGCCATGGCCAAAAATCGGCGGCCGCCGAAACTGCTCCGGCCGATCGAAGGCCAGCCGGTGCG
>DATHOT010000272.1:0-32603 GCA_035484655.1 Bryobacteraceae bacterium | reverse complement strand
AGTTCACCGATCACGACGGTGCCGACGCGCCTGGGGTCGCGATCGTCAATGAAGCTGTAGTGCGCCGTTACTGGCCTAACGATAATCCCATTGGCAAACACATATTGCTGGGGCAGCGACCGCAGCCGATGGAAGTGGTGGGCGTGTTCAGTGACATGAAGAACGTGACGTTGGGAGACGACGCCTCGCCCGAGGTAATTTTGCCATTTCCACAACTTCCCTGGCCGCTGCTGAACCTAAGCGTTCGCAGCGCGGAAGATCCGCGGAGCCTGATCTCGGCCATTCTCCGCCAGGCTTCCGAGATCGACAAAGATCAACCGTTGACCGACGTGCGAACCATGGATGACGTGGTCGGCTCCGCCACTGCGCAGCCGCGGCTTACGATGCTTTTGCTCGGTGTATTTTCGGCAACCGCGCTGATTCTCGCCATGGTCGGCATCTATGGAGTCATCGCTTATTCAGTCGCGCAACGCACCCAGGAACTCGGTATTCGCATGGCATTGGGCGCGGATCCAGGCGATGTTCTGAAGCTGGTTGTGGGTCAGGGCTTAGGACTGACGCTGACGGGGATTGCGATCGGCTTGGCCGGCGCCTTCGCGCTGACGCGCCTGATGTCGAGCCTGTTGTACCAAACCAGCGCAACGGATCCGATCGCGTTTGCCGTGAGCGCGCTGTTGTTCACAGCAGTGGCGCTGTTGGCTAGTTACCTGCCGGCCCGAAGAGCCACGCGGATCGATCCGACGGACGCGCTCCGATAGAATTGAGAAGAGCCCACTCAATGAAGACCGTGACTGCCCTTGAGGCTAAGAAACACTTTGGAGAACTTCTAGATCGTGTAGCGCGCGGTGAGGATATTGTCATTACACGGCATGATAAGCCGGTCGCAAGAACCGTTTCCGAAGGTGACCGAAGACTAGAGGATATTCGCCGGGCAGTCGAGGATCTCCACCCGCTACGCAAGGAAATGGCGCAGCGTAAGGGCTTCAAGCCGCTGTCTGATAAGGAAATCAAGGATGCGATCAACAAGGGGTCGGCGTTGAGAAGGACAACACGGGGCTTTTGGCGAGATCCTTGGAGTTGGCGGACAAACATGCACTTTCGATCTACGATGCCACCTATCTTGAGCTCGCGCTACGCAAGGGCCTTCCGCTTGCTTCACGCGATGGAGCGTTAAATAAAGCCGCGCGACGCGCCGGAGTAAAAACTCTGCTGGACTAGCTTAGACGTCCAGGTTCCGTACATCCAGCGCGTTCTCTTCGATGAACTTGCGCCGGCTCTCGACATCTTCTCCCATCAGCGTCGAGAAAATGGCTTCGGTCTCGGCCAAATCCTGCAAGTCTACCTTCAACAGCGTGCGCGTCTCGGCATTCATGGTAGTCGACCACAATTGCTCGGCATTCATCTCGCCCAGACCTTTGTAGCGCTGGATGGATACCTCGCGCGTGCCTTCGCTCTTGATATGTTCCAGCAGCTCGCGCCAGCCAGGCAAAGTCTCGGACTTGGTGTCCCTCAACACCTTGAACGGCGGTTGATTGTACTTACTCACCTGGCGAGCGATGGTTCGCATTCGCCGGTACTCAGGCTGCAGCACCAGGTCCACGCCGATGGTGCGCTCCGCATTGGTCGGATCGCGATACACCACCTTCCAGGTCTCGTGCTCTTCTTCGGGATCCAGCCGAGCTTCTACTTTGGCTGCGTTCAGGGCCGCCGCTACCGCCTCGAGATTGCCCTTCTCGTGAAAGTCCGCCTTGGTGTCGAGCTTATGATCGATGTTGGCCAATACTTCCACTACTCGGGGATCGCGCGTGCGCCGTTCCACGCGCCGGAACATCTGCTGAAACTCATCCAGCGACATCAGGAAGTTGCGAAGTTCCGTGCCTTCCAGTTTAGCGTCGCCCTTGGTCTGGACCGTCAGATTCTCCGTGGCCCGCCGCAGGATTTCGCGCGTGAACTCTTTATCGTCCTTGATGTACTTTTGGGTCTTGCCTTTCTTGATCAGGTACAACGGTGGCTGCGCTACGAAGACGTGGCCGCGCTTGATCAATTCCTGCATGTGGCGGAAGAAGAAGGTAAGCAGCAGGGTGCGGATGTGCGAGCCGTCGACGTCGGCGTCGGTCATGATGATGATCTTGTGATAGCGGAGCTTGGTGACATCGAAATCCGCAAGGCCGATTCCGGTTCCGATCGCCGTGATCATGGACCGGATTTCTTCGTGGCCCAGCATCTTGTCGTAGCGGGCTTTCTCGACGTTGAGGATTTTTCCGCGCAGCGGCAGGATGGCCTGATAGCGACGGTCGCGGCCTCCCTTGGCGGTGCCGCCGGCCGATTCACCCTCCACCAGGAATAGCTCGCATCGCTCCGGGTCTTTTTCCTGGCAGTCGGCCAGTTTTCCGGGCAGGCCCCCTGAATCGAGCGCGCCCTTGCGCCGCGTCAGATCGCGAGCCTTGCGCGCCGCTTCCCGCGCTCGCGCCGCATCGATCGCCTTGCCGACGATCTTCCGCATCACCGCCGGATTCTTATCGAAATATTCGCCCAGCTTCGAGTTCACGAACTGGACTACGAAACCCTGAATATCGCTGTTCAGCTTGCCCTTGGTTTGTCCCTCGAATTGCGGCTGCGGCAGCTTCACGCTAACCACCGCGGTCAACCCTTCGCGAACGTCATCGCCACTAAGACCCTCTTTTACATCCTTGAACAGCCCGGCCTGCTGGCCGTAGGCGTTGATGGTACGCGTCAACGCGCTGCGGAATCCGCTCAAATGCGATCCGCCATCGACGGTGTTGATGTTATTGGCGAAGCTGAATACGTTTTCCGAGTAGCCGTCGTTGTACTGCAGCGCCACTTCCATAACCAACGAGCCGCCGTTTGGCATCTCGCGATCGCCCTCGAAATTGATCGGCTTTTCGTGCAGCACCGCCTTGCCGCGATTCAGGTGCTTGATGAATTCGGCGATACCGCCGCTGTAATGAAACTCGCCCTGCTTGGCCGGCTCCACCCGCTCGTCGGTAAGCGTGATGGTCAGGCCTTTGTTCAAGAAGGCCAACTCGCGCAACCGCTGCGCCAGCGTGTCGTAGTTGAACTCCGTCGCGGTCATGATCGTGGGATCGGGCTTGAACGTGATCTTCGTGCCCGTTTTCTTTCCAGCCTTACCGGTCTGAGCCAGCGGCGCTTTAGGGACACCCTTCTGGTATTCCTGCTCCCAGGTATAGCCTTTATTCCAGATCTCGAGCTGAAGCAACTCGGAAAGCGCATTGACGCAACTGACTCCGACGCCGTGCAGACCGCCCGAGACTTTGTAGCTCTTGGAATCGAACTTGCCGCCGGCGTGCAGCTTGGTCATGACAACTTCGGCTGCCGACACTCCCTCTTCAGCCATGATGCCAGTGGGAATCCCGCGGCCGTTGTCTACCACCGTGATCGAGTTGTCGATGTGAATAGTGACTTCCACCCGGTCACAGAAGCCGGCCAGCGCCTCGTCCACGGAGTTGTCTACAACTTCATACACCAGATGATGCAAGCCGTTTTCGGTGGTCGAGCCGATGTACATCGCCGGCCGCAACCGCACCGCTTCAAGCCCTTCCAGCACCTTGATACTACTGGAATCGTAAACGTCTACCGGACCCATTTCTTTGGTTGCCATGTAATGCTCAATCCTTAAACTAAATACTGCTCTACTGCCTGCTGCTTGCCGCCAGTCAGATCCGCATCGGCATCACCACGTACCGATACTTGTAATTCGCCGCGCCATCGCCGGCCGGCCTCAATTCACCCGCGCTATGTGGATCCTTGAAGTGAAACGCCACCTGTGGCTCAGTGGTCGCCCGCAAAAAGTCCAGCAGATAACTCGCGTTGAAGCCAATCTCCACCGGATCGCCGTCATACTCGGCCGGCAGGCTCTCCTCGCTTTCGCCCGTCTCAGAGAGCGACGAGTGAATGTGCAACTCGCCCTCCTGCACGCGCAGCTTAATGGCCCGCGAACGTTCGTCCGAGAATTGCGCCACACGCTCAATCGACTTCCGTAATTCCTCGCGGTCGAGCGTAACCGAGTGCGGATGATCTTTCGGCAACACTCGTTCAAAGTCCGGAAAGTTGCCGGTCAGTTTTCTGCTCAGCAACAAGCGATCGCCCAGTTGGAAGAACAAGTGATTCTCGTCGCCGGAGAACTGGATCATTGCATCCGCGTTCGATTCTCCGCCGAGCTTCAAAATCTCACCCATAGCCTTGCGCGGCAGGAGCGCCCGGTACGTTCCCGTCACTCCCGGCAACTCGATCTGGCTCTCCACCATTGCCAGACGATGCCCGTCCGTCGCCACCATCGCCAGACCGCTGCTCTTCAAGAGAAGCAGAGATCCGTTCAGCGTGAAGCGCGATTCTTCCATCGAGATGGCGAAAATGGTTTTCGCGATCAGCGATGCCAGCACACCCACCGGAATTTGCGCCAGCACAGCCGGCATCTGTGGCAACTCCGGGAAACTTTCGCGCGACATCCCAGCGATTCGTGTGCGCGAGCGGCCGCAAACCAGGCTGGCCCATTGGTTTTCCTGTAACTTCACTTCAAGATCTGAGTCCGGAAGCAATCGAACATAGTCCAGCAAGCGCTTGGCCGGTATTGTCCCGGCACCCTGCTTCTTTACTCGAGCCGGACAGGAAGAGCGTATCCCTAACTCCAGATCCGTCGCCGTCAGATTGATTCGATCACCTTGCGCCTCAACCAGGACATTCGACAAGATCGGAATCGTCGTCTTCTTTTCCACCACGCCCTGGGATAGACTCAACTCCCGAACCAGATCCGTCTTGCTAACAGTGAACTCCATCGTCTCCCCTCGCCTTTTGTCCTTGCTTCCCTTGAGTCCGGCTAGCTCTAATCCCTCTTCATAAATTGCTATGTACTGGAACCGTATTAGTAGGAGCTGTTGAAAAGTTGATTTCTCTCTAAATTATACAAAAATCAGAAGCTTCTTGCCACTCAAACCTGTGAATCTTTGGGCGCCAGGTAGTCTAAAATTCCGTGTCTCCCGGTTTCATCCACGGTACTCACAGGGCGTCCAGTCTATCTTCTGTGGAAAAACGGTATAACCCTAATGGATTGAATCAACTAGCTTGTGGATGAGGCTGTTCAAATCCGAGTCCTGGTGCCGGAGTTGGTCAATCTTCTGGATCGAGTGTAAGACCGTGGTGTGATGTTTGCCATTGAACGCACGTCCAATCTCCGGCAGTGACGCTGGTGTCAGCTCCTTGGCCAGGTACATAGCGATCTGCCGGGGGTAGGCGATCTTACGCTCATTGGTCTTCTGTTTGAGCTGGGCGGGCTGCAAGGAAAAGTTGTCGGCAACTACTCTTACGATGGATTCGATCGTGATCCGTCGCTCCGGGATATGCGTCAAATGCTTCAAAGTTTGCTGAGCCATCTGCAGCGTGATCGGGGTGCCGGTGACGGATGAGTAGGCCACCAGTTTTATCAACGCCCCTTCCAGTTCGCGAACGTTCGACTTGGTCTTCGTCGCGATGAAAATGCGGACGTCTTCCGGCAGCTTGATCCCTTCCAGCTCCGCCTTCTTTTCCAGAATGGCCATCTTGGTTTCGAGGTCCGGCGGCTGGACGTCCACCATGAGACCCCATTCGAAGCGCGACCGCAGTCTTTCCACCAGTCCCGGAGTGCTCTTAGGCGGAGAATCGCTCGAAATTACGATCTGTTTTTGGTGTTCAAATAGCTCGTTAAAGGTGTGAAAGAACTCTTCCTGGGTGCCATCTTTACCGGCCAGGATCTGGATATCATCCACCAGGAGGGCGTCGGCGTTGCGATAGTGCCGATGGAAAAGCTGCATCCGGTCGGTCTTGATGCAGGTGATCATCTCGTTCATGAACCGCTCGCTGGACGTGTAGATGATGCGCATTCCTGCGTAGCGGTCGGTCAGCGATCGTCCGATCGCATGCATCAGATGGGTCTTGCCCATACCCACTCCGCCGTAGATGAAAAGCGGATTGTATGATCTGGAAGGGCTGGCTGCTACTGCCTGCGCGGCCGCGTGAGCGAATTGGTTGCAGGAGCCCACCACAAACGAGTCGAAGGTAAACTTCGGATTTAAACTGATGGTGGGCGAGAACACGATCTCGGGTTTTTCGTCCGTCGCGCTTTTCATCGAGACGATCTGCGCGGTCCCCTGGACCTCATACGCCACCTGTTTCACGGTGAGATTCAGCGCACGGATGGCCGACCATATATGCGGCGCATACTCCTGCTCGATCCAATCGCGGGTAGCGGTGTCTGGCACACTCACCCAGAGTTTGGCGCCCTCAGACCTGAGGAAAAAAGTTTTTGACAGCCAATTCTGATAAGCTTCGAAGCTTATGTTGTCGGAAATCAGTTTCTTTATCTGTTCCCAGTTATTCATTCTTTAGTCACAATCCGCGCACTTTTTGCACACGTTTTCCACAGCTTGTGGAAAACCTAAAATTCAAACTTTCGATTCTGAGGGAACCGACCGATTCGAAACGACGGCGGCAGGCAGTTTAAGGCGGCCCACTCCGTGTTGCGGCAAAGTCAGTCTAGCACAGTTGCTGGTCCGCGCAACTACTAATTTTTGGAGTGTTATTAGCATTGTTTTCAGTAGCTTACATAAAACAGTATGGTTCGCAAATGTTAGAATCACGACCTGCCGACAATGTGACGTTTTGATAAACAGCCCTTTGCGCGAGGCTTGCCGCTGCAACCCGAATGGGGGGCTTCATTTGACAGTTTCGTTCACGGCGCGCGACAATAAAATTCGGTTTCCGAGCCGCGGCCACCAGGAAGCGGCAGCAATGCGGGAGTAACTCAGCTGGTAGAGTGCAACCTTGCCAAGGTTGATGTCGCGGGTTCGAATCCCGTCTCCCGCTCCATCCCTAAACTGGAACTAATCCCCATAAATCAGCGTATTCTGGTGTGGAGGTTTTGCCATGCTCGGTTTCCTGATGTTCGTGATCCTCTTCATTCTGTGCTGGCCGTTAGCTTTGATCGCGCTCATCCTCTACCCCATTGTGTGGCTCCTGCTGCTTCCCTTCCGCTTGATCGGCATCGCAGTCGGCGGCGTGCTTGAACTGGTCTGGGCACTGATCACATTGCCGGCGCGCTTGATTCGCCGCATCGCCTAAGCCCGCTTACAATGGGCTAATGGCCCGATTCCCCGGCGTTGATTACTTTCTCATCGATTCGCAATTCTCCGAACAGGAGCTGCTGGTGCGGCAGACCGCGCGCCAGTTTGTCGACGATCGCGTCATTCCCATCGTACGCGACTGTTTCCGCGAAGCGCGCTTTCCGCGTGAGCTGATTCCCGAGTTCGGCCGTCTTGGTTTTCTGGGAGCGAATCTCGAAGGCTACGGCTGCGCCGGCATGAGCAACGTCGAATACGGGCTGGTAATGCAGGAGCTCGAACGCGGCGATTCCGGACTTCGCAGCTTTGTTTCCGTGCAGGGCGCGCTGGTTATGTACCCGATCCTGTGTTACGGCTCGCCCGAACAGAAGGACCGCTGGCTGGCGAAGATGCAATCGGGCCAAGCCATCGGATGCTTCGGACTCACCGAGCCTGGATTCGGCTCGAATCCGGCGGGCATGCAGACGCGCGCCAGGAAAGACGGCGACCACTGGGTCCTGAACGGCGAAAAAACCTGGATCACCAACGGCACCCTGGCGGACGTCGCGCTGGTGTGGGCCCGCGCCGAGGATGGCATCCGTGGATTCCTGGTGGAGAAGGGCACGCCCGGTTTCACCGCCACCGATATCCACGGCAAGCTGTCGATGCGCGTGTCCGTGACGTGCAGCCTGGCGTTGTCGGATGTCAGGGTGCCGGCCTCCGCGATGCTTCCGGGCGCGAAGGGATTGAAGGCCCCATTGAGTTGCCTGTCGCAAGCCAGGTTCGGCATTGGCTGGGGCACGATCGGCGCGGCCATGGATTGCTACGAAACTGCGCGGCAGTATACGATTTTGCGCAAGCAGTTCGACGACAGGCCCATCGCCAGCCATCAGCTCGTGCAGGAAAAGCTGGCTTGGATGATCACCGAAATCACCAAGGCGCAATTGCTGGCGCTGCAGGCCGGGCGCCTAAAGGACGAGGGCAAGATCGAGCCGGCGCATATCTCGATGCTCAAGCGCAATAATGTCGCCATCGCGGTCGATTGCGCGCGGCTGAGCCGCGATCTGATGGGCGCCAACGGGATCATCGACGAGTACCCCATCATGCGCCACATGTGCAATCTGGAAACGGTGAAAACCTACGAGGGCACCGAGCACATCCATACGCTGGTGATCGGGGAGCGGGTGACGGGGATTCCGGCGTATAAATAAGCTGTCTGCCGAGTGTCAATCTCAAATGGCGCCGCTTAGGGTTTGGAGAAGCAGCTAGCTTCTGGGTTAACATGGCGGTACTTTCCAGAAAGCTCATAGAAGAGCGGCTCGCATTACCGATAACGAACAACAAGAGTCTGGTCGTCACGCCCGTTCTTGATAAGGAGGAGGTTTTTGACAGCGATTCACTCGATCTGCGGCTCGGTTGTTACTTTCTCCTGCCTCGAACACCGCCACAGGCATACCTTCATCCAGGTTCCCATCCATCTGAACACTCTAATCTCCGTGTGCACATTCCAATTGGTGAGTACTTAGTTGTTCCAGCCCACCAAACCGTATTGGGAGCGACGCTGGAGTTCATCAAGATGCCGTACGATGTATCTGGGCAAATTCTCACAAAATCGTCCATTGCAAGGACATTCATTGTCATCGAAACAGCCCCTTGGATACACCCAAACTACCGAGGTTGCCTAACTTTGGAAATCGCGAATGTCTCCAACACCCCGGTGTTGCTTTATCCAGGACTTACCATCGCACAGCTGATTCTTCTGAGAGTGGAGGGTGCAAAAACAGTATCGGTCCTCACGCCAACGTACTTCGGCCCTATTTACCCGGAACCGCCGCCGCCGAAAAATCTAAAGGATCGGTTCAGTCGCATTGGGATCGACACCCCATCCATACCGGAGCTACCATAGCCAAAATTTCCGAGCGCACAACCGATACCTCGAAACCGCCGACTCGAAACTTGCATCTAAATCGCAATGCTTCGCCGCTCGCCGGTTTTCACCCTAGCCGTCGTCCTGACCCTGGCGCTCGGCATCGGCGCGAACACCGCCATCTTCACGGTGGTCAATGCGGTTTTACTTCGCCCGCTTCCCTATCGCGATCCGGCGCGGCTGGTCGCCATCTGGGACGCCTATCATCCGAGCTACCCGAAGTTGGGTGTTTCACCGGTCGAATATGACGAATGGATCCGCCAAACAGATATCTTCGAAGAGCTCGCGCGCTATCGCTACGTCGCCATCGGCAAAGAGACCAACCTTACCGGCGGCCGCGAGCCGATCCGCGTGCAGCCTACCTGCGCCAGCTCCAGTTTTTTCTCCATCCTGGGAGTTCGCCCGCTGCTGGGCCGCGCTTTTGAAGCCGCCGACGATGCTCCTAACGCCGCGCCCATCGCACTTTTGAGTCATCGCCTGTGGTTGGATTACTTCAACGGGAATCCGAATCTCATCGGCGCTCCCATCCAGCTCAACGGTCAGGCGTTCACCGTGGTCGGTGTGCTGCCTCCGGATTTCCAGCTGCCCGCCTGGGCTGACCTGTGGCTGCCTCAGTCCCAAGCCGGCGATGAAATCTCGAACCCGGTGCGGCATGCCTTCGGTGTCATCGCGCGTCTCAAGCCGAATGTTTCGCTGCGCCAGGCCCGCGTCCGGCTGGAATCGATCGCACAGCGTCTGGAGCGCGAGCATCCGACCACCAGTACGGGCTTCGGCGTAACCATCACTGGTTTGCAGGAAGACTTGGCCGGCAATCTGCGCCCGGCTCTGTTGGTGTTGCTGGGTGCTGTAGCCCTGGTGCTGATGATAGCCTGCGTAAATGTCGCCAATCTGATGCTCTCGCGCGCTGCCACACGGAGGCGGGAGTTCGCCATCCGGATCGCACTGGGAGCCAATCGCTGGCGTGTCGTTCGCCAATCGCTCGCGGAAAGCATTCAGCTCTCTCTCGCCGGAGGCGCGGCCGGACTTCTGATTGCATACGCCGGACTTGGTTTACTGCTGCGCCTCGCCCCGCCGGGCCTGATCGACTCCAGCGCAGTGCACATCGATGCGACCACGCTCGGCTTCTTGTTCGCCGTGTCGCTCGTGACCGGGATTGTTTTCGGAATCGCGCCTGCCTTCCAAGCCGCAGGTCAGGATCCGCAGGAGGGCCTGAAGGATGGAGGCCGAAATTTTACCAGCGGGGCTAGCACCGGCCGCGACGCACTCGTCATCGCGGAATTTGCGCTGGCACTGGCACTGCTCATGGGCGCCGGACTGTTCATCCATAGCTTCGCGCGGCTGCTGCACGTGAATCCTGGATTCCGATCTGCCAATGTGCTGACGCTGCGCGTACAACAGCAGCTTTCCTCCCAGGAGGACGCCAATGCCCAAAAACTCAGAACATTCTACGGGCGGTTGGAGTTGCGCCTGCAGTCGTTGCCGGGCGTGAAATCCGTTGCCTCTACGAATGCTCCACCCTTGGCGACCGAGCGCAACAATGTCATGCGGTTTGCGGTTCCCGGCTCGCCGCTCATGCGTCCCGACATGTTCCCCGTCGCGCACCGGCACCTGATCACGCCCGACTATTTCCGCGCGCTCAGCATTCCTTTGCGCGGCCGCACCTACACGGCACGCGACCTCAACGGGCCCTACGTCATCGTCAACGAAACCATGGCGCGGACCTTTTGGCCTGGGGAAGACGCCGTCGGCAAGCGCTTCATCACCGGACCCTTTGGACCGGCGCCTACCTGGTCCACGATCATCGGCGTCGCGGCAGACGTCAAACAAATCGGCCTTGATTCAGACCGCACCAACGATTTTTATTTCCTCTGGTACGGGCCGACTTATCTAATGATCCAAACCGCGGGCGACCCGTTGGCCCTGGCCCCGGTAGTGCGCAGGGAAATCCACTCGCTGGACCCCGACAGCGCGGTGTCGGACTTCCGCACCATGGACGAATTGCTCGCGAGCTCTACCGGCCCGAGACGCTTTTCCACCGTACTGCTGTCGATCTTCGCCGCCCTGGCGCTGCTTCTGGCCGTGATCGGGATCTATGGCATCATGTCGTGGTCAGTGGCGCAACGCACACAGGAAATTGGGATTCGGATGGCCGTGGGTGCGGATTCGAGAGGAATCCTGAAGCTGATTCTCGGTCGCGGTCTGAAACTCAGCGCCGCCGGACTTGTCATCGGGCTGGCCGCCACGCTCACGCTCACCCGCGTCTTGGCCGGCCAACTCTTCGAGGTCAGCCCGCATGACCCCTGGGTCCTGACTGTTGTTTCAATGTTGATGCTGGGTGTGACCGCCGCGGCCTGCTATCTCCCAGCCCGGCGAGCCACCCAAGTGGACCCCATCACAACATTGCGCTCGGAATGAGCCTGAGCGATCCGCGCCTCGGTTCGCCGGATCAGCCGCGGCCAAACCGAATCCGGCTCCGCGTGGAACACGTTGGCAGCGTCGGCGGCCATGACATGCCAGGCGCCCAGCTCCACCTCGTGGCCCAATTGCTCGCGACCCCAACCGGCGTAGCCCAGATAGGCGTGGAACTGGCTGGCCTCGATCCCATCGGCCAGAGCTTTTTCCAATAGCGTTTTGCTGGAGATCAGGTAAACATCGCCGAATACGCGCTCGGCATCTTTCGGCTTGCTGCCTGACTTGAGCAGAGCCAGCACGGTACCCGTCTCCACCGGACCGCCCACGTAGATCGGATCGGCGCGACCCTTAGCTTCTTTCAGGTCCTCGAATATCCGGGAGAGCGGGACATCTGTTTGGCGGTTGACGATCAAACCCATGGCCCCGTTTTCGTCGTCGTAATGTACCAGCAAAACGACCGCACGAGCGAAATTTGGATCACCCAGATCGCGGCTGGCCACCAGGAACATGCCGGGTGCCAGCTTGTCCGCCTGGCCGAACATTTGCGCCAGAGCGACCACGAAAAAAGCGGCCACCAACCGCGGCTGCATAATTCACTCCATCTTACATCCGCTCAATCCTATCCTTACATTCGCTCTAGCAGCGTCGCGTTGGCCATTCCTCCGCCTTCACACATGGTCTGCAGACCATAGCGCCCGCCCGACCGCTGCAGCTCGTGCACCAGCGTGGTCATCAATCGCGCGCCGCTCGCCCCCAGTGGATGTCCCAGCGCGACCGCGCCGCCATTCACGTTCACCTTCGACAGGTCGGCGTCGAGCTCGCGCTGCCAGGCCAGCACCACGCTCGCGAAAGCTTCGTTGATCTCCACGCGATCGATATCTTCCAGTGACAGTCCGGCGCGATCCAGAATCTTACGCGTGGCCGGGATCGGCGCCGAAAGCATGATTACCGGATCCTCTGCCGCCAGCGCGAAGGCAACAAATCGTGCCAGCGGCCGCAGCCCCAGCCGTTCAGCGACGCCTCGCTCCATGATCAAGACCGAAGCTGCGCCATCGCTGATCTGCGACGAATTCCCGGCCGTGATAACGCCGTCGGCTTTGAACGCCGGCTTGAGTGCCGCCATTTTTTCCAGGCTGGTCTGCGCGCGAATTCCTTCATCGCGCGTCATTTGCCCGACCGGCGTGATTTCGTTGCAGAACCGGCCTTGTTCAGTAGCCCGGGCTGCGCGCTGGTGGCTTTCTAAGCTAAAGGCGTCCAGCTCGCCGCGGCTGATCTTCCAGCGTTCCGCCATCATCTCCGCGCCGATGCCCTGATGGAACGCGACGTCGTTGTAGCGGCGCATCATAAGCGGTCCAAACGGCTGGCCGGGCCCGGCGCCGTTCGATCCCATCGGCACGCGCGTCATGCACTCCACGCCGCAGGCGATCACGACGTCGTAGCTGCCCGCGATCACGCCTTGCGCGGCAAAATGCGCGGCCTGCTGGCTCGATCCACATTGTCGATCCACGGTGGTGCCCGGTACCGATTCCGGAAATCCCGCGGCCAGCACCGCATTGCGTGCCACATTGAAAGCCTGCTCGCCGACTTGGCCGACGCATCCGGCCACCACGTCATCCACCAGCGCCGGGTCCAGCTTGGTTCTTTGGACAATGGCCTTCAAGGTGTGGGCCAGCAAATCCACCGGATGCCAGCTCTTCAACCCGCCGTCGCGCCGGCCCACGGGCGTACGAACCGCATCGACAATCACAGCTTCCCGCATGTCCGGCATCGTAGCAAATTAGGGACAGTGCACTCAAATACCGATTTACGCGGTGTCCAAAGTCAGCGGCAAGGGCTGCTTCCCGTCGATATCCGTGAATCCGAACTCCCGTGCGATCTCAGCAGCTACCACCACCGATCCAGATTTCCGCATGATATTCGGATCGGTCGCGAGCGCCGCGACGGCCAGCCCCAGGAATTGTGGAGACTCCGAGTTCGATAAATCGAAAACCTGCGCCGCCAGCACGCGCTCGGTTCGCACCAATCCCGGATATAGCGAAATTGCAGCGACCTCGTGCTTGCGGAGTTCGTGCGCCATATCCCGCGTCATTCGGTCCATCGCGGCGGTCGCTACGCCATAGGCGACATTCGCGACGTACTTTTGTCCGGCCCAAGAAGAGATGTTCACGATAAGACCCCGCCGCTGCTCGACCATGTGGCGCGCGGCCTCTTGAGCGGCGAAGTATCGCGCCCGCAGTCCCGCAGCGAGCATCCGATCCCAGCGTGTCATCGGTTGTTGCCAGAACGGTAACATCCATGTGAACCGGCCCCGCTCGTCGACCATCGCCTCGTATCCGCCCCAAACTGAGTTCACCAGGATATCGATGTGGTGATCGCGGTCCAGAATTTCCTGGAACACGCGCTTGGTTTGCGTGTCGTCGAGATGATCGCACACGTGCGGAAAGCATCTTTCCCCGGATGTGTTGCACTCGTCGGCGGTCCGCTGCAGCGAGCCCGCCAAGCCCGCTTCTTTCGAATGACCCTCCGCCTCGGTTCGCCCCGTAATGTGCACCGTAGCTCCGCTCGCGCACAGCCCCAGTGCGACGCCCCGTCCGACGCCGCGGCTGGCACCGGTGACCACAGCGACGGCGCCCTTCAGATCGAACGGCATTCTCCGAGCCTAGCCGAAATTTACCGCTGTCGTATTACCGCCGCACAGCAACACCCCCACGCGCTCGCCTTTCTTCGGCTGGTACTGCCGCGACAGCAGCGCCGCGAACGCAGCCGCTCCGCCCGGTTCGGAAGCGATCCGGAGCACGCTCCACAATGCTTTCTGCGCCTGCTCGATCGCCTCATCCGGAACCAGCGCCACGCGGCTCACATACTTCTGCGCGATGGGAAACATCAACTCACCGACGCGCTTGGGCGCCAGCGAATCGGCCGCGATCCCGCCCGCCTCGGCATCCACGGGTAGGCCTGCTTCCAGTGCTCGCGCCAGCGTCGGCGCAGCCTCGGGCTCTACCCCGATCAGTTGCACGCGCCCGCCATACCAAGCCGCGATCCCGCCGATCAACCCACCGCCGCCCACCGCCACCAGCAGCGTATCGAGCTGTGGGACCTGCGCCTCGAATTCAAATCCGACGGTCGCCTGGCCGAGCAGTGTCTCCTCCTGATCGTAGGCATGCACCGCCATCGCGCCCGTCTCGGCCATCCACTTCTCACTGGCCGCGAGTGCATCGGCATAGCGATCGCCTGTCACCACCAGTTCCGCTCCGTAGTCGCGAATCCGCTCCATCTTCGCTCTCGAAGCCACGCTCGGTACGAAGATGGTCGCGCGCTTGTCCAGCTTCATGGCCGCATAGGCCACCGCTACGCCGTGATTCCCGCCGGAAGCCGCAACCACGCCCGCCGGCGGCGTCTTGCGCAGCAATAGATTGGTGAAGGCGCCCCGCGGCTTGAACGACCCGGTATGCTGCAGAAATTCGAGCTTGAACACGAGCTGGCTGCAATCGAGCCCGAAATCCGCGCACGCGACCTCGAAAACCGGAGTACGCCGGATGTAAGGGCGGATCAGCCGCTCCGTCTCTGTGACCCGCTCACGGGTGATGCTTATGCTTTGATTTGCGATCACGGTCTCCAGTATACTTAGGCAGTTGGCTAATTGTCTATATGGACGCTGAAGAGGTGTTGCGAGCGCTGGCAAACGAGCGCCGCCTCCAGATTCTGGAATGGCTCAAGCATCCTCGCCGCCATTTCCCCCCGCAAATCGATGGCGACCTGGTCAAAGACGGAGTATGCGGAGTCTTAATCGCGCGCAAGCTGCACATCAGCCAGCCCACCGCCAGCGAGCATCTCAACATTCTGGTGCGAGCCGGGCTATTAAGCGGAAAACGTCTCAAGCAATGGACCTTCTACCAGCGTGACGAACGGCGGATCAAGAAAATTAAGCGCAAGCTGCTGTCGCGAGTCTAAGCGGCGGCCGCCGGGCCCTCGGTCGAAACAATCAGCACACTGGTCGATGCATTCAACTCCAGGTCAGCCCGGTGCTCCAGAAGTCCCGCCAGCCCAGCTGCACCGCAGGGACTTGAGGCTACGCCCTCCGCACCCAGCGCTCTCACAGCTTCTTCGGCGCGCGAGGTCGGAATCGCGACGCAGGCGCTAAATCCATCCTTGAGGAAGGGCCATGCCACCAGCGAAGCACGCCCGCAATTGAGAGGGCCCATGATAGGGTCAAACGGTCCAGCGACGTCGACCAACCGCCCCGCTCTGACAGATTCCAGCACGCACGCCGACGCGCTGGGCTCCACGCCGATGACGCGCGAGCCTAA
Organism: Bryobacteraceae bacterium; assembly: GCA_035484655.1. Classification (GTDB taxonomy): domain Bacteria; phylum Acidobacteriota; class Terriglobia; order Bryobacterales; family Bryobacteraceae; genus Palsa-89. Next base: position 16,848 of record DATHOT010000272.1, on the reverse strand, counting down.
GCCCGGCTGACGATAATGCCGCACCACCGCCGCCGCCAACGATCCGACGCCCATCTGCACAGCCACGACATCCGGCCGCGGCTCGCCGGCTTCCGATAACTGCACATCCACTTCGCGGAACAGCGTGGAATAACCATCGACCACCCACTTGGGAGCTTGTTCGTATCCCTCCCAGGCCGTATCGCTGATCACGAGACTACGAGCGCTCTCCAGCCGCGCCGCGGCGGCGACCGCGTCATCGTAACTGCCGTCCACGATCGTCACGCGTGCGCCCTCGTCCCGAATCCGCTCGACCCGCGCCCGCGCAGCTGTCGAAGGCAGGAGAATGTTCGCCGCCAGTCCCAGCCATCGCGCCATGCGAGCCACGGCCCGCCCATGGTTGCCCTCCGACGCCGTCACCAGTTCCATTCTTCGGTGCGGGTACAGTTGCCGCGCTAACTCTTGGATGGTGTCCCAGGACGCAAATTCGCCGAAGCGCTGCTCCAGCGCGCGATAGGTCGCCCACGACGCGCCTAGAATCTTGTAGGCCGGCAAGCCCAGCCGCGAAGATTCGTCCTTCACCCACACGCGCCGCACGCCCAGTTTGGCCGCAACTCCCGGAGCGGCGACCAGCGGGGTCGGCGCATAGCGCGGCAGCTTGCGATGGAACGGCAGCACCGCGTCTAGATCGCGATCCGCGGCGAACTCGGCCGGCTCAGGATTTCGAACGATGCTGCTAGGCACAGAACTCCCGCACCGTTAGTGCCAGAATTTCGCGGCATTTCTCCACCGAATCAAGGTCCACCCATTCTTCGATGGAGTGCGCTCCCGCGCCGTCCGGACCGAGGTTCACGGTCGGAATGCCCGCTGCGGCGAAGAATGCGGCGTCCATCCAAAACGGCGCGCCAACCGTCGCCGGCGAGCGGCCGAGGACGCTCGTAGCTTGTTCACGCAGAGTCTGCACAATGGGCGCCTCTGCTGGAACGCTGAACGGCGGCCGCACCAGCGTGGTTCGCTGGCGGCCGTGGAAATTCCGGTCTTGCGAGGCCAGGTCCCGCAAGATCGCATCGAATTCGGCTTCGACAGCCTCGATAGTTTCGTGAGGCAGCGTGCGCCGCTCGATCTCGACCGTGCACTTTTCGGGATAACTCGACAACTCCTGTCCGCCGGAAATGAGCGAGGCGTGCAGCGATCCATGGCCCAGCAGCGCGTGCGGCGCTCGCTGGCTCAACTCCGCTTGCAAAGTTTCCAGACGATTCAGCACGCGGCCCATGTGCGCGATGCCGTCGATCCCCAGGTCGGGCCGGGAGCCGTGCGCCGCGCGTCCGGTGGTCGTGATCTCGTGCCAGGAGAAACCTTTGTGCGCGATGCACAAATCGAGCGCGGTCGGCTCGGTGACGATTACAGCGTCTGCGCGGATGTGCTTGAGTACCGATTGCACCCCGATGCTGGCGTGCTCTTCGTCGGCCACGGCGGCCAGGATGACGTCGCCGCTCAGCCCACTCGCGCGAATGTCGGCCAGCGCCAGCATGGAGGCCGCCAGCGACCCCTTCATGTCGTAGGAGCCGCGTCCGTAAAGGCGGCCATTCTCGACGCGCGCGCAAAACGGATCGGGCATGCCCGCGACGCCCACTGTATCCATGTGCGCGTTCAGCACCACCGACCGGCCGCCGCCAGAGCCCTTCACGCGCGCGATCACGCTGGGCCGCCCGGGAGCCGCGACGTCGATTTCGGCGGGAATGCCGCGCTGGCCGCACCAATCCGACACGAATCGCGCCATCCCGGCCTCACCGGCCCCGCCCGGAACCAGACTGGGATTCACGGAGTCGATCGCGACCAGCGCCTCGAGCAGTGTTGTGACGTTGTCGTGGTCCAAAGAAATATCTTAACTGTGGCACGTGGATCGAGGCGAGGGCACGATCACAAGTCATTAACGGCGAATCCAGAGCTTCTGCAAGTGCAATGTGCTCATCGCCGGCTGCGCTCTTCTCGCAGTATCTGCGCCGGTGAAACTTTATAATGCACTGGAGTTCTGGTTGCCAACCGCTCGGCCAGTTTTTTTAACGTAGGACGTTCGGCGAAAGGCCTTCCAGAGCCGCGCGCGACTTCAACCGCTGATGCAAGGAGTCCCGCACGTTGCGGATCTGAATCATCTTCGACATGTTTCCGGGTTAGTTGTATTTGCCGCGCATATCAACGCCACGGTCGAGTTGTGGCATGGCTATAATGGCAACGTTATCTCAGGCCGGCCCCGTTCGCCACGCAGGCTCAGTGGAGGAAATATGCGACTGATCTTTGTTATTGCTCTGGCTCTGGCGGGAATTGCCGGCGCCCGGATAATGGTCGCTGGACCGGCGGAGGAAGAAGCGTCAACTTCCGGGCAGAAGTGGCTCGCTCTGGTGGATGATCAAAAATATGAGGAGAGCTGGAACCAGGCCGGATCCATGTTCCGCGATCAGGTGAAGCAGGAGGCCTGGGTGGTTGCCTTGAAGCGATTTCGCGACCCGCTCGGTCCACTGGTTTCCCGAACTTCCTCGCGCGTCGACTTTGCCAAGACGTTACGCGGAGCTCCGGATGGAGACTATGCCATCATCCACTTCACCACGGCATTCAAGAACAAAAGCGATGTGACGGAACGGCTGACGCTCGTGAAGGAAGATGGCAGATGGCAAGTGGCGGCCTACGCCATCCACTGACGGCCGCCCGTTTGGTGGCGAATCACAGCGCCAGTAACGTTTTTTGCTCCTCTTTTTTGTTCAATTTGCGTTTGCCCGGCGGATGGGCGGCCCCGACGCACTCCTAGAATTTAACTAGAAAGGAAATGCGCCGTGCACAAGAAACCAACCGAACCAACCGAGCAAGTGCTACCAGACGTTCCGACGATCGTTCAACCGATGGTCGACGAATTGAAGCAAGCCCACAAAACCAAGATTCCGGACGAAAAAGCGCCGCCGGTCGGCCCAGTCCATCCTCCCCAGTCGGCCGAGCTAGACCAGGATCCCGGCAGCGGATACAATCCGGACGGTACTTTCCCGCAACCCTAAAGTTTTTTTCTAGTACTACCCTCTCCCACTGAGCAAAAATCTGGACGATAATGGGAACAGCACTGTTAAGGTGCTTTCATCCAGCAGTACAAGGAAGGTCCCATGCAGAAGTTCGCCGCAGTCGCTGTGGCTCTTGCGTGTTCTGTTGTCGTCTTCGGCCAGGAACCAGGAACCCCCGTTCGCCCTAAGGCCGGTAAAGTCCAGATTTTCAAGGAAGCCGATCTCAAACCCGGAATGAAAGGCTACGCGTGGACGGTGCTCTCGGGTACCGACCCCGAGCCCATTCCGGTTGAGATTATGGGCGTTCTCAAGAATCAGTGGGGCCCCAAGCAGGACATCATCCTCGGCAAGATGGGCGGCAAGGCCATTCGCACCAACGTGGCCGGTGGCATGAGCGGCAGCCCGGTTTACATCGACGGCAAGCTGGTGGGCGCCGTGGCGCTACGGTTCAGCGTATTTTCGCCGGACGCCATTTGCGGCATCACGCCTATTGAACTGATGCTGGAAGTAAACGATTTTGATCAGTCGCGCCCCGCCGACGCCCGCACGCCGGACAAGACCATCGCGAAGGAAACGGTAACCGTACCCTCCGGCATGCTTGCCCACGTGCTCTCGGCCAGTGCGTCCCAATTGCCGGGCTCGGATTTCACGATGGAACCGATCGCGACGCCGTTGAGCTTCGCGGGCTTCAACGATAATGTTTTGCGCCAATTCGGAGGTCTGTTCCAACAGATGGGAGCGACCGTTGCCGCCGGCGGAGCCTCCAGCACGATGACCGTTTCCAAGCCGGCGCCGGGCTGGCAGAAATCGCTGCAGCCTGGCGATGCGTTTTCAGGTGTCCTGGTTTCCGGCGACATGAGTGTGACCGGCATGTGTACGGTCACCTATAACGACGGCAAACACGTACTCGGCTGCGGGCACTCCTTCTTCAACCTCGGACCTGTTGACATGCCCATGGCCAAGTCCGAAGTACTCATGACCCTGGCATCACAGTTCCAACCCAACAAGTTCGGGAACGCAACCGAAATCGTCGGTGCATTGCATCAGGATCGCCACAGCGCCATCATGGGGGAACTGGGCGCGACCGCTCCCATGGTTCCGGTCACCGTCAAAGTCCGGTCGTTTGACGACAACAACGGCGTTCGCAAAGAGAAGGACCTGCACTTCAACGTATTCGTGCAGCAGAAATGGACGCCTTACCTGATGATGCTGACCCTGTTCAACTCGATTTCGGGTCTGAACGATTTCGCCGAAGAGACCACCTATCGGCTGAGCGGCAAGGTGGAGTTCGACGGCGGTCCCGGTCTTTCGATCGCCACTATGCTGGCCGCCAACGAAGCGCCGGCGCCGGCGCCGATCCAACTGGCCGGCTGGTGGGGCGATAAATTCAACCGCCTGTTCCTGAATCCGGTGGCGATGCCCAAGCTCAAGAGCGTCGACGCCACCATCGACATTCTTCCGGAACGCCGCGTGGCCTCCATCGAGAACGCCTGGATTCCGTCCAGCGAAGTCGAAGCCGGCACGCAGGTTCCCGTCAAAGTTTTCCTGCGCCCCTATCGCGGCGAGCGGCTGGAGCGCGACTTCATGCTGAAGATTCCCGCCGGGCTTCCCAAAGGCGAGCACCGGATTCTCCTGAGCGACGCCGACACGCTGAATCGCATGCAAAGCGTGGCCAGCGCATCGGATCGCTTCATGGATATTCCGCAGACGGTGTCGCTCATCAACCAGGAGCGCACCAACAACAAGCTTTATATCTCGCTCATTGAGCCGCGTCCTACCGTTTTCTACGAAGATAAGACTCTTCCCAGTCTTCCGGCTTCGGTCATGAACGTGATGCAGACCGGCCGGACCGCCAGCCGTCACTTGGTCAGTTCATCGGAAAGCGCAGTCGAGCAGGGCAGCCTTCCGTTCGACCTGATGATCGACGGCAGCTTTTCGCTCAGAGTCACCGTTAAGTAATTCAATTGAAGTAGTTCGATAATGAAAATCCCCAAATTCCTACTGGCGGCTTTGGCCGTCACCGCAACGTGTTTTGCCGTTGAAACAAAGTTCTGGCAGCACGCCGACCGCTCTGATTTTGAAAAAGGCAGCCTGACGCACCTCTCATTGCGCAGCGACGGCCGCATCTTTCTCGCGCCTGAGTTTCCCGAAATCTTCGACTCGTCCACGCCTTACCTGTGGGCCATTGCGGCCGATTCTAAAGGCAATCTTTATACCGCCGGCGGTGGATCCGGCAGCGGTTCAGCCAAGGTCTTCGTCATCGACTCTTCCGGCAAGAGCCGTAGCTTCGCCGAACTTGAAGGACTCGAGATCCACGCTATCGTGATCGATTCCAAGGATCAGGTCTACGCCGCGACTGATCCGGACGGAAAGATCTACAAAATCGGTTCCAACGGCAAAGCCCAGCTTTTCTACGATCCGCACCAGAAATACATCTGGGCCATGGCTTTTGACGCCAAAGGCGACCTATTTGTCGCTACCGGCGATCAGGGCGAGATCCATCGCGTCACTCCGGCCGGCACCGGTTCGGTGTTTTTCAAGACCGAAGAAACGCACGCGCGTTCGCTCGCCATCGATGCGCAGGGCAATCTCATCGTCGGGACTGAGCCAGGCGGATTGATTCTGCGAGTCTCGCCGGCTGCGCAAGGATTCGTGCTTTATCAGGCGCCCAAGCGCGAGATAACCGCGGTTGCGATTGCCAGGGACGGTGCAATCTACGCTGCCGGAGTCGGGAACAAGACACCGGCTTCCACGCCGCAGCCAACCAATCCGGCGCCCGCGCCGCTGCAGGTCACTCCGGCGGCGATTTCGGTTACCACCGTCAATCCTCCCCGCAATCCCCCGCCGACCTTGAATCAGGGTGCGTCTTCCATTGCGGGCGGCTCCGAGGTTTATCGCATCAACGCCGACGGATCTCCCAAGAAAACCTGGTCGAACGCGCAGGATATCGTGTATGCAATAGCCTTTGATGGGCAGGAACGTCCGCTTTTGGGGACGGGAAACCGAGGCAACATTTACCGGCTGGATTCGGACGCCATGAGCACGCTGCTCATCAATGCCTCGCCCACGCAGATCACTGGATTCGGAAGAGGCCGCAAAGGCGAACTGTTCGCTGTGACCGGAAACATCGGGCGAGTCTACCGTGTCGGCCCAGCTCTGGAAAAGCAAGGAACCTTTGAGAGTGAGGTTCTGGATGCCGGATCTTTCACTTATTGGGGACGTATAGGCTATCGCGCCTCCGGCGGAATTTCGGTTTTGACCCGCAGTGGAAACCTAAATCGTCCGGAGAGCAATTGGAGCGTTTGGGCGGCGCTGCGGCCGGATGCTCATGAAGGCACCACGCTGTGCGAATCTTGCGGCGGCGGGCGCGTCACTTCGCCTCCTGCGCGATTCCTGCAATATAAGATCGAGCTGAGCGCGTCGGCGAGCAAGCCCGTTTCCGATCTTTCTGAGATTGATATCGCGTATCTTTCGAAAAACGTGGCGCCCGTGGTGGATCAGGTAGAAACCACGCCGGCGAACTACAAATTCCCGACGCCCGTGCTGTCGATCACGCCTTCCAACAGCCTCACACTTCCGGCGCTCGGCCAGCACCGCGGCAACTCTTTTTCATCCAGCTCGGATCTTTCCAGTTCCCAGACATTGAGCTATTCGAAGGGTTTTATCGGAGCACGCTGGGCCGCATTGGATGAGAATGGCGACACGCTAATTTATAAGATCGAAATTCGCGGCGTGAAGGAGTCCACCTGGCGGCTTATGAAGGACAACGTGAAGGAGAAATATCTGAGCTGGGACAGCACCGCGTTTCCGGATGGCGAGTACGTGGTCCGTGTAACCGCGTCGGACGCGCCCAGCAACCCGCGCAACCAGGCACTCGAAGCGTCGCTTGAAAGCGATCCGTTCCTGATCGACAACACGCCGCCGCAGATCCTGAATCTGGCAGCAACCTCCAGCGGCAACAAGATCGAGGTGCGCTTTATCGCGCGCGATGCTCGTAGCGATGTCGATCGCGCCGAATATTCCATCAACGGCGGCGAGTGGCTGATGGCTCAGCCGGTTACCAAGCTGTCCGATTCGCCCGAGGAAGAGTATCAACTCTCGATCGACCGCGCGGCGCCGGGCGAGCAAGTGATTGCAGTCCGGGTGACCGATGAGTTTGATAACCAGGCGGTCGACAAAGTGGTGGTTAAGTAGGGTCTTTCGCAGGTCGGAGACCTGCGCCACGGGAGTGCGTGCGCCACGCTTATCTTCGCTTGGTTTTGATCACAATCGGGGTTCCCTCGAACCCAAATCGCTTGCGAAGCTGATTGATCAAGAACCGCTCGGTCGAAAAATGCAGCTCTTTCGCTTTGTCCGTGAACGCGATAAAAGTGGGCGGCCGCACCGACGCCTGAGTCATGTAGTAGACCTTGATGTCGCGGTCGAAATCCAACTGCTCGACGAAGCGGTTTAATTCTCCCGTGGGCACGCGCTTCGAAGCAGACTTGTACGCGTCGCGAACCAAGCCGAAAAGCTGCTTCACCCCGGCTCCTTTTTTCGCCGAAACGAACACGATCGGAGCATACTCCAGAAACTTCAGCTCATCGCGAATGCTTTGAGTAAACATTCGCCTGCTCTTTTCACCGGCAAGATCCCATTTGTTTACGCACAGGATCAGCGCGCGGCCCTCTTCGTGCGCATAACCGGCGACGGTGGCGTCGTGGCCAAGCACGCCTTCGCTCGCATCCAGCACCAGGATCACGACGTTCGCCATCCGGATGTGCCGCCGCGCCATCACCACGCTCAGCTTCTCCGCCATCAGCTTGGTTTTTCCCTTGCGCCGAATGCCGGCCGTGTCGACGAAGACAAATTCGACGCCGTCATGAACCGCTTTCTCATCCACGGCATCGCGGGTGGTGCCGGCGACCGAAGAGACAATCGAGCGCTCTTCGCCCACCAGCGCGTTCAACAATGTCGACTTGCCGACGTTGGGCCGTCCGACGATCGCAACCTTGATGGTTTTAGGTTCAGTGATGGCTCTTGGTTCAGTCGTGGGTTCGGCGGTTGCGTCGGGGGCGTCTTCTTCCGGCTCGTCTTCTTCCGCCACGCTGGTCTCAAAGCCCTCGGTCACATGGTCGAGGAGATCGCCGATGCCCATGTGGTGCTCGGCGGAAACCGGAAACAGGTCCCGGAAGCCGAGCGAGTGGAACTCGTGAGCCAGGTCCTCGCGAGCCTGCGTATCGATTTTATTCACGGCCAGGGTCACGGGCTTGCCCAACCGCCGCAGCATCTTGGCCAGCTCGCGATCGGCGCCGGTGATTTCCGTTCGACCATCGATAAGATAAATGATTTGCGCGGCCCGCCCCAGCGCCACCTGCGCCTGCTTGAGAATCTCGGTGGGGATCCACTCGGCGTCGTTCTGAATGATCCCGCCGGTGTCTATCAATTCAAATTTACGGCCGCGATAAATGGCTTGGCCGTGGATCCGATCGCGAGTGATTCCGGGCTCATCGCCCACAATCGAGCGGCGCTGGCCCAGTATCACGTTGAACAAAGTGGACTTGCCGACGTTAGGGCGGCCCACAATGACAACCACCGGCAGGCCGTCGATTGGGGGTTTTGGCTCTGGGCGTGCGACCATGGAAGTTACGGATGCAACCGGAAGTACTGAATCACACTATCGATCATAGCGAAGCGCCTGTGCACAACCAGACTATTCGCAACATTGCCATCATCGCGCACGTCGATCATGGCAAAACCACGCTGGTGGATGCCATGCTCCGGCAGAGCGGCATTTTTCGCGATAACGAGCAGGTGGCCGAACGCGTCATGGACTCGAACGAATTGGAACGCGAGCGCGGCATCACCATTCTCGCCAAGACCACCGGGGTGCGCTACGGAGGCGTCAAGATCAACATCGTCGATACGCCGGGCCACAGCGATTTCGGCGGCGAGGTGGAGCGCGCGCTCAAGATGGTGGATGGGGTCATGCTGCTGGTGGATGCGAGCGAAGGCCCGCTGCCGCAGACCCGCTACGTCTTGATGAAGGCGCTCGAGGCCAAGCTCCCACCGATTGTGGTCATCAACAAAATCGACCGGGCGGATGCGCGGATTCAAGAAGTGCTGAACGAAGTATACGACCTGTTTATCGACCTGGACGCTACCGAAGACCAGATCGACTTCCCGGTGATCTACACCAACGCCAAAGCGGGCATCGCGAAGACCGCGCCGGAAGACAATTCCACCGACCTCCGGCCGCTCTTCGATTCCATCATTAAGAACATACCGCCGCCCGTGGGAAATCCAGACGCCATCCTGCAGCTTCTGGTCGCCAATCTGGACTACAGCGATTATCTCGGGCGCCTGGCGATCGGCCGCGTATTTTCGGGTGTATTGAAATACGGCGACGAAGTGGCGATTGCGAAGCTCGACGGGACACTCCACAAAACTCGCATCACCAAGCTGTACTCATTCGAAGGTCTGAAGCGCGTAGATGAAACCATCGGCCAGCCGGGAGACATTCTCGCCATCGCGGGAGTGGAAGGCATCACGATCGGCGAGACCATCACCAGCGCCGAAGATCCCAAGCCGCTGCCCAATGTCCAGATCGACGAGCCGACCATTTCGATGGTGTTCACCATCAATACTTCGCCGTTCGCCGGTCGCGAAGGACAATACGTCACATCCCGCAACCTGCGCGACCGCTTAGACAAAGAACTGTTGACCAACGTCTCCATCCGCGTGGAAGAGGCGGGTGGTCCCGATGCCTTCAAGGTGATGGGCCGGGGCGAGTTGCAGCTTGCCATCCTGATCGAGATGATGCGCCGGGAAGGTTTTGAGTTGATGGTCGGCAAGCCCGAGATCCTGACCAAGACCGTCGGCGGGAAATTGCTCGAGCCGATCGAGCTATTGGTGATCGATTGTCCGGAAGCGTTTGTCGGCGTGGTGATCGAAAAGCTCGGCGGCCGCAAAGGCAAGATGACGAAGATGGTCAACCACGGATCGGGACGCGTACGAATGGAGTTCCATGTGCCTTCGCGCGGGTTGATCGGACTGCGCAGCGAAATGCTGACCGACACCAAGGGCACGGCCATCATGAATTCGCTGTTCCATGGCTATATCGACTGGCAAGGCGAGATTCCCACTCGTCCCACGGGCGCGCTGGTCGCCGACCGGCCCGGGAAAACCACCGGCCATGCGATTTTCAATTTGCAGGAGCGCGGTGAGATGTTCGTCACCCCCGGCATCGAAGTCTACGAAGGCATGATTATCGGTGAAAATGCCCGCGACGCCGATCTCAACGTGAACATCGTGAAGGAAAAAAAGCTCACCAACATGCGGGCCTCGACAGCCGACGAAGCGATCCGCTTGGTGCCGCCGCGCATTTTGAATCTGGAGCAGGCCATCGAGTTTATTCGGGATGATGAATTCGTGGAAGTGACTCCGCAGTCCATCCGCCTGCGCAAGAAAATACTCAAAGCGAATCAGCGCTGACGCAAGTGCTAAAGAGCGAGCACTTTCTCAATGAACTCGGCCTTTAGCACGCGTTCCGAACTTCCGGCCTGGCCGACCCGCGAAATCCCCAAACCATCTGAATAGAGCACGCTGCCATCGCTCGCCAGATCGAAGGTAAGCACGTTGCGGGCGATCACCTCCGTTTCGCCATTCGGCCCGCGCCGCACGAGTTCCCAGGACGAAGGCACCACTTCCTGCCCCTCTTCCTCAGAAGCTTGGGCCATCTGTGCCCGGGCCAGATTCCCGTGAATAAACATCTGGCGCGGGTCGATCCTCCGTTGTACTGCACCCTTGCCCGTGACCAACGGCTTCCCGGTGTACATCATGGAGAAGACGTTGAAGTACTGAAATATGGCCTGCGCCATCCGGAAAGGAAACAACGCCGCGTCTTTTAGAGAACCCAATAGGCTCGCATCGGGAATTCCCGACTGGTAAGGCTTGCGGATGTAGTAAAGCGTGCCGTCCTCAGTTTTCCGCGGCTGGAGCAAGTCGCGCCCTGTCTCGGAGGCCACTTCCTCCAGTTCGCGGGAATCCAAATCCAATTCTTGAATGCTGCAAGGTCCGAGCCCGGCAAAACGCCCCGCCGCATCCCGGCCCACGCCAGCGCTCTGAAACACGATCCGCCGCTTCGCCCCGGCCACCCATTGAGGAAACTGATCGAAGGAGTCGCCTTCGGTTACCTCCGTTAAGTCCGTTCCGTGCAGCGGCAGCACGACGATGTTGGAACGAACATCGTCTTTGTGAAACGCGGTGGCCGCCAAAGATAATCCATCTGGATTGAGCGCTGCGTGACGGATGCAGAAGTCGGCAGTATGGAATAGACGCGTCTCCACACCGGCGGCATCCAAGAGAAAAATTCCGCTGACCGAGTCCGTCTCCATTGAATACAGCAGTGTTCCGTTCTCCCCGGCCGCCAAGCCAGTCAGCGATACCGGGACAGCATTGCGGGCGTTGGCCTGCGTAGCCCAAGCGCCGCCCATGAACATCGCGCCCCGCCCTTGTGTCTTCCAGGCATGCCGCCGCTCAATGGAAGCGGTACGCTCGCGCACGGTCCGCTCAAACTCGCTGTCCACGATGTGCGTCACTCCATTCCTCCGCACGTGGAGCTTCCGGTTGGACAAAAATGCGACCGCAGGTTCGCTCATCTACACTACCTTCGGTCGTTAGCCGGGGATTCGTTCTAAGGCTAAACACTGAGTTGCAAGGGTCGCGTGATTCGAGACTACTTCAATTTCGCCTTCAGCAGCGCATTCACCGCCGCGGGGTTGGCCTGCCCCTGGCTGGCCTTCATGACCTGCCCGACGAAGTAGCCGATCACGGTGGTCTTCCCGGACTTGTACTGCTCCAACTGTTTCGGATTGGCGGCGATTATTTCATCGATGATTTTCTCGAGCGCGCCTGTGTCGCTGATTTGCTTCAGACCCTCGCGCTCGATGATGGTCTCGGGCGATTGGCCAGTCTCATACATCTTGGCGAAGATATCCTTGGCCATTTTGCCGCTGATTTCACCTTCGTTGATCTTCCGTACGAGAGCGCCGGTAGCCTGCGGCGTGATTTTGTCGAAGGCGTCGGGCATTGCCATGAGCTCGCCGGTCACCCAGTTGGCGGTTCCCCGCGGATCGCGGGCCACAGCCGCCGCCTGCTCGAAATAGTCGCTGATCGCCCGCGACGCCGTCAGCACGTTCGCATCATATTCGCGCAAACCATAATCGGCAACAAAGCGCCGGCGCTTATCCGCCGGAAGCTCCGGCATCGCCTTGCGAATACGCTCGAGCCACGCGTCGCTGACGCGCAGCGGAACCAAGTCCGGCTCAGGGAAATAACGATAGTCGTGCGCGTGCTCTTTGCTGCGCATGCCGACGGTTTCCCCCGTCGCCACGTTGTAGAGGCGGGTCTCCTGCTCGACCCGGCCGCCGCTTTCGATGAGAGCTACTTGCCGGGCGATTTCGTAATCCAGCGCCATTTTGGCGAACCGGAACGAATTCAGGTTCTTCACTTCGGCCTTGGTCCCGAATTTGTCCGCGCCCTTCAAGCGCACCGACACGTTGGCGTCGCAGCGCAGTTGACCCTTTTCCATATCGCATTCGGAGACGGCCACGTACTGCATCACCTGCTTTAGCTCGGATAGATATTCGTGGGCTTCATCCGAGGACCGGAGATCCGGCTCGCTCACGATCTCGATCAGCGGCGTACCACTGCGATTCAGGTCGACATAGGTGTAGCGATCGGAGTCCTTGAAACCGTCGTGGATGCTCTTGCCGGCGTCATCCTCCATGTGAACGCGCGTCACTCCGATGCGCTTCTTCGCGCCGTCGACCAGCACTTCCAGCCAGCCGCGCTCGGCCAGCGGCTGATCGTACTGCGAGATCTGATAGCCCTTGGGCAAGTCCGGATAAAAGTAATTCTTACGAGCGAATCGCGAAAACGAATTCACCTGGCAGTGCATAGCGAGCGCGGCCTGAATAGCCATCTCGATCGCCCGGCCATTGAGCACCGGCAGAGCGCCAGGCAGCCCCAAACAGACCGGGCAAACGTTGGTATTGGGAGCAGCGCCGAAACTTGTCAGGCAACCACAGAAAATCTTGGTGCGGGTGTTGAGTTGGACATGCACTTCCAGCCCGATCACCGGTTCATACTTGGCGATTTCTTCCGGCGAAGCAATGGCCGGCGCGCTAGAGGACATGCTTCATTGTAGTATCAGCATCTACTGCTTCTGGCGCGACAGAGCCGTTGAAATAGTCGAGCAGTTCCTGCAAAGTGATCCCCTCGGCGCCCGCGCGGGCTAACAGGTCACCAGCTAGTTGCGACACGCGCCGCCGCCGTTCCAATTCGTTCGCCTGAGGCTTCTTTTCGGTGATGAAAGTTCCGGTGCCTTGTTGCTTCGCCAGCACTTCACGGATTTCCAGTTCGCGATAAGCGCGAACTACGGTGTTGGGGTTGATCGCCAGATCGACGGCAAGCTGGCGCACCGTCGGGAGTTGATCGCGCACTTTGAGGCTCCCGACCGCAATTCCGGCCAGCACCTGGTCGATGATCTGGCGGTAGACCGGGACTCCACTGCGGGAGTCCAGCTTGAATTCGAAGCGGCTTATAGTGCTAGTGTATCAATACACTAATACATCGTCAAGAGGAAAGAGGTAAACGTTTTCTGCCGATTGCACGTTTAAAGAAACAGATGAGATCGTGGGTTTTAGCCGCCATCCTGATTTTGCCGGCGCTGGCGTCGGGCAAGCCTGCCAAGGCAGTTGACGATGCCAAACGGCAGGCCATACTCTACCAGAAGAAGCTCACGAAGGATCAGCAGATTGTGCACGCCCTTGACCGCCTGACCTTCGGGCCAAAGCCTGCCGATATCGCGCGTGTAAAGAAGATGGGCCTTAAGAAGTGGCTCGACCTGCAGCTTCATCCCGAGCGCATTCCGGAAAATCCTGATCTAGAGGCCAAGCTCCAACCGCTCGAGTCGCTGCGCATGACGCCGATGGAGGCTTCGCAGCACTATCCAGCTCCGCAGATGATTCGTGCCATTGCCGCCGGCCGCCAGCCGCTGCCGGACGATCCGGTGCTGCGGGCGAGCATCCAGCGGCTGATCGTCCGTTACAAGGTGAACAAGAATAAAAAAGAGGACGATACCGAGATGGAGCCGGCGAAAACGCTCGAAGAAACTCTAGCCGCCCCAGAACTCAATACGCTTCGCAACGGTAAGCCGGATCAGAAACGCGCACTGCTCGAGTCTCTCCCGCCCGACAAGCTAGAGGATGTACTGGTCGCACTTCCGCGCGGCCAGCGGCAGCAGCTATTCAATAATTCGCCAGTCGATGTCCAGCGGCGGATCATGCTCCTCAACGCTCCTCAACAGGTGGTCGCGTACGATCTGCTGGAAGCCAAGCTGCTGCGGGCCATCGAAAGCAATCGCCAATTGGCCGAAGAGCTGGACGATTTCTGGTTCAACCACTTCAACGTGTATTACGACAAGGGCTCGGATCGTTTTCTGATTCCCGAGTACGAGCGCGACGCGATCCGCCCGCACGTGCTCGGCAGATTCCGCGATTTGCTGGAAGCCACCGCCAAGAGTCCGGCCATGCTTTTCTATCTGGACAATTTCCAGTCGGTACGTGCGGATATCGATGCCAACTCCAAGAACAGGAAAGTGAAGCGCGGGCTCAACGAGAATTACGGCCGTGAGCTGATGGAACTGCATACGCTGGGCGTCAATGGCGGCTATACGCAGCACGATGTAACCGAAGTGGCGCGCTGTTTCACGGGTTGGACTATCCAGGAGCCGCGGCGCGGCGGCGCCTTTTTCTATAACGACAGCTTGCACGATAAAGGCGAAAAAGTGGTGCTGGGCCACGTGATTCCGGCGGGCGGCGGCATCGAGGACGGCGAGAAAGTGCTCGATATTCTGGCGGCGCATCCATCGACGGCGAAGTTTATTTCCACCGAGCTGGCTCAGCGGTTCGTGTCCGACAATCCGCCGCCGGCGCTGATCGACAAAATGGCCAAGACATTTCTGGACTCGGGCGGCGACATTCGGCAGGTGATGAAGACTATGCTCGATTCGAAGGAGTTTTGGTCGCAGGGAGCTTATCGGGCCAAGGTCAAGACGCCCTTCGAGATGGTTGCCAGCTCCGTGCGGGCGCTTAATGCGAGCGTGACCGACGCCTGGGCGCTGGCCAATCAGGTCGGCAATCTGGGCGAGCCGCTGTACCGCAAGCAGGAGCCGACCGGCTATTCCAACTTGAATTCCGACTGGGTGAACTCGGCGGCGCTACTAGGCCGGATGAATTTCGCGGTTCAGGTGACCAAGAACCAAGTGCCGGGCGTGAAAGTGGCGGCATCGCAGCCCGCGGAAATGATCGGCTCTCCTGATTTTCAAAAAAGGTAGATTCACATGACCTCACGACGCGTTTTCCTGAAAGGCTCGGCGCTGGCAATGTTTGGCGTAGGCGCCCTGCCAACGTGGCTCTCGCGCTCCGTATATGCAGCCGATGGCTCCGATCGGCGCAAGAAGATTCTGGTGGCGATATTCCAGCGCGGCGCGGTGGATGGGCTGAATATGGTTGTTCCGTTCGGCGAACAACGTTATTACGAGCTTCGCCCGTCGCTCGCAATTCCCAAGCCCGATGGAACGCCCGCGTCGGCGGTGGATCTGGACGGCTTCTTCGGACTGCACCCGTCCCTCGCTTCGCTGAAGCCGATGTTCGACGCACAGCAGCTTGCGATCGTCGATGCAGTAGGGTCGCCCGATCCGACGCGATCGCATTTTGACGCGCAGGATTACATGGAATCCGGCACGCCGGGCTTCAAGGCGACTAGTGACGGCTGGATGAACCGTGCTTTGCCGCCGGTTGCCGGGATAGGGTCGCCGATTCGCGCGGTCAGCCTGGGGTCAAGCCTTCCACGCTCCTTGCGGGGCCGTAACGACGCTCTGGCAGTGAACAATCTGAACGATTTTCAGGTGCGCGATCCGAAAGCGGCGGCTGCGTTCGAGAACATGTACGAACACACGCTCGATACCACGCTGCACGGGACTGGCAAGGAAACGTTCAGCGCCGTAAAAATCATGCAATCGATCCAGAAGCAGAGCTACACGTCCGCCAATGGGGCAAAATACCCCGGCGGCAGGTTCGGCCAAAGCCTGCAGCAGATCGCGCGCCTGATCAAAGCCGATGTCGGGCTGGAGGTGGCGTTTGCGGATATCGGCGGTTGGGACACGCACGTCAACGAGGTTGGCGCGCAGCCGGCGGTGGGCCAGCTTGCCAACAATCTTTCCGACTTCGGCCAGTCGCTGGCGGCTTTTTATCAGGACTTGGGCGACCGGATGGAAGACGTCGCGGTGGTGACGATGTCCGAGTTCGGGCGCACGGCCAAAGAGAACGGCAATCGCGGGACCGATCATGGCCACGCCAATGTCATGTTTGTGATGGGCGGCGGAATCCGGGGCGGCAAGGTCTATGGCGACTGGCCGGGCTTGGCGGAAGAGCAGCTCAACGAAGGGCGCGACCTGGCGCTCACGACCGACTTCCGTGATGTGCTGGGCGAACTGGTGTCCAAGCACTTGGGGAATCCCAACCTGAAGGCGGTCTTCCCGGGCTACGAGAGCCCGAAGTTTCGCGGACTAATCGGGTAGCGACGATAGCGCCGGCCCCAACGGCTGGGGATGCAGTCAATGCAGTGGGCCGCAAAATGTGCTGCCGGGAGCGGTGGTCAATCTCGTCAACGCAGGCGAGTCGGGTCCACTTCAGCTGACGCTTGGCGCCGGAAGCTACACGATAACCAAGGCGGCGACGACCGGCACATATTCGGCTTGGAATTTTGAGGGGTATCCGAA
>DATHOT010000271.1:0-15544 GCA_035484655.1 Bryobacteraceae bacterium | reverse complement strand
TATACCTCTGGCGTTGGACTGAGGTTCGGAGGCATTAGTTTCGAACTAAGACGTTCTTCGAAGGCAAGCGTCGCCTCTGTTACAAAGCGGTTATAAGTTTTTGCTGCCTCGGGCGAATGGACCGCTGTCCTAAGCAGCCTGAGCAGAGGGACACCCTGCTACGATAGCCATCAATAAGCGTGATGTTGATGTTGCGGTTTGCGCAGGAATTCGTCCCGTCAACGGGACAGGAGGATCTAATGAAAAACATCAAGCGAAAGCTCGCGCTCGTGATTGCCGGCGTTACGGCGTCGTCCGCCGGGCTGTTGTTTCTGATAACGGCGGGTACCAGTCAGGCGCAATCGAACGATGCGGCTCTGGTTGCCAGAGCGAAAGGCATTCACGAACGCGTCCTCAAGCTCGACACGCACAACGATATTGATCCCGCGAACTTCACCCCGGATTGCAATTACACCATGCGCCTGACGACGCAGGTCAATATTCCGAAGATGGTCGAAGGCGGTATGGATGTCTCATTCATGATCGTTTACGTCGGCCAGGGCCCACTGACGCCGGAAGGTTATGACAACGCTTATCGCCAGGCGGTCGCGAAGTTCGACGCCATTCATCGCTTGACGGAAAAAATCGCGCCCGATAACATCGGCTTGGCGTTGTCGCCAGCAGATGTCCTCGCGTTGCACAAAAAGCACTTCCGGATTGCCGTAATCGGCGTGGAAAACGGATATCCGATTGGGACCGACATCCATAAAGTGCAGGAATTCTACGACCGGGGCGGCCGATACATGTCTCTGGCCCACAATGGCAACAGCCAACTCGCCGATTCGAACACCGGAGAAACCCAGGGCTACCTTTACAACAACGGACTGTCTCCGCTCGGCCGGGAAGTCATCGCTGAGATGAATCGCCTGGGCATGATGGTCGATCTGTCGCATCCCTCCAAAGGCGCAAATATGGAGGCCATGCGGCTTTCTCAGGCTCCGGTGATCGCATCGCATTCAGGAGTGCGCGCGCTCGCCGACGTCAGCAGGAATATGGACGACGAGCAGTTGCTGGCTCTTAAGAAGAACGGGGGCGTGATTCAGGTGGTGGGATTCGCATCGTACGTCAAAACGGATTCGAAAGAACGCGTGGATGCGTTGGCGAAGTTGCGTGGAGAGTTCGGGCTGGCACAGGGCGACGGTCGCGGAGGACGCGGCGGTGGTCGCGGGCGCGGCGCCGATTCCGCCCGGGTATGCCTCGTAGAGAATGCCAACGCTCCTGCACCGCAGGGCCGTGGGGCAGGCGGCGGCCGCGGGCGAGGAAATGCCGGTCTGGATGCGCTTCCACCCCAACGGCGCGCGGAATACGACCAGCGGCTCGCCGAGCTTGACGCCAAGTTTCCGCCCGCGGGCCGAGCCACCGTGAGGGACTTCGTGAATCACATCGACTACGCGGTGAAGCTCATTGGAATCGAGCACGTTGGAATTTCGTCGGACTTCGATGGTGGTGGCGGAATCGACGGCTGGAACAGCGCGGCGGAAGCATTCAACGTGACGCTGGAATTAGTTCGGCGCGGCTATACGGAACAACAGATCGAAAAACTGTGGAGTGGCAATTTGCTTCGAGTTTGGGAAGAAGTAGAGCAGGTCTCGCAAAGGCTGCGGAAAAAATAGAGCTGAGCGCGCCCCCTCGACCGAGTCGTTTGAAACGTTTCTGTTGATATTGAGTATACGGAGTGGGAGGATATCGAAATCATGGTGCATGAAACGATCAACGGTACGTTTCGACAGACGAACTTGCCGAACGAATCTGGCGATTACCTCGCTAAACGAGAAGAACTCCGTCTGGCGGAGATCGAGTTGATGCGTCAACGAGAACGAGTCGCGGAACTCCGCCGCCGGCTTCCGCAGGGAGCGTCTCTCCAGGACTATGCATTCGAAGAGGGTCCGGTGAACCTGGATGCCGGTGACACTCCGGCGCGAACGGTCCGCTTAAGCGAGTTGTTCACGCTGCCCGATCGGGCGCTCGTGATCTATCACCTCATGTATGGAAAGAAACAGACTAAACCATGTCCGATGTGTACCGCCTGGATCGATGGTTTTAACGGCGTTGCCGATCATCTCGCCCAAAACATCAACTTGGCTATCGTCGCCTCAGCCGATCTGCCAGTTTTGCGTGAGCACGCGCGGGCGCGCGGCTGGAAAAAACTCCGCCTGCTCAGTGCCGGATCAAGCACCTTTAAATTCGATCTGGGAAGCGAAGATCGCGACGGAAAGCAAGATTCAACGATATCGGTGTTCTCCCAAGCCAGTGACGGCACCGTTCGCCACTTCTACAGCGCCCATCCGCGGATGGCGAGCGATATCCCGGAGCGCGGCATCGATCTGCTGAGCCCGATCTGGAATCTGCTGGATCTCACACCGCAGGGACGAGGCGTTTGGTATACGAAGCTAGAATATCCGAAACTGGCGCAGAGGTCGCACGGCTGATTCGCGAGGATCCTTATGGGCGCCGCGGCGCCCCTTCGGGATCATGCGCGCCGCGTTCCGAACCGAAATCGCTTGTGGGCGGATATTTGGCCGCCACTTTCTCATCGATATCGATGCCCAAGCCCGGCTTGTCGTTGGAATAGCGAATGCCGTTGCGGATTTCCGGACAGCCAGGAAAAAGCTCCTGCAATTGTTCGCTGAAAGCGCGCCCCTCGCAGATTCCGAAATTGTAAATGGCCAGGTCCAGATGCATGTTGACGGCATGGCCTACCGGTGAAACATTCGCCGGCCCGTGCCAAGCCGTCTGGACCCCGAAAAATTCGCACGCATATGCAACCTTGCGCGCCAAGTTGAGGCCACCGGCGGCGGAGATGTGCATGCGGATGAGGTCGATATAGCGGTTGGAAACGAGCGGCAGCCATTCGTTCTGATTGACGAACAGCTCGCCCATCGCGATGCCGATCGAGCTTTGTTCGCGCACGATTTTGTACCAGCTCACATCTTCCGGCGCGAAGAGATCCTCGATGAAAAATGGACGATATGGCTCGACCGCCTTGGCCAGCATGACCGCGCCGCGCGGCGTTGGCCGCTCATGCACGTCGTGACCGATTTCGATGTCCCAACTAATATTCTTTCGGATATATTCGAATGCATCGCATAGCTGCTTGATGTAGGCTGTGTCATTCCCATGTACCTGGCCGCCGCCGGCCGCGGCGCGCTGTGCTCCCGGCTCGCGGGCCGGCGCGC
Source organism: Bryobacteraceae bacterium (assembly GCA_035484655.1). Taxonomy (GTDB): domain Bacteria; phylum Acidobacteriota; class Terriglobia; order Bryobacterales; family Bryobacteraceae; genus Palsa-89. Next base: position 12,329 of record DATHOT010000271.1, on the reverse strand, counting down.
CACCGCCCAGATAGATGCGGAAATGATCGTAGCCATCCGCCATCATTTTCCGAATCTGGTCTTCCATCGCTTGGGGCGAGCGTGCCTGGATGTCCCCCAGCATTCGCAGGCCGCTGCGAACCTTGCCGCCCAAAAGCGCATAGACCGGCACGCCGCAGCGTTTGCCCATGATGTCCCAAAGCGCACCATCAATCGCCGCCATGGCGTTGTTGGCATCCACACTGGCGCGCCAATAAGGCGCCACCCACAATTCCTGCCAGAGTTTCTCAATCTCATCCGCATTACGGCCGACTAACATGGGCTTCAAATATTGCTCGATCGTGTTCGCCACGATGGTCGGACGCTCCGCATGTGTTCCGCAGCCGATGCCATAGAGCCCCGGCTCGCTGGTATAGACCTTGGCGTTGATCATGTTTGTGCCGCCCAGCTTGGTGATGATCACCTTGATATCGGTAATTTTGAGAGCCGGTAGGCCGCCACTGCGGGCGCGGTCACGGGCCGCTGCCGCCGGCTGGGTGGCGGTGCCCGCAGCTTGAGCAAGTGCCTCCCGCGCCGAACCGAGACCCATAGCCGCGCCTGCGGCACCGCCGACAATAGCCCTAAGTGTTTCGCGTCTGTCCATGACTCTATATCCTTTCAGCGCTATCTTCTCACGTTATGGCGACGGAACAAATTTCACTTCCGGCGGCCTGGTCTACGTTGAACGCGCTGCGAGCCGATGTTAGATCGAAGCCGGATGTTTCGCCGAAACCGGTCGTCTGAGTCCGACCTAGGTTGCCTACTTCGCCGGCGTTACCGGAGCGCTGAGGTTTGCGATGTGAACCCGGCGGTTCCGCAACTCCGGCATCTGATCCGGCGTCGGCACCAGCAGATCGGCCTCGCCGACTCCCACCCACTGCAATAGGCTTGCCGCGATGCCGAACTTGGACTCCAGGTAGGATGCGACCACATCGGCCCGTTGCTGGGACAAGACCTTATTGGCGGCTGCGGCGCCCACGGTGTCGGTATGGCCCTCGATCCGAAACTTGTCCGCGGCGAGGTCGCTACTGGTTAGCGCGCCTCCGAGCATGTCCAGTTCCTGGATTGCTGAAGCTGTCAGAACTGACGAGCCGGTTTCGAATTCGATCGATAGATCCAAAGAGTGTTCGCCGCCGGCCTTAGACCGCAAAGCTGAAATAATCTGATTCCTGCTCGGATTCCCCGTATATGCAGCGCCCATATCGCGCACTTGCACCGCGTCGAAGATCACATACCCGGTCGATGAAGTGAGGGAGATGGATTCGCGGTCCGAATCGGCTATGAACGTTCCAGTAGCATACTGCGGCGTGCCGCTGGCGGCGGCTCCAGGTCTCGCGGCGCCAGACAGATTCACCGGGCCGGAGTAATTCTGTCCGCTCACAAACGCTGTCGCGACGTTGGAATTCCAGAAAGCCTCGAAAATTTGCACGACATATTTATTGCCGACGGCAAGCCCACTTATTTGAATCCTCATTGGACTCGTAGGGAATTCAGAGTAAGCACCGCCGGAGACCAGCGACCGATAACCCGCATCCCAGGTCGTCGGCGGCGTGCCGTATTAACCGTGAGGATTTTGTACGGCTTCGACCAGGATGGGCGCCGCGCCAAAAATAATCTGGCTGGCGGTCTTCGATGTGGTTTGCCCCACAAACTTCACTCCGTTCACGGTTGTGCCCTGACCCGCGGTGACCGCGGCGACAAGAGCCCCGTCTGCCAGAACATCCGACGGGCGCCCCGTTTCGTCCGCAACTGGCGCCCAAGCGATATCCGAGGCGTTCGCCCGAGACAGGACGCCAATCGAAATTGCGCCAGCCACTGCGATCGTCAACAAAGTGCGCAAGTTCATTGTCCGCCTCCCAGGCGAGGAGACTGCTGCACTTCAAGGCTGAAAAACACGCTTTTCGGCCACTGCGCGTCGCCGATCATGATTTTCCTTTGCCTCGCATCCGAGATGCCCATGGTCCGCAGTGGAATGCGCACGTCGAAGAAAGTGTCTCTGGCCTGCACCAACGGATTGGGATCTAAACCCGCCCACGCTTGGAAGATCATCTGGTCGGCGCGCTCGAGCATGAGCCAATACGCCACGTAAGGCCGATGACTGTTGGCGCGGCCATTTTTATCAAAGGTCGCCTGGTCTCCGATGTTCGCATTGGCGTGCAACACGAACTCACCAACGCCGGAAACGCCGACTTTCATCACCGGCCATCCGCCAGGCGGCTTCTCCAAGGTGCTGCCTGGCGCAGGGAGCGGCGTCGACGATTCGATCCGAACATATAAATACGACTCATCGTAAGTGGCCCGCACTTGCCAGCCCTGTTTGGCCGCATCCGCCCCATTGAATGCCGGTGCGACGTTCTGCCACGGAGTCCCGGTGCGCTCAAAGGCTCCGGCGCGCGGCGGAATGATAGCGTAAACCGAGTCCGCGTGGTACGGCTTATTGCTCCAGATCTGGTCCTTGATCTTCCAGAGCCCGTCTTCCCTGACCAGGCGCATGCTCAGGAATTGCTCCTCGGCGATTTGTCCCAGCAACACGGCGTCGTCTCCCTGTACGAAAACGTTGGACGAGGTGTAATGAGCATTCGGCCGCGGGCGCAAATAAGGCCGCATCTTTTCCGCATTCGACGCCGATTCCCGGGACCACAACCCGACGAAAGTGTTCGCGTCGCCGCTTTGCTCGGCCTTTTCCATCTGCCTGTATACGGCGAGGACCGCGTCCTCAGGACGCTGCGCCCGGCACCCTATCGTCCAGATCAAGAGACAGACAAGAGTCCGCATCTGCTGGATGATATCGGCGGGATTAGCGTTCTGCTTTACTGCAGGACAATGAGAAGCGAGAGTAATCCCGAAATCCACGCTCGGCTCAGGCCCGTGAATCTTTCCTCTTGTCAAACTAGGAGAGCTTCAGTATACTCCTAGATAGACTAGGAGCCAAACATAGTGGACAAAACCGCAGAGCTACTCCCGGGAACTCTCGACATGCTGATCCTGAAAGCGGTCTCCTTGAAGCCGCTCCACGGATATGGCGTGTTGCTGCGGATCCGGCAGATCTCGGGCGATGCGCTTGAGATCCCGCAAGGGTCTTTATATCCGGCGCTATACCGGCTGGAGCATCACGGTCTCATCGCCGCGGAATGGGGTCAGAGCGAGAACAACCGGCGAGCCAAATATTACACGGTAACCGCTGCAGGACGCCGGCGCCTTCGCGAGGAGACGGCCGGCTGGAACCGGCTGGTATCCGCGATTGCCGCGGCCTTGGACACTACATCGGAGGAGGTGTGACGTGTTTCAACGCGTTCGCGCTCTGTTCCGGGCACTTGCTTCGCGGCGTGATTTTGAAGCTGGTATGGCCGAAGAGCTCCGCTTCCACATCGAGCAATATACCGATGACCTTATACAGTCCGGCATGCCACGCGAGGAAGCGGACCGCCGAGCCCGCATAGAATTCGGCGGTGTTGGCAGGATCCAGGGAGACTGCCGTGAAGCGAGCGGCCTGTATGTGTTCGATGAACTTGAGAGGGAGCTGCGCTATGCCGCCCGGTCACTGCGAAAGGCGCCGGGCTTCACGGTCACCGCTCTGCTCACCCTCGCCATCTGTCTGGGCGCAAATCTCACGATCTTCGCAGTGAGTGACGCAATTCTGCTGCGTCCGCTGCCATTCCCCGACGCTGGCCGGCTGGTGACCGTGTTTAATACCTATCCCAGAGCGGGAGTCGAGCGCGATGGCGCCTCGATAACGAACTACTACGAGCGTCGCGGTCGTATTCCCGCCTTCAGTTCACTCTCGATCTATCGCTTCGGCACGGCGATTATCGGCGAGACCGGCTCAGCGGAGCGTGAGCGGATCACACAAGTGTCTCCGGAGTTTTTTGCAACAGTTGGCGCGAGCCCTGAGATGGGACGCACTTTTACGGATGCCGAGACAACCTATCAAACCGACTATGTCGTTGTTCTTACAGATGAATACTGGCGGCAGCATTTTAACGCCGATCCTGGTGTGATTGGACGGAAGATTCGGGTCGACACTTTTCCTAGAACCGTAATCGGCGTCCTGCCACCCGGCTTCCGCTTTCTCTCCTCCCAATCCCAGCTTTACTTTCCGCTTGCATCACGCCCTGAGGACCGCTCGCCCCAGCAGCGGCATTCTGGCGGGAACGTCATCCAAATGATTGCCCGCCTTAAGCCCGGAGTAACTATCGACCAGGCGCAGTCGCAAATTGATGCGCAAAATACAACATTGGAGAAAGACGACGGCCAAGCCAAAATGATGGCCGATGCCGGATTTCGTTCTCTGGTGGTGCCGCTCCATGCCGACCAGGTCGCGGCGATTCGTCCCACTCTGGTGTTGCTACAAGCAGGCGTGTTCACGCTTCTGCTGATCGGCACCGTCAACCTTGTGAATTTGCTTCTCATCCGCGCCAGCACGCGGTCGAAGGAATTGGCCGTCCGGCAGGCGCTGGGAGCCAGCCGGCGGTTCATCGTGACCGAAGTGGTGGTCGAGACTACTCTGCTGACCTTGATGGGAGGGCCACTCGGGCTCGCGGTGGGAGCCGCTGGAATTCGTCTGTTAGCTGCGCTGGGTGCTGGTCGCCTGCCCTTTGGCGCTTACATCACCTTCGATACCAGATCAGCGATGTTCGGTCTCATCGCAGCCATCGTCCTGGGCTTCGTGCTCGCAGCGCCAATCGCCTGGTTTAACCTTCGATTTCATCCGGCTAACGCTCTCCAATCCGAAACTCGCGGTGTAACGGCGGGCCGCGCCGCGCAGGCCTTGCGCCATAGCTTCATCGTCGCCCAGATTGGTCTGGCAATTGTGCTGCTGGCAGGGGCAGGTTTACTCGGGCTCAGTCTCAAACGTGCGATGGCCCTCTCGCCCGGCTTCCAGTCCGACCACGTGATCACCGGGCAGATCTCGCTGGTCGGAAACAAGTATCGCTCACCCGCGGCCGGCCTGGCGTTCACCGAGAGGTTGGTGGACGAACTGGGCCATCAACCGGGAGTGTTATCCGTCGGCGCGGCTAATAATATCCCTTTCAGCGGTGCGAACGGAAAGAGCGCTGCTACGGTGGAGGGCCATGTTCTCCAGCCCGGCGAACCGCCGCGCGGACACTATTCTTTCGGTGTGGGCGGCGAGTACTTCCGGGCCATGGGCTTTGCGCTGCGAGCAGGGCGATTTCTCGCCGGCGCGGATTCCCACCGGAAAGCGCGGGTCTGCGTGGTGGACGAGGATTTCGCTCGTTACTACTGGCCGCACAGCAGCGCTTTAGGCCATCGGCTGTTTCAGGGCGCCACGCGGGGTCCTGATGCCGAGGTATTCACAGTGGTTGGCGTAATCGGCAGCGTAAAGCAAGCGGATCTCACGGACGACGCAGCCCAAGGCGCCGTTTACTATCCCTACATTTATCGCCCGGAGAGTAACATCTTTGTGGCCGTACGCGGCGGCGTCCAGCCGGAATCCCTGGGAATGGCACTGCAACGGGCGGCCCGGCGAATCGATCCGGATCTGGCAGTCAATGACATCCGACCGATGGACGACCGGATTGCCGCCAGCCTGGTGACCCGCCGCTCACCCGCACTGCTCGGCGGCATTTTCTCAGGGATAGCTTTGCTGCTCATCGCCATCGGCACTTATGGCGTCTTAAGTTACGCCGTGACGCAGCGCCGTCGCGAGATCGCTGTGCGCATGGCATTAGGGGCTCGGCCAGAGCAGATTCGTGGGCAATTCTTGTCTCTCGCTGTACGACTGCTTGCCGGCGGCACAATAGTCGGCGTGGCCGGAGCCTGGCTGACTGGCAGAGCCATGCAAGCGCTTCTATTCCAGGTGCCTGCTCATAGCCCAGCTATACTCGCTGGTTCAGCCGGGATTATCGCGGTGGTATCGCTCGCCGCATGCCTGTTGCCCGCTCACCAAGCCGCCCGGATATCGCCGACGCAGGCTCTCGCCGATTAACCTTATTGCCCTCGAAAAGATCGGCCGCTCGCCAGGCATTCCTCCGAGGCCCGCGTTGAAGCGCTTGTCAGGATCTGGCAGTCTCTCGTGAGACCGCGCCGGGCTTCCCATCCACTTCCATTCCTCGGTTATCTCTTTTGCCACGGCAGTGACGCTTCCCGGAAGGTCGGGTGATTGACAGCCATCGGCACGGTCACCAAGGTTGCCATGTGGCTTGAATCCGGTTTCATCCAGCTCCTTTTCTCGAAGCTATCGATCGTCCCCCATCGGACGGTTTTGCGAATGCAACCGAGCCTGGAATGCTCAGCTCGATCTCCGTACCGGAATCGGCTTCACTCCAGATCGCCAGCTTACCGCCCAGTAGCTCGGCGCGCTCGTGCAGGCCAGGCAGGCCGTGATGTCCGCGGAGGCCGCCTTCGACCAGAACCTGCGGGTCGATGCCCTTCCCGTCGTCCCGTACCCTTAACCGAAGCCGCCGTTTGTCGTAATGGATGTCCACTTCGATCCGTTCCGCCTGGGCATGTCGAAATGCATTCCGCACCGCCTCGGAGGCAATCCGGTGCACTTCGTCCAGGACGAGCGGCGCGAGATCCCTGGAGGCGCCTTCCACTTGCACATGAAATTCCGGGCGATTCTGGCCGCTATAAGCGGCGAGCTCTTCTCCGAGCGCGCTGATCGCCCGAGCAAGGTCGTTGGTAGCCACCGTGGAGGAGCGCAGCCCCTGCACCGCATCCCGGCCCTCGTTGACCGCCTGCCGAGCCTGCGCGATCACCTTCTCCAGTGTCTGCCGGGCTTCTTCCGGGCGATCCGGGAGCAGGTACGTCACCGCGGAAAACTTCAGCAAGACCCCTTGAAAACTTTGCAACAGGGTATCGTGCAATTCTCGCGCGATTCGCGTGCGCTCGCCCACTCGCTCTTCGAGGCGAAGTTCCAGGATGCGCCGCGCTATGGCCCATCCGAAGAATGCGGCAATGAGAACAGTGGAGATCGCGGTTGCCGGCACGATAAGAAGGATGCTGCGCTGAACATCTCTCATATTCGCAACGGCGTGTGGCAGCTCTTCGTCGAGGTCCCGGTTAATGCTCTTGACGTGGGCGGAAGTAGTAGCCTCGATGCGTTTCAGTTCGTTGTCAAGGCGCAGGCGAACAGCCTCCCAGTCGCCGGCCGTTGCCAGCGCGGCGATGTCCCGGAGCTGGAACGGTAGAGTGATCTCAATCGTGTCCAGAGCGGTCAGAAATGCAGGATCGACACGGAATTCATGCGGCAAGTAGGCAAGAGTAGTCTTAGTTTGCTGAGTCTGTTCCTGAAGGGCTGCACGCAATGGCTCGGCTTCAGTTACCAGGCGTTGCGCATCCTTGGACTGTGCGAGTTCATTCAGCCGCTGATGAAATGACAGAAGACTTTCCTGAAGCCGCAAGACCGCGATCAACTGTTGGCTTACGCCGGTGAGACGATCTGTTTGGAGGCGAGCTCTCTCAAACTGCAAGACCACGAGTCCGTTTCCGCCTAGAATAAGAGCGATTAACAGAGCCAACGTGAGCGTCAGACGCCGGCCAATGTTCAGGTTGTTGCCTCCTGGTGGCTTCATTCGATCTGCTTAGAGCAGCTCCGCCGGAGTTTCTTGCTGGGAGCGGGAAACCAGAACGGGCGCCAACGTCATATCCTTCACCCTAGCGCACGGTCTGGTCCGGCATCTGGGGTGGACCGGCGCTGAAACCGGTGATTTCGATCAGTTGCTTTTCGAGTTCGGCCGCAGCCTTAGGCGCCTGCTTCTGTCCAGTCAAAACCGAATGCACTGCGTCGAAGTAAGCTTTCGAGACTTCCTTATAGGTGCTGCCGGCCGGGACGGAAGGGCGGGCGACTATGCTCGCGCGTCGATTTGTCCCTGACGGAGATAGGTGCGGCTTAGAAATCGACGGTGTGTCTGAGAATTCGGCCTGGATAGAGCTGCCAGTATCGCCCTCTTTTTCGCTCGCCTGCATTAGGGCGCGAAGCTGGAAGCGGAGAAGCGCTATCGCTTCCTGGCGATGAGTCGAATGTAAGGAGACAGCCGTACCGGTACCTCCTAATGTTCCGACCGATCCTGCGACTCCCCCAGGCATTCTCGAAAAACCGGTCTTCACCACCGGGGCCGAGAACGCTCGCCTGCCGATCTGGCGAGCTTGTCCGCTGCTGGTCATCGGCGTCAACAACCAGATGCGGTTAAAGGCGGCCCTGCCCGAGTCAAAGGTGAGTATGGAATCGAGCTCCCGGTACGCCAACACGCCGGGCGGCGAGATCCAGCCAATCCATCGCTTGGCTTGTTGCCAGGCCCGAATCGCCGCCGGATTATTCACGCTGATCGTCCGATCCTGCTCGATGATCCGCCCTCCTCCCGCGGAAGCTTGCCATTCCAGAGCGTTGCAGGTCAAAGCCTCACCGGCTCCTCCCTGCCAGACGTAGCCCCAAAAATCTTTCGTGCCTTTGGCGCGCTCACCTGCCTGGATTCGCCCGGCCATGCTCTCGAGTTCGTTCCACGTCTGGGGAGGATGATCATAGCCGTATTCGCGCAGGAGATCCGTTCGATACTCCAAGCCGCCCAGCGGAACGTTGAAAGGAACAGCCACTAGTTTTCCGTTCACTGTATAACTGGCTAGCAATTGCGGCTCGAGCAGTGAGACTTCAGCCGCCAAATAGGACCGCAGGTCAACCGAATCAGGCTCGATAATCGGGGACCAGATCAAATCGATGTTCAGGAGATCGGGGCCCGAGCCGTTCGTCAGGAGTTGTCGTGCGAGATCAAGGTAGTTGCGAGTGTACTCGGGAACGGGAATACTTTGGACGCGAATCCCCGTTTCCTGGGTGAACTGCTGTAACAGGGCCCTTTCCTGCGGTCGATCTTCGTTCCAGGAATAGGTATATCGCACCGTCACTGGCTCCCGTGGAGACTGCCGGCAACCAATTAGCGCGATACTTAGCAGGAAAATAGTTGAGGTCTTCGCTGTTCCTCGCGAAATCTTGAGTGTAGGCGTCACCGGGAGACCACGGGCGTTACCTTCCATCAGAACTTCCAGATCTTCAAGTTCCCACTTGATTTAATCCATGGTACAGGATTCGCCTCGAAAAGGTCCCGCCGCCCCGGGTTTTGTAGCGGGCCCTTGCGTCGATCAGGCCCTGAGAGTCTCGGCCATGCGCTCGCCAATAATCGTCAGAATCATCTACAAGTGATGACGCTTCAGCCAGCGCTTGAAATCCGGGAAGAACTCCGGCGCCAGATTCGCAAGACCGGACCCGGCGACACTGGTGCCCCAGTTGGTCAGGGCCGTGCTGGCCTTTCGGCTCCCCGGCGGATAATACGCATTGGAAAGACCGGCGCTCGTCGCGGTGCCCAGCACGTTCGCCCAGTTGAACGTCGAACCGCCCGCATCGGGACGAGTAACAACGGAGCGGCTGATCGCATATCCGACTCGCGGCCCGAGCCTATATGATTCACCCTTGCGCCGATAGCGCGTGTCCTCATGAAAGGCGGACGCAAGCACGAAATCGCCCCAAAAATTCTGGCTGACAATATCGCCGATTGAAGCTCCGAAGCGATCGGGATAGGCCGTGGGCCATGGGTGGCGGCCGTAAAGCGGAGCGGACCGGGTCACTTGCGACACGGCGGCGTTGAAGGCGCCCGCGCCCAGCGTGAAGGGCGCTATCGTTTCGGTCCTGAAATATTCCCACTTCTCGGACAAGGATGGCGCCGCCAGCGTGACGGATTCAGAAGGATCTTGAGCGAGCGCTCGGAGAGTGATCGCCATGAGAAAGAACCGGCCAGAATGGCTAATCGGCTTGAACACTTCTGTTATTCACCATAACATTCGAGCCTGGCTTCGGTCGGCACCAGAAGGCTGCGCGATTACACCGGCTTGCCGTTGATGACAACGTTTTTCAGTTCCAGTCCCTCGACGTGCTCGATCGCGTTCGGTTTGGCAGCATGATCGAAAGTGCAATCGGCGACCCGCACGTTGCGAATTGGCGATGACGCGTAACCGCGCAACGAGAGAGCGTCGTCACTTTTCCCGCAGGTCACGTCGCTGATGTAAATGTTCCGAACCGCCGGTTGGAACGGACCACCTTCACCCTCTTCATACGAATAATCGATCTGCACGGCGTCGTTGACCACTTGCCCGATGGTGACTTTGCGAAACCAGATGTTTTCGATCACGCCGCCACGATAGGAATTCGTTTTGATGCGCAAAGCCCGCTCCAGATGCGGGCTGCTCATGCGGCACTTGCTGATGAAAACATTGCGCGCGCCACCCGAAATCTCGCTGCCGATACTGACGCCGCCGTGGCCGTCTTTCATCGTGCAATCCGTAATGACGAGGTTTTCGCAAGGAGCCGCCAGCCTGCGGCCATCGCCATTTCGGCCCGATTTGATGGCGATGCAGTCGTCCCCGGTATCGAAAGTGCAGTTCTGAATCAGCACGCCGTTGCACGATTCCGGATCGCAGCCGTCATTGTTCGGACCGTGGCTGCTGATGCTGACACTCCGCACCGTAACGTTAGAGCAGAGTACCGGATGAATCTCCCACATCGGCGAATTGCGTATAATCACGCCCTCGATCAAAACGTTTTGGCAGTGATAGGGTTGGATAAATTGCGGGCGCAGGTAGTGACCGGCACCGAAAATGCGATCTTTCGCCGGCGTGGAAGATTCGCCCAGCTTTTCTAGCGCGGCGCGGTCGTTAGCCTGGTTGGGCTGCCCTTTTTCCCAACCGCAGCCGGGTTTGCCCTTCCAGCCCCACCAGTGTTCGCAATCAGCTTGGCCATCCAGCACGCCGCCACCTGTGATGGCGATGTTGTGCTGTTCGAAGGCGTATAGGAAGGGAGAATAATTCATGCATTCGGTGCCCTCCCAGCGTGAAAACACGACCGGCAGATAATGCCGCGGATCCCGGCTGAAGCGCAGCGTCGCGCCGTCAGAAACGTGCAGGTTGACTCCCGTTTTCAGGTGAATAGCGCCAGTAAGAAATACGCCAGGTGGGACAATGACGCGTCCTCCACCGGCTTCCGAACAGGCCGCGATTGCTTTGCCGATCGCGTCGGTCGAGAGCAGCGATCCATCGCCGTGGGCGCCATATTCTGTCACATCAAACTCGCGATCCGGGAACTCGGGAGGCCGGATGCGGGCGCGAACGGATGCTTCGGGATCGTTGTCCGCGCCGCGAGCAACCAGCGCGGCAGCAGTGGAAAGAAACGTTCGACGATCCACGGGGAGCGGTCTTACTTTTCGGGCAGCCGGGTGGTTTGACGGGCCACGATCTGCCAGCCGTGCGGTCCCGGCCCCTTCAACAAGACCCACAGGATGTTGAGGTGGTTGTCATGCATCGCGCCTGGCGTGCCGTTTCGAAGCTCGTTGACGCCTCGCACCAACGCGACATTACCGTAAATCCTGATGGTAGAGTCGTGGAACGTCATGGACTCGGTGACGGCCGGGCCCGCGGCCGCTTTCAGCACTTCAGCCTTGGATTGAAGCATCGCCGACGAGTGGCTGTACGTCAGGTCCGGATGGTAGATCTTGTCGAGGGTCGCGACGTCCTTCTTGATCGTCGCTTGCGCCATGTCTTCGAGAGTGGCCATCACAGCCTTTTCGTCTCTGCTGTCGTTGTTGGTCGCTGGAAGAGCGACTGCCGAGAAGAGTATTCCACAGAGGACCGTTATTATCCAGTTTTTCATGACCTATATCTTATAGGAAGCCCGGAACAGTGTCTATGGTCGACTCGTCTATGGTCGACTCGTCTATGGTCGACTCGTCTATGGTCAACTCTTCAAGGTCACTTTCAGCGTTTCCACCAGGTATTTCTTATGGGAGTCCATATCCTGTTGCACGGTTCCCTCGCGGGGCCGCGGAGCGTCGAAGTCGAGCGTCACCCAACCGGCGTATTCGCGCTCGCGCAGTACATGGAAGAAGGCAGGAAAATCGACGCCGCCGGTTCCGAGACGCTTGTAGAGATTCACCCGATTATGTTCTTCTTCGCTGGGCGCCGGCCCCTTCCAGCCGTTGCCGGCGCTGTACTTCGCTTCGCAGTCCTTGAGGTGTACGGCTGCAATCCGGGAATAGTAATCGCGCAGGCATTTTATGGGATCGATGCCGCCCAGGCTGGCGTGGCCGGTATCGAGCACGAGATAGACATACTTCGGGTCGGTAAGGTCCATCATCTTCTTCAACTCCGGCTCGCGCTCCACCAGCGTCCAGCAGTGCGGATGGAAGCCAAGCTTAATGCCCGCGTCCATGGTGCGCTTGCCGGCTTCATTCAAAGTTCGAGCGAGAGCCTTAGCATTTTCGTCAGTAAGGTTTTCCGCGCCGTTACCCACGCGCCGGCTGAGGTTGATCTTG
>DATHOT010000270.1:0-6599 GCA_035484655.1 Bryobacteraceae bacterium | reverse complement strand
CGGACTCCTTCGAAGAGCACGTGAAACTGATGTTCGATTTGCAGGCGTTGGCCTTCACCACCGACACCACGCGCGTCTCCGCATTCAAGATGAGCCGTGACGTCTGCCAGCGAGTGTACGCGGAAAGCGGCGTGAAAGTGCCGTTCCATTCAGCCTCCCATCATGGTGAAACTCCGGCCAAGATCGCGGACTTCGCCAAGATCAATCGCTACCACGTCAGCCTGGTTCCATACTTTCTTGAAAAATTGAAGAACACGCCCGACGGCGACGGCAATCTGCTGGATCATTCTCTGGTCTTCTACGGCAGTCCGCTGGGCGATTCGAATGCGCACAATCACAAACGTGTGCCGGTCTTTTTGGCGGGCCACGCCTCGGGTAAGGTCAAAGGCAATTTGCACGTGCGATGCCAGGACATGACTCCCATGGCCAATGTTTTGCTCACGGTCATGCACAAGACCGGGATGAACGTCGAGAGCATTGGCGACAGTACGGGCGTAATCGCGATCTAAGGAGCCAGCATGAAAACCTTCATCGGCGGACTTTGTATGGCAGTGCTTCTTTCGGCTGCCGGCGACAGCAGGCTTTCAGATGCAGCCATGCAGGGAGATCGGGACGCGGTGCGTTCGCTGCTAGCGCAAAAAGTCGACGTCAACGCGCCGCAGGGCGACGGTACCACAGCGCTGCATTGGGCCGCATATAAAGATGACGTCGAAATGGCGAAAATGCTGCTCGCCGCCGGGGCAAGTGTGAAAGCTGCCACCCGCATCGGCGCGATCACTCCGTTGTTCATGGCCTCGAAGAACGGCAGCGCGCCCATGATCGAGATCCTGCTAAAGGCCGGCGCAGACGCCAACGCTACCGACGAGCACGGCACTACTGCTTTGATGACCGCTGCGGCGTCGGGCAGCACTGAAGCAGTGAAGCTGCTGATCGACCACGGCGCGGACGTTAATGCCAAAGAAGGCACTCACGGTCAGACCGCGCTCATGTTTGCGGCCGCGCTGAATCGCGACGCGGCCATCAGAATTCTTCTCGAGCACGGTGCTGATCCGAGCATCACCAGTAAGCCAGTCAAGCTTCCACCACCCGGCCCCCGCTTCGACGACGGTAATCCTGTGCCCGAAGCCAAGGAAGAGAAACCTGCGGCAACGGCGGGCAAGGAATCCGCGACCGATCAGAAAGCGGCTTTAGATGCGCTCGCTAGCTCTTTGGGCTTCAAATCGGCGGTGTACACAGCCGGCAAATCCGAAGACGCTCCGGCCGATCTCAAGACGATGGTTCAGAAGCTTTCCGCCAAAGTCGACGAGATGGAAAAACGGCTTCCGGGCGACAAGTCGAAGGGCGAAGACGGCAATAACAGCATGTACGGCATCATCCGCGAGCGCGGCACGCTCGACATGGGCGGCCTGACTGCATTGTTGTACGCGGCTCGCGACGGTCACATGGACGCTGCCAAGGCACTTCTCGAAGGCGGGGCTAACATCAACGAGGTTTCGGCTTCGGAAAAAACCAGCCCACTTGTCATGGCGACAATGAACGGCCATTTCGATTTAGCGAAGCTTTTCGTCGATTGGAGCGCCGATCCGAATCTGGCGAACAATCAGGGGCTCACGGCGCTATACGCCGCGGTCGACTTGCAGTGGGCGCCCAAGGGCTGGTTTCCCGCGCCCGGCGTCGGTCAGGAAAAGGTCACTTACCTCAATTTGATGAAAGTCCTCCTTGAAACCGGGGCCAATCCGAATGCGCGGATCACGAAGAAACTGTGGTTCCGATCTTTCGGCGATCATTCCTGGGTCGACGCTGCCGGAGCGACGGCCTTCTGGCGCGCCGCGCAATCGAGCGACCTCGATGCCATGCGCCTTCTGGTGGACCACGGCGCCGATCCCGACCTGCCGACCACTCATGGAACGACGCCGCTGATGGCCGCTGCGGGCATCGGCTGGGGCTATCACTACAGCATGAACGCGCCCGATTCATGGATGGAAGCGGTCAAGTATTGCGTCCAACACGGAGCCGATGTGAACGCGGCCGATGATCGCGGTTATACGGCGCTGCACGGTGCGGCCTATCTCGGCAATCACGAAATGATCAGCTATTTGATCGAAAAAGGCGCCGACGTGAAAGCCGTCGCCAAGGATAAGAACACCGTCGCCGACATGGCCAATGGCCCTACGCGCTTCGGCATTCCGCACCCGGAAACAGTCGCGATGCTGGAAAAGCTTGGTTCGGCCAACTCGCACAACTGCCGGTCAGACCAGTGCCTGGTCGCGCCGAAGGAAGCCAAGAAGCCTGGCGACAAAAGTCAGTGAGCTCGCATCAATAGTATTCTCTCCGGAAATCCAGCAATTGGCTCAAGTCGGCTGAGAGTGCGCCACGATCCCGGGGCATCAAATGGTTAACGCTCAGAACCGTTTGAATCGCGGATATGGCGCCCTCCATTTCACGACTAATGTATTGGCCCTTGTCCCAGCTTTGCTCCAGTTGTCTGAGTTGGGTGTTGGCACGGTCGAAACGAGCTGGCGAGTTGGTATCCGTTTGCGCTCGAGAAAGATCGGCAGTTATTTTGTCAAACATCGAGTGCGTAAGCTGATATTGATCTTCGCTATAGAAGGTGCTACGCATCTGCTCAGAGGTAGTTTGAGCATTTGCGGTCAGACTGAATAACAGCAAGCTCGTTCCCACGAGAGTACGAACTAAAACGTGCTTCATAACTTACCGCCCAATGATTGGATGCTCTTTCTTTCCCCCTTGCTTCGCTAGATTATGTTAAAAATTACAGACTGGCATGTAACAGAAATGTTGAGAGGAAAGAGATTTACAATGACCAGATTCACTAAAGCCGTGCTAGTCCTTCTCGTTCCGGCGTGGATAACCGCGCAATCCGGGCGAGGTCGAGGCAACAGCCCGTTTCCAGGCGGAACGAATCCGGATGGATCGTTGCGTCCAACTCCGCCGGTTACTCGTCTGTTCACGCAGGACGCCTATACCGAATACGCCATCCTTGCCCCCGGAAGCGAGCAGTTCCGGATCCGCTTTTTGCCCGAGGAAACCAAACCCGGCGCGACCGAGCTGGTCAACGCCACTCGCGGCGGCAGCGAGGGTTCGGACGTCGAGGTTTACGATCCCCGCACCGGCAAGCCCCTGAAGTTTACCTACCAGCACGAGCCCGACGATCCGGAGACTCACGCCATTCACGCCCAGCTTCCGATTCCGGTTCCCGAAGGCGGCATCGGCCGCGTTCTGATCTACAAGACGTACAAGGACCCGCGCACCTACATGATGCACGGCGATGACATCGTCTGGGTGCGCAGCCTCGCGGGCTATCGGCTGGGCGTGCTGTTGCCGCCTGGATTTGGGTTCATTTCATCCAATGTCGCGGCGCAGCTCACTACCACCGCCGATGGCAGGCTGAAGCTGGCCTTTGCGAACCCCAGCGGCCAAAGTAATCCAGTGACGATTCACGCCCGCAAGACCGCGGCGACCTTCGCGGCGCTCCCCTACGCCGACATGTTCTTCGATGACATCAAGACGCTTTACGATCTGGATGCCCCTCAAACTCACACCATCCACGTCGAACAGGTCTACAGCGACTATCGCAAGGGCAGCCGCGCCAAACTGGATTCGCTCGCCTATCTGGCGCTGGACAACCTGAAGGTCATCGACTTGGATACAGCCAAAGCTTTCAGTCCCAAGAAGGAAGGCGCCGCCACTTTTGTTGCGCTGGACGTCCCGATTGTCGATGACAAACAGAGCGCTCACATCAAGATCACCGGCACGCTGAACGACCCCGGCTACAAGCTAGCGAATGGTGATCTGGTATTCGATCGAACCTTGATGGGGCTCCGCAATACCGTGCTGCTGCCGGCCGGGTGGGAAGTTTCGGGCGTGTCGCAATCGGGGACCATTGGAACATTTCAAAGCCGCGCTTTCGTGGCCCTGATTAATCTGAATGCGGAAAACAACTTTAGGGTCGTCATACACGCCAGAAAAACTAATCCCTAACGGGAGCCGCCCCGGCCCACTGCGCGTACTCGCTCGGCCATCATCAAGCTCGATAACTGCTCACGCGCCGCGATCGCCATGCGCGTTCCATCCGGGGCGATGCCGAAAGATTCCGCGGTCGAATCCGTGTCGAAGCCGCCTAGCGGACGGCGCGTTTTGGCGGTGTCCTGACCGGCGGCGAAATCCTGAACGAAAACTCCGCGCACGCCTTTCTCGTCCTGCCCGATAAACGCGATCGCTCTACCGTCCGGCATCCAGCGCGATCTTGGAAAAACATCGCTCAGAATCTCGAAGGGGACAGCCGAGCCGTCGGCCAGACGCAGCACCTTCACCTGGTACGGCTTGCCAGTTACGTTGGGAACATACAAGCAATACTGGCCATCGGGAGACACGTCAGGGACCAGCGTTGGCCCAGCCACCAGACGGGTAGCTTGCGAGCCATCCTTCCGTACTTTCCACACCCCATTCTTAGCCGGATTGCCGGAGCTATACACGATCCAATTGCCATCCGGCGTCGCTGTCGGATTCTCGGCATCCACGCCATCCTGAGTCAACTGGCGCGCGCCACTGCCGTCAGCGGCGGCAATCCAGACTTCGAAATGCCCGCTGCGATTTGAGCTCCAGATGATTTGCTTGCCGTCGGCGGTGAAGTCGGGATCCCAATCCTCCGCCGGGTCGTCTGTAACGCGATGCGAGGCGCCGGTTTTGGTCGAGACTTCCCAGAGATCCAGATTGCCGCTCTGATTCGAAGAAAAGATCACCCACTCGCCGTCGGGTGAATAAGCCGGCTGCCGATCCGTGCTATTGCCCCGGGTAAGCCAGCGGCTCTTCTCGGAGCCTCCATGGACCCCGACTTCGCGAACATTCTGGCGCGGCGATCCCGTTCCGAACACGATCGTCCCCGGACCTGCAACGTCGAAAATAAGACCCGCGTAGGGACTCCAGAATAAGGTTTGAGTCCCGCCCGAAACCAGATTCTGCTGGACTATGCGCCCGGCCGCGCCAGTCAGGCTCACTGACTCCGCTTGCGAATAAAGAAGATCGTTGCCCGATCCATTCCAGGCGATCGAAAGAATCGCAAAGCCGCCGGACGTCGCGCCGATCGTGTGGGATCTTCCGCTCTCCGCATCCACAACAAAAATCGCTGTAGGGCTGCCGGCCTGGATGAAGCTTTGCACCGCTGCAATCGTGTGGCCGTCTGGAGACCAGCGTGGCTGCTTCAATGAGCCGTTTACTGATTGGGCCAGCTCGGCCGCCCCCTGTGCGTCGGAGCCCACGGTCCAAATTGCGGCGCTCAGCAGCGGTCCTTTCGATATCGAACGAACAAACGCGATCTTGCGGCCATCGGGCGACCAGTCGCCGTCCAGCGCGTCGTCCACGACCTTCGCCTCTGGGCCGCCGGCTATCGGCATCTTGTAGAGCGACGTGAGAGAGCCAACCGTGCGCGAGAAAAGGATCGTCGAGCCGTCGGGAGCGAAGCGCGCGTAGTCATCCGGACCCGACGTTAGCGCCGTCTCCCGCCCGCTGGCCAGGTCTTTCAGCCAGATTCGGGGGCGTCCATCTCGATCGGACGTAAATGCGATGGTCTTGCCGTCGGGTGAGGCGGCCGGCGAGTAATCGTGACCGGAATAAGTCAGGTATTTGAGAATCGGAGCTTCCGGCGCCTTGGCGCGCGTCCACCACACTCCGAATCCGGCCACCGCCAGCGCTCCCACCGCGATGCCGGCGATGAACAACCCGCGCGATCGCTGCGTTGCATGGCTCGACGGAGTGCTGCGCACGGGTGTCATGGTGCGTCCTGAGTGCTGAGTATAGCACCCCGTTTCCAATGAGAGAATCAACAACATGCCTGTACTGTTGCTGGCCCTGTCTTTGTTTGCTTCCGCCGCGTTGCTGGACGCCCAATCCAAGAACCTGGACATTTATTGGATTGACGTGGAAGGCGGCGCCGCGACCCTGGTCGTGTCGCCAACCGGTGAATCCATGCTGATCGATACCGGATGGGCCGTGGATGACCGGGATGCCGCGCGCCTCTACGCCGCGACACAACTGGCCGGCTTGAAGAAAATCGACTATCTCGTAATCAGCCATTTCCACGCGGATCACGTGGGTGGGCTTGCGAAGTTTTCAAAGAAGATCCCGATCGGACGGTTTTTCGATCATGGCGACGCGATCGAGAAAGAGAATCAGCAATGGCTCGATAGTTACCTGGCAGCGTCAGCCGGCAAACGCACCATCGTCAAGCCAGGCGATGAAATTCCTGTGAAGGGCCTCCGCGTTCTGGTGGTGTCCTCCGATCAAAAACTTCTTGCAAAGCCTGTCAATGGCGGCGGCCCGAACCCGCTGTGCGCCGATGCGGAACAGAAAGCTCCCGTTTCCCCGGAGAACCAGCGCACCGTCGGGCTGCTGCTGACTTACGGCAAGTTCAAATATCTCAACCTCGTCGACCTCGATTGGTCAAAAGAGATGGAGTTGGCGTGTCCCGTGAATAAGCTTGGCGTTGTCACGATGTATCAAACCAGCCGTCACGGCGCTTTCGATGGCGCGGGCGCTCCGGCGTTTCTTTATGCGATCCGGCCTCAGGTCGTAGTGGTGAA
>DATHOT010000269.1:0-19221 GCA_035484655.1 Bryobacteraceae bacterium | reverse complement strand
TTCATTTCACGGGCTTCGTTTCCGATGAAGGTCTGCTCCGCCTTTACGGAGGTTGCGAACTCTTTGTTTATCCATCGCTCTATGAAGGGTTCGGATTGCCGATCCTGGAAGCGATGGCCTGCGGCCGCGCGGTAGCTTGTTCCAATACTTCCGCCATGCCCGAGGTAGCCGATTCAGCGGCCATTCTCTTCGACCCAAATGTGGAGGACGAGATTGTGCTGGCTCTGCGTGATCTGTTGTTGAACCCCGAACTACGCCAGCGCATGGAACGTCTAGGTATGCAGCGCGCTGCGACATTTAGCTGGGATAATACCGCCGGGAAGACGCTGGATCTCTACTACGCGGTCGCCGGGGAGGCCAGCCGCAAGCCTGAAGCAGCGATGAAAACGATTTCGGCTGGGCACTGATGCGCTACCCGTTTCAAAAACTGACCGGTCCGATGCTGTTCGCCGCGGCGATCGCGATTTCGGCGGCGCCGGCCAATGCTCCCGTCATCGAAAATGAACAGGTCCGCTACAACATCAATTGGCCCAGCGGGCTGAGTCTCGGCGAGGCGCAACTGCGAGCTTCTATTTCTAAGCCGGCGCCCGATGTGCCCGGCCGGTTGCATCTCGAATTCACTCTGGACGCTGGAATTCCCGGCTTCGCTGTTTCCGACCAATACCGTTCGGAAGCATCGACGGATTTCTGCTCGGCGGAATTTCAAAGGACAACCACGCACGGACCGAAAAAGACGGACGAAAAGACCACCTTCGATCAGCAAAACGGGACCGCGAGTCGTGAGACACCGGGGGGAGGCAAATCTGAGCTCCAGACGCCGGCCTGCGCCAAGGACGCGCTTACGTTCTTGTATTATGTGCGTCATGAATTGAGCCAGGGGCGCATGCCGCCGCGGCAGACCATGTTTTTTGGGGCGTCTTACGAAATCCGGATCGAGTTTATAGGCACGCAAAAGATTCCACTCGGGGAAAAGCAAGCGGAAGCGGATCGGGTGACGGCGTCGGTGAAAGGTCCGTCATCGGAGATAAACTTTGAAGTGTTTTTCTTGAAAGATCCAGCCCGCACTCCGGCTCTGGTGCGAGTCCCGCTGGCGATAGGCACGTTCTCGATGGAGCTTGTAAGATAATTGAGAACTCTTCCGTAGTTATCCGTGTCACTATCAAGCTTCCGTGTCAATTAAGCTAGCGTTCTTTTCTCCGCTGCCGCCTGCCCGGAGCGGGATCGCCGACTACTCCGCTGCCTTGTTGGACGAACTGGAAAGGCTGGTGGAGATAGAAACATTTTCGTCGAAACCCACCCGCTTCGATCCGAACAACTTCGACGCCGTGCTCTATCAGGTCGGCAACAATGCCCATCACGACTTTTGCTACGAGACTGCGCTCCAGCATCCCGGCGTCGTGGTCGTCCATGAAGCGAATCTGCACCACTTAATCGCCGACATGACGATTAAGCGCGGCGATTGGGATGCATATATGCAGGCCATCGAGCAAGAGGGTGGCCCGGCCGCGCTCGAATATGCCCAGCGCGTGCGCGCGTTAGAGATCGGGCCGGACTATGAAGGCGTGCCCATGCTGCGGCGGCTGCTGTCGCGCTCGAAAGCCGCCATTGTTCACAGCGGATGTGTGGAGTCGGAGATTCGGAATGCGGGCTTCGAGGGTCCGGTGGCGAGAATTCCGCATGGCGCCTGGATTCCGGAAGCCAGCCGTATGGACTATCGTACCCGCCTGGGCCTGGATGAAACCACGCCGTTGATCGGGATCTTCGGATTTCTGAAGCCGTATAAACGGATCACCGAATCTCTTCGCGCTCTACGCCGGCTGGTGCGCGTGCAGCCGAATGTCAAGATGATTCTGGTGGGCGAGCCGCATCCCGAGTTCGCGCTCGACTCTTTGATCCGCTCGCTCGATCTTCAGTCGCATGTGCGGATATTGGGTTTCCGGCCCATTGAAGAGTTCGTAGGTTATATCGCGGCCTGCGACATCGTCTTGAATCTTCGCTATCCAACCGTGGGCGAAAACTCTGGAACGCTCATGCGCGCGCTGGGGTTGGGCAAAGCGGTGATCGTCTCCGCGGTCGGATCGTTCAGCGAGCTGCCTGACAGCATCTGTCTGAAAGCGCCGGTGGATGCAAGCGAAGAAGACCACTTGTTCGAATACTTGAATCTATTGGCGAGCCGCTCCGACGTTCGCTCTGCTTTGGGCGCCCGAGCGCGGGAATGGGTGGAAACGGAGTGCGCCTGGCCGAAGGTCGCGAAAAAGTACGCCGAGTTTTTGGAGCAAATCGCGAACGGGCATGCGATCGTCTCACAACCCGCGGTGATTGCTGAACCGGCCCTGGCCCCCGAGCCTGCGCGCGAAAGCGTGATCGTGGAGCCCGAGTACATTCTTTCCTGGTCGCCGGATCCAGCGGCGAAGAGCTATATTGAAACGCATTTGACGCGCTTGGAAAAGACACTGGCGATCACGCCGCCTGGCGGGACCGGCGATCGGGTTCTCGAAATGGGCGCGTACCTGCAAATTACGCCGGCGCTAGAAGCGCGGCTGGGCTATGGCGAAGTGCGAGGCTGCTATTACGGGCCCGCCGGCAAGGTCGAGCCCCGGACCAGCACGTCGAGTGAAGGCCAACAATTCAGTTGCGATATCGAATTATTCGATGCGGAGAAGGATCGGTTCTCCTACGACGACCAATACTTCTCCACCGTGCTGTGTTGCGAGCTGCTCGAACATCTCACCGAAGATCCGATGCACATGATGTCGGAGATCAACCGGATTCTCAAGCCGGGCGGTCACCTGGTTCTCACGACGCCGAATATCGGATCCTTGCGCGCAATTGCGGCGATCTTGGAAGGATATCATCCAGGGTTTTTCCCGGCCTATATTCGTGCGCCCGAGGATGGAGCGGAGCCGGAGGCTCGCCACAATCGCGAATATACGCCCAAAGAGATCGTGCTATTGCTGCTCGATTCCGGATTCGAAGTCACATTGCTTGAGACCGGCCCATTCCGCGAAGAGCCCAAGCCCGAATTGGCCTGGGTAAGACATCTGCTCCAGCGCTATGAACTTTCGCAGGACCTGCGCGGCGACGGCATCTACGCCGTGGGCCGAAAAACTGGCCCGGTACGCGAGCGATACCCGGCTTGGTTATATCAATAATGGCGGAAGCCGAATATCGTGACGTCGAGGTTAGAGCGCAGGGATGCGCGCTCGAAATCCATCTGGCGCTGGAAAACAGATCCGGCCAAACGTGGAAGCCCGAGAATTTCTCAGTGGGCTGGCAATTCTTCGATCCCGAGACAGACTTCTTCATTCTGGAAGGCGACTGGACTCCGGTGGCGCGCGAGATACGGCCTGGCGAAGTAGCATCCTTCGAAATCTCAATTCCGTTTCCACCCGATACAGGCGGGTACCATGTCTATGTCTCGCCCATCGAGCAGCCCGAGGGCTGGGCCTATCAGCGGGGCCGGCCGTTCCTGCGGATTCGAGCGGAGACTTCGGATGACAGGGTGGACGTCCTGGCACACGAGATCGCGACCACGCGCGCGCTTCGATTGCGCCGCCTGTGGCGCGCTTTGCCGAAGATTGTTTCGGGTCCGATCCGAACGATAGCAGAGAATCATCGATTGATCGGTTCCATGGCGCGGCGCGATATACTGGCGCGTTATCGAGGCTCGTTCGGCGACGTCTTTTGGACGATTTTGAATCCGCTGTTGTTGATGGCCACCTATTTCTTCGTGTTCGGGGTTGTATTGCGAACTCGATTTGGCCCCGATCAGAGTTCCACCAGCTTCGCGCTTTACTTTCTGGCCGGGATGCTGCCTTGGTTGGCTTTTACCGAGCCTGCAGGACGCGCGCCCCACGTGATTCTGGAACATCGCAATTTCGTTAAGAAGCTAATATTTCCGCTGGAAACGCTGCCCGTAAATCAGGTGGTGGCGGGATTGATCACAGAAGTCTTCGGCGCCGCCGTGTTCGTTGCGGCGTTGTTGCTAATTCGCGGAGCGGTTCCTTCCTCGGTGATCTGGCTGCCGGTACTGCTCGTTCCCCAACTGCTTTTCACGCTGGGCGTTTGCTGGTTCCTCTCAGCCTTGGGCGTTTACGTGCGCGACCTCGGCCAGATCATGGGATTCCTGCTGACGTTGTGGTTCTTCATTACGCCCATCTGCTATCCCGAGTCGAGTCTGTCGACTCTCCCCGCCGGGGCATTTGCGATATTACGGAAGAATCCGTTCTACGTGTTAGTCCGCGGATATCGCGCGATATTTCTGGAAAACCATGCTCCGGAATTGCTGCCGCTCGTTAAATTATGGGCGGTTGCATTGGTGGTGTTCTTGCTCGGCTATGCCTGGTTCTACAAACTGCGGAAAAATTTCGCGGACGTGATCTAGGCCGAAACCGGCGGCACTCGCGCGCTAGCGTCTTCCTCATTGTCCGAATCGTTGCTGGGCCGCGTCTTGGCCACCAGATTGGCGGCCCGGAGCAGGGAATCGAACGTGCCCGCATCGGTCCACCAGCCATCCAGATTCGCGTACGTCATCGAGCCTTCCCGGATGTAAGCATTATTGACATCGGTGATCTCCAGCTCGCCACGGCCGGAGGGAACCAACTCGCGCACTTTTTCGAAAACGGTGCCGTCGTACATGTAGATTCCAGTTACAGCGAGGTTCGATTTCGGTTTCTTGGGCTTCTCTTCGATGCCCACGATATGGCCGTCGCGAAGCTCGGCAACGCCGAACCGCTCGGCGTCGGTGACCTCTTTGAGCAGGATCTTGGCTCCGTTCTTTTGCTTCTTGAAATCGTCGACCGCGTCGCGTATGGTCCCTTCGATGATGTTATCGCCCAGGATCACACAGATCTTGTCGCCGTCCGCAAAATGCTCGGCCAGGCCCAGCGCATCGGCGATTCCGCCCTCGCCTTCCTGGTAGGTATAGTCGATGTGTTTCAGTCCAAATTCGCGCCCATTGGCCAGCAACCGCAAAAAATCGCCGGAGTTGCGGCCGCCAGTCACCAGCAGAATTTCCTTGATTCCCGCATCCACCAGTGTCTGGATGGGATAAAAAATCATGGGCTTGTCGTAAATTGGAAGCAGGTGCTTGTTGGTGATCTTGGTTAGGGGAAACAGGCGGCTGCCCGTGCCGCCGGCTAGAACGACGCCTTTCATTCAGACTCCTCTGTTGGTGCTGGATGCAGAATCTACATCATAACAACGAGCTGGGCCTGCATGATACAATCGGTCCGCCATGCAGCTTTATGAGTGGGATCAAGTCGCGAAAGAGCAGATGAATCCGCTGTTCGTGCGCCAGGTTATTCACGGAAAAACAATGACTGTGGCGCGCCTCAATATTCGGAAGGGTTGTTCAGTGCCGGAGCACAGCCATCACAACGAGCAGATCTCGATGATCGAGAAGGGATCGATGCGGTTTGTTTTAGCCGGAGTCGAAAAGGTCGTGAAGGCCGGGGAAGTCCTGCAAATTCCCCCGCACGTTCCGCACAGTGCCGAGGCGCTGGAGGATTGTATCGTGGTCGATCTGTTTTCTCCACCGCGGGAAGACTGGATTCGCGGCGACGACGCTTACTTGCGGAAATAGGATTTAGTCGTGAGCATCACTGCCGACCAGGAGCGCGGCTTCTACGACGGCGTCTACGCGCAGCACCTGAACCTCCCCGCTAGTCAACTCATCTGCAATCGCCGGACGATCGAAGCCGATCTCGCTAATCCGGCCCGTGCCATTTACGAGCGTCGGCGTCTTTACGAGACCGTATTGAAAGTGTTGCTGGCGGAGTCCGCCGCCGGCCAGCGCGTTCTCGATTACGGCTGCGGAACCGGCGATTGGGGCTTGATGCTGGCAGGCGAAGGCGCGGATGTAACTTTGCTGGATCTTTCTCCGGTTGCGATTGAGTTGGCCCTGCGGCGTGCCGACGTCAGTGGTGTCGCTGGGCGCGTAAAGGGCATCGCGCGAGATGCCAGCGATCTAAGCTGCTTTTCCAATGACGAGTTCGATTTGATTTACGCCAGCGCGGCTGTCCACCACACTTTGAAGTATCCGAATGCGCTGGACGAGCTGCTGCGTGTCTTGCGGCCCGGCGGCAAACTGGTGCTGGCGGAAACTTACGGCAACAATCCGATTCTCAACTCCCTGCGCCGGTTACGCTGGAGATTGAGCAGGCAGCCCGACGAAGCCGGGGAGGAAATACTCTTCAACGACGGACATGTAAACCTGCTTCGCTCGCGCCTTCGGGAAGTCACGCTGATGCCCCTGGGTCTTCTCGTGATGGCCAAGCGATTCTTTCGCGGTAGATTCACGAGCAGCGCAGTCCGCTGGATTTTGGCATCCCTGGAGCTCGCCGACACGGTGCTACTGAACGCTTGCCCGCCCTTGCGCCGCTATTGTGGGGAGGTCGTCGTAATAGCCCGCAAGTGATCGTATCCACGCGTTGATACTAATTTTCCTTGAAAGGTGACCGCTCCGGGCTGGCCTTTCACGATCGCGCCAATTCGAAGCCCCTGAACGCGCACCCCTCGTGGCGCCGTGTACAGCAGTTCGTAATCTTCGCCGTCATGCAATGCCTGTTCGATCGTCGCGCCCTGGAGCAGCGGGATCGATTCGAGCTGTGCGGCAACACCGGACGCCTTACAAAGCCGGTGCAGATCGAGCGCGAGCCCGTCGCTGATGTCCATGCAGGCGGTCGCCTTGCCGATGAGCTTTCGGCCGGCATCCAGCTGGGGTACGATGACGCGTTTGTGCCGCCAACCTCCGAGCGCGCCGGAAACGTAGAGAATGTCGCCGCTACGCGCGCCTGAGCGCAGCAACGCTTTCCCTTTGCCGACGACGCCGCACACCATCACGTCGCAGACAAATTGTCTGGCGTGCGAAATGTCGCCGCCTGCGAGCGACGCTTTGGCCTGGCGCAGCATTTTGTGGATACCGCGATATAACCCATCAATCCAGCGCTGGTTTGTCCACGGGGCAAGGGCGATTGAAACCAGGCAATAGAGCGGCGTGCCCCCCATGGCTGCAATGTCGCTCAGACTGCGCCCTACGGCCCGGTATCCGATCGCTTCCGGCGTCGATTTACGCGTGAAGTGCACGCCTTCGATGCTGAAGTCGGTGGTGAATAGAAGATCGGAGTTCGGCGGCGTCGCAATTACCGCGCAGTCATCTCCGATCAGCGGAGCACGGCGCCGAAGCTTGCTGACGATTGCGTCCTCAGTCACGAAGCGGCGGGTCACGGCGCGGCGGGTGACGACGCAAGGGCCGCAACCAGGCCGGACGGCAGCTCTTCGCCAAAGACCTTGCCGAGATCTTCCTCTACTTCGCCCTCGAGCGCGGGGATCAGCGGCTCAGGGATTTTTCGGCGGACCAGGTCCACCGTTGCCGGAGCAAGATCGCGCGTAGAGTCGCCTGTGCGCCGCGCAATCGCAACCAGAGCGTCCTGGGAGCCGGCGATTTTGAGCAGTGCCTCCACCCAGCGCGTCGCGACCGGCGTCGGCAGCACTTGATTGATGGGTCCGTAAAAGAGCTTGCGCGCGCCGATTCGTGACAGACACCAGAAACCCGTGTCCACCATTTCGCCTCGCTTGACCTGAACGATCAATGCATCACCGAGCTGCGTCTTAGTCTGAAGCGGTAACAGCTCCAGACTGGCAGCGGTGCGCCACATCTCGCGCAAGAGGCTATTGTTGGTGCGCGGCCTTTTTGCTCCGCGCGGCAGCAGGACCGGCGACAGCCTCTGGAAGATATCCACCTGCTGGTTCTTGTTCAGTCCACCGGCCAGCCGGCCCCAAAAAATCCACCAGTCGATTTCGTTCTGGATTTGATTGCCGAATTGAAGTCCGGCGGCGTAAATTCGACGCGCCTGCTCGATCCGGTAATCGTCTCCCGGAAAACCGAAGCCGGGCCGCAAACAGAATCCGCACAGGTTAAGCCAGCGCAATTCAAGAGCTGCAGATTTACGACGGCCCTCGGAGAGATCGAGCATCCGGTCCGCCAGGCGGCGGATCGCGCTCAGCGGCCAGGAATTGCGTCCCAGTGCGAGGGTTTGCTCGAGCTTGCCGGGCAGTTCCTCTGGCGCCATCGTTCCGTGGCGAAAAGTGGCATTGAGCAAGGTTTCGGCCTGGGCCACCGCTTCGTCGCTCACAACAGCGGCCGGCTTGCCTGCCGCGCTGGAAGCTGTCTTGCGTAATTCAAACTGCAGACGCCAGCGATGTTCGCTGATCTTCGAATCGGCCCAGACTTCTAAAGTCCCGACCTCTGTCAGGTGCGCGCGCAGCTTCACCGGAACCAGACGCTCGCCAGACTTGCCGAAGCGGATCACGGCGTTGAGCGGTGCGTGCAGATGCAGTTCGCCCGTTTCCGCCGGCCCGAGCGTCAACCCGGCCGGATCGTCAACGCGCGTGAGCGAACTGTACAGGCGAAACGACACCGGCTTGTTCGCGACCAAATGCAGATCCTGACTGTCGAGCTCCAGCGTGCGGCCCTCTTCAGTTCCGCGCGGTACCAGACAAACCGCCTCGTTGTCGCCGACGCCGACGTAATATGCGCGCGGAAGACCGCCACGTACCAGCAGACCGGCGCCGGTTGCCTTAACGTACGAATAATACGCGGCGCCCACCGCGACTGCGAGATCCAGGTCGCGATTCTCCAGCACCAGCGGCCGGCGCCCGTACCAACGCTCCATCACGTCGGCCACGCGCTGCTGACAGATGTCGGGAATGAAGAAACCGCCGTTGAATAGGATCGCGTCCGGCCGCGCGCCCTCATTGGCGCTCAGGAACGCCGCCAGGTGCCGCGTAATCGCCGGATCGGAAACATAGGGAAGACCCAGTTCGCGAAAAAGGCTGCGTTTTTCCTCCGCCGGTTTTTCGTCGATCGCGCAGAAAGGCAGGAAACCATCGAGCGTGAGTTCGAGCGCTTCCTCGCGCAAAATTTCGGTTTTGAGCGTGCCACCCACTAACGACGATCCCGCGCCGAGCACGGTAATCTCGACGCTCTTAAGACTTGGATCGGCCAGCATCCGTTCCTTGGCGGCCGCGCATTGCCGCCGAAGCCCGCTGCGCTGCCGGATGGAGAGCTGCGTATTGAGCTTGGCTTCCACCAGCCACGCCAGCGTGAGATCCAGGTTGTCGCCACCGAGAAGCAGATGCTTGCCCACTGCCGTGCGCGTGAATTCTATCCGGTCGCCATCGCGATGCACGCGGATCAGCGTGAAGTCGCTCGTGCCGCCGCCCACGTCGCACACCAGCACCAGTTGCCCGTCGAACAGGCTCTTCTGCGATTGCGCCAAGTGATTCGCGATCCAGGAATAAAACGCGGCTGCCGGCTCTTCCACCAGCGTCAGCTTTTCGATGCCGGCGTCGCGCGCGGCTTGCACCGTGAGCTCCCGTGCTTCTTCGTCGAACGAAGCCGGGACGGTCAGAACGATATCTTGGTCAGCTAACGGATCATTCGGATATTCTTTGTTCCACGCCTCGCGAATATGCGCCAGTACCGCACTTGAAACCTCCACTGGCGAAAGAATGCGCCCGCCTTCCTGCGCGTCCCACGGAAGGATCTTGGCGGTACGATCCACTTCGGGATTTGAGAGCCATGACTTCGCCGAGTGGACCGACTTGGTGGGCACCAGCGCGCCTTGCTCGCGCGCGTAAACTCCAACGTACGTTTGATCGCCCAGGAACAGGAACGATGGCAAGGTACGGCGCGATTCTACCTGGCCCGGGGCCACGTACTGCGGGATCTGCAGCACTTTGATTTCCGGGTAATCCGGCAGCTCTCCCTGCACCGGTGCGATGTAGGCGAGAGCCGAGTTCGTGGTGCCCAGGTCGATGCCGATATTCATCGGCCGCTACTCGACTTCTACCTCCGCCGGAGCTATCACCGTGACGCTCTGTGCCGGCGGAGTGGGCGGCAGATCGATCTTCTCGGCCCGCCAGCCTTTGTGTCGGAGAATCCCACCCGGCGCCTTGCCGCTCACCGGCACGTTGCCCAGCAGTTTCACGGTCGCCGGATCGTTGGTCTCCAGTTTAGTGAAGCTGCCCTCCACCGCATCGATCACGGGTGCCAGGCGAAGGTAGCGATTCAATGATTCGCGGCACTGGTCGTGCAGTGTCCGAACCGCCGCGCCCACCTGATCATCGGAATAGGCCGAGATGTCCTCCATCATGAAATCGATTAGCCGCGAGTCGCGCTGCAGCAGGCCCAGGATTTGCAGCGCGCCGTCGGATGGACGCGCCTGGGGAGCAGCAGGCTTGGCCGCCGGCGTTGGGGATTTCACCTGCGTGAATCCGAACGCCTGAGCGATATCACCCGGAAGACGCCCGGTAAACAGGATTGCGAAAAAACTACGAAATGCGAGTACGATCCTACTCAAATGGTCCTCTAAGCTTTAGGATACACTGGCCGTGGCAAGTGACCTCCGGAGTGGACGTTCGTTTGCAAGCAATCTAGTGATGCCCAGCATTTTCCGAGACCGCCAGGCTGCCGGCGTCCAACTGGCCGCTGAGCTCGCGCCGTATGCCAACGATCCGGCGGTTCTGGTGCTCGGCTTGCCTCGCGGAGGAGTGCCGGTTGCTTACGAGGTGGCTCGGGCGCTGCATGCGCCGCTGGACGTGTTCGTAGTGCGCAAGTTGGGTGTGCCGGGTCACCGCGAGCTGGCCATGGGAGCGATCGCAAGCGGCGGCGTCCGTGTTCTCAATCGCGACGTGATCGATTCGCTGCAGATCTCCGCACCCATCCTGGATGCCGTTGCCGCTTACGAACAAACAGAGCTGGAGCGGCAGCAGCGCGCCTATCGGGACGACGTTCCTTTTCCGAATCTGGCCGGGCGGACCGTAATCATCGTGGACGACGGACTGGCCACCGGGTCCACCATGCGGGCTGCGGTGCGTGCCCTCCGCCAGAGCCGCCCTGCTCGTATTGTCGTGGCGGTTCCAGTTGGCGCGGCCGACACTTGTCGAAGCCTGCGCGATGAAGCTGACAAAGTCGTTTGCGCGATTGTTCCGCGGGATTTTCATGCAGTCAGCCTTTGGTACAACGAGTTCTCTCAGACTACGGACCAGGAAGTCCGGAGCTTGCTGGAAGCTGCGGCGACCCACAACGCGTCCGCACGCTAACGACTAACTCGATAGGAGCAGCGCTATGGCTGAAGGAGAAGCGCTATGAACGATACGAGAATCTCGCACGGAAGCGCCGGTCTGGCAATCGAGCACGCGCCGGTTAGCGTGGCCATGGATTCGATAGTTATGGATTCGATAGCTATGGATTCGATCCGTCTGGAAGGGGACTTGAGCGTGCCTACCGCGCCGAAGGGTGCCGTGTTGTTTGCGCACGGCAGCGGCAGTTCGCGCCACAGCCCGAGAAATCGCTACGTGGCCGATGTCCTGAACGAGGGCGGATTGGCGACGCTGCTCATCGACCTGCTGACTGCGGACGAGCAGGAAGTGGATTTACAGACGGCCCATCTTCGCTTCGACATTCCTTTTCTCGCCCGGCGCCTGACGACCACCACGGAATGGCTTTCACGTCGTCCGGAAGTACGCCATTTGAAACTGGGTCATTTTGGAGCGAGTACCGGCGCCGCCGCTGCCCTCGTCGCCGCAGCCGAAGTTCCGCGCCTGGTAAGCGCGGTCGTGTCGCGTGGCGGAAGGCCGGATCTGGCCGGGGCTGCGCTGGCACGCGTCGACGCGCCCACGCTGCTGATCGTGGGAGCAGCGGACCCAGTGGTGTTGGATTTGAATCGCAAGGCCCTAGCACTCCTGCGCTGCGAGAAACAGTTGCAGATCATCCCGGGGGCCGGCCACCTGTTCGAGCAATCGGGTGCGCTCCAGAAAGTATCCGTACTGGCGCGCGATTGGTTCCTGTCGAAGCTTGCTAACCCGGCCGCGGCCCCCTCACGATAGTGGACTCTTTCAGCTTGGCCAGTTCCCGGCGAGCGATAGCGGCCCAGGAGCTGCTCGGATCAAGCTTCAAATAAAGTTTCCAGTGTCCCATGGCCTTCAGAGGCTGCCCGGTGGATTGATAGAGCAGCGCGACATTGTAATGCGCGTCGGCGTAGTTCGATTGAAACCGGATCGCAGACAGGTAATGTGCCAGCGCCTCGGAGCGATCGCCTTTTTCATCAAAGAGATTGCCCAGATTGAAATAGGCGAGCGCGTAGTGGGAGTCGACCTCCAGCGCCTTACGGTAATGCTGCTCAGCCTCGCGCCAGTTGCGCGCATTGAAATAAACCGTGCCCAGGTTGACCAGCGCTCCGGCGGACGTGGGGTCGATTTCGGAGGCCTTGCGATACGCCTCGATAATCTCTTCCATCGGCGCGCCAGTCTGCTCGAGTTCCAGTCCTTTCTCGAACCAATGTTCGGCCTCGACGCGCGACTTATGTTTGCGGGCTCCAACATTCTCTCCGGCGTTCTGCCCTGGAAAGGACAGCAGCTTGCTGATCTCGGCCTCGTCGAAATCCAGCAGCAATTGACCCGAAATAGGCTCCATCCGTTGGCCGGCGAACTGCACCTGGATCTTTTTCCCTCGCGAGTAGATCTTCAGCTCAGTAAGCGGATTGGTCACGTCACGAAGTCGCGCGCGTAACGCGTCCAGAGCTCTCCGGATTTGCGTCGCCGGAATCTTGCTCTTACGCAATCCGATAAGGGTTCGTAGCGCGAGCATATCGGAGAAGTTGAAAGATCCGCTGGCGGAAACGAATTTCTGTTTCTCCCAGCTGCGAAGCTGCCGCTCAGAAACGTCGAGCAGCCGGCGTACCTCCTCGCGCGAATAGGCCTGCTTGGTTGCGTGAGCCGGCACGGTGAAAGTGTAACAAGGTCTACGGGAGAATTGTGAGGCGCCGACGTTAGTAACTACTCGAACAAGACTGCTAGCGGCACGTTGATCGCAGGATCTTTTGTTTCGAGGATGCCCGATTTCGCCTCAAACATGCCTTCTGACGTGACGACATATCCTTTTCGATTCCTCGGATTGATGATCCACACGTAGGGTACGCCGAAGTTCAGATAGTCGTCGATCTTTTCCAGCATGTATTGCATGGTGTCGTCTTTGGATAGGATCTCGATGCAGAGATGTGGTGGGCTGGTGAAAATCTCGCCTTGTTCCTGGGATGCTCGTATGACCGTGATGTCAGGAACCCTGAAGCGCGTGGGGTTTACTTGTACGCGAACGCCGGGGAAGACCTCGACGCCAAGCTCATCAGATCTGGCCGCGAGATAAACGACGAGCTCTCCCTGTGTAGCGCTATGCGTCCTTTCTCCGAGATTCCTCTCTACCACTCGTCCATCGATATATTCGCGGTCAGGGTGGTAGCTGGTTGACAGGTACTCGGCAACTAACACGAAGGAGTCTCCACTACGTTATTTCTGTGCGCGCCCGAACGCCGATTTTACCAGCTCCAGCGCGTCCTCTTTGCTGTGTATCTTCGACTCCAACTGCGCATCCTCGGCCATTTCCAGCATGCGCGTGAAATCCGGGCCTGGCGCGTAGCCGGCCTCAATCAAGTCGCGACCCGTGAGCAGCCGAGCCGGACGCAATTGCTCCGGCGGTAATTGCTCGAGCTTGCATTTTGCGAAGTTGTAGTTCTCCAGATTGCCGTGGCTGGCCGAGCAGTCCAACCGGTGCAGCTCCAGGTGTTCGTCGAAGCGCTCCATGCGCAGCATGCGTTTGAGCTTGCTTTCGCGCATCTCGTGCACGTGACCGAAGCGCATGTGATTCGCCACCAGCGCGATCACCTGTTCGATCGCCGCATTAGAGAGTCGCAGCCGTGTCAGGATGTCTCGCGCGATCTTCTCACCTAGCTCCACATGGCCGTCGAAGCGGATGCGCTCGGCGATACGAAAGGTCCCGGGCTTGCCCACGTCATGCAACAGGACGCCCAGCGCCAAAGTCGCCGTCGGAGATCGGAGGCCTTCCAACATCAGCAGCGTATGGGTCCACACGTCGCCCTCTGGATGAAACTGGGGCGGCTGCTCCACGCCCTTCATGGCTGCTACTTCGGGCAGGATATCGCTGAGTAAACCGGATGAATCCAGCAGCTCGAGGCCCCGCCTGGCAGCGCCTTCGGTGAGGATCCGAACCAGTTCATCGCGGATGCGCTCCGGTGAGACCCGCACAATCCGGCCGTGCAGTTTCTGGATCGCGGCCATGGTCGCCGGTTCGATTTCAAAACCGAAGCGCGCCGCGAATCGAATGGCGCGCAGCATGCGCAGGTGGTCTTCCTCAAATCTTTGCTCCGGGTCGCCGATCGCGCGAATAAGCCCTTTTCTCAAATCATCGAGGCCCCCGACGTAATCCACCACCTTGGATGCCAACTCCGGGGATGATGCCAGCGCAGGATCCAGCAGCAGAGCATTGATCGTGAAATCGCGGCGCAACACGTCCTGTTTCGCATCGGTCTCAAAGCTGACTTCCACGGGATGCCGGCCGTCCAGATAAGAACGATCGCTGCGAAATGTGGCAACTTCCACGCCGTCCACCAGCACCACGCCGAATTGTGTGCCCACCAGTTGGGCTTTCGGAAACATCTCGATTAGCTGCTCCGGCTTCGCGTCGGTAGCGATGTCGTAGTCGGCCGGCTCGCGCCCCAATATCAGGTCTCGCACGCACCCGCCCACCAGCCAGGCTTGGAACCCGTGCGCCCGAAGTTCTCCAGCAATTTGAACTGCCGTGCTACGCCCCATGTGATCATCGTAGGATATAACTTGTGTCACAAGCGCGTAATAAGGAACGCCCGAGTAGAATGGAAATGGAAATAGCCCCTTAGATGTCGAGCGAAGTTAGCAAACCCACCATGACGTCGGCCAAAGTCGTGGTGGCCACGACCGTAGCCTTGTCCTTCATCAGTTTCTGGCGTGGCGCATCCATTGTGCTTTCCGATCTGGCTTCGTCCGCCTATTATGCCGGCGGCATTGCGGAGATTGCCATCGGACCCGCGGCGCCTTGGTTCGTCCTGGGCGTGATGCTTTTCAGCTTCGCCGTGCGATCGGTGTACATGGAAAGCTGCAGCATGTTCGTGCGCGGTGGCGTGTACATCGTGGTGAAGGATAGCATGGGCCCTTTCATGGCCCGCATGTCCGTTTCGGCTCTGGTGTTCGACTACATCCTCACTGGACCTATCAGTGTCGTCAGCGCCGGCCAGTATCTGGGCCACCTTCTGGACGAAGTCGCCAGAATGCTCGGACAGTCGTTCCCTTTCAACGTGAATCACTTCGCCGCCTTCTTCGCGGTGCTGGTTACCGGATACTTCTGGTGGCAGAACCTTAAGGGTATCCACGAATCGAGCGGTAAAGCGTTGCGGATTATGCAGATCACAACCATTATGGTGATCGCTCTCGTGATCTGGTGTCCGCTGACGATTTTCTTGCGCAATCACGTTTACATTCCGCCTGCGCCTCTACCGCGCAATCTCCAGTTCAACGCCGAGGCATTGGGTTGGTTGAAGGGAACCGTTTGGCCGTCTATTCCGATGATCGCGCTGATTATCGCCTTCGGACACTCGCTTCTCTCCATGAGCGGATTCGAAACCCTCGCGCAGGTTTATCGCGAAATCGCCTATCCCAAGATGAAGAATCTTCGCATCACGGCGAACATCGTTTGCTGGTACGCAGTCATTTGTACCGGTGTCATCACCGTATTTGCCGGTATGATCATCAGTCCGCAGGACATCCGGAACATGTACGCCGATAATCTCCTGGGCGGCCTGGCGATGCAACTGGCAGGACCTGAGCTGGTGAAGCTGGCGTTCCATATTTTTGTGGTAATCGTGGGCATCTTGATTCTCTCAGGCGCCGTCAACACGTCTATGATCGGAGCGAATGGCGTCCTGAACCGCGTGGCCGAAGATGGCGTCTTGCTGGATTGGTTTCGCAAACCCCAGAAACGCTTCGGGACCACTTACCGGATCATCAATTTGATCACGCTGCTGCAGCTTGCAACCATCATTCTGAGCCGCGGCGACATGTATCTGTTGGGAGAAGCGTACGCTTTCGGCGTGGTTTGGAGCTTCTTCCTGAAGTCACTGGGAGTACTGGTGCTGCGCTATCAGCGTCACGATCAGGAATACAAATTCCCGTTCAATCTGCACATGGGCGGCGTGGAGATTCCAATCGGGTTGGGAATCACCACCTTGATCCTCGGCTTCGTCGCTACCGCCAATTTGTTCACTAAACAGATTGCGACCATTTATGGCGTGGCCTTTACTCTGGTGCTCTTCGTCGTCTTCACCATTTCCGAGCGCGTCAACGAGCGCAAGCGGCGTCTGCAACATCTGGAGAAGAAGCCGCTCGAAGAATTCAATCTGGATCATCAGCCTCAAGTCGGCGCCGGCACTTTGCACGCCCGGCCCGGATGTGTCCTGGTGGCGGTGCGCGACTATCACAATATGGAGCACCTTCGGAAGGTCCTCCAAAAAACAAATCTGCGGCGGCACGACATCGTCGTTATGACTGTACGAACCATTTCCGCGGGAGCCGGCGAATATGACCTCTCCGACGAGCAGATGTTTAGCGACTACGAGAGAGAACTATTCAGCCACGTGGTCGAGATCGCGGAAAAGGAAGGCAAGCCGGTGGAACTTCTGGAGGTTCCGGCCGTGAATCCTTTCGACGCGATGGTGCAGTCGGCCGCCAAACTCAAGGCCTCGCGGCTGGTCACCGGAGTTTCGGCGAAGATGCCGTCCGAGGAACTTGCGCGCCGCATCGGTCTGGCTTGGGAGAGCCTGCCTGAGCCGCGCCACGCCTTCTCACTGGAAGTTATCAGTCCGGATCGACCGTCCATTTACGTAAATCTCGGCCCGCATCCGCCGCGCCTGTGGCCCGAGGACGTCGATCGGCTGCATGACCTCTGGCTGCGGTTGAGCGATGCCGAGGGCGTCGGCGCGAAGCTCCATCACCGGGATATCGTCGGGATAGCGTTGCGGCGTTTGGAGAGAGATCTCACCACCGGTGACCGCGACCAGTTGCTGAATGATCTGAAAAACGAATTGCGGAAGGGTTAGCCCACTCGCTGATCAAGCGATCTTGAGAGCCAGGACACGCAACCGCCGGTAATCCACCGTCCAGACTCCGTCACGATATCGCTCGGCCCGCAGAATCCCGGCAACGTTGCGCCGCTTAGCCAGGGTTTCATCGGCGGGCATACCTTTGAAATAACTGTCGCAGAACATCCGCAGCCAGTCATCCATACCATTCTCGCCCTCCAATGGTGTCGGCCGGTCGAACAGCTCGGCGTGCCGCACCTCCAGCCCGTGCCGCTCCAGTACCGCCGCATACTCGGCAACGCTCGGGTAATACCAGGGACAACGCGCGTCGGACTCTGGCCCCAGAGCTGCGCGCAAGGCCCTCAAAATCGATCCGGTGTTACCGTGGCCGCCGAACTCCGCCACAAATCGTCCACCGGGCTTCAGCGCCCGCGCGATCGACTCGGCCGCTTCATCGGCCTGCTTCACCCAGTGCAACGCGGCGTTGGAAAAAACTGCATCGAAGGGCTCTTCAAAGTGGAAATTCGCGGCATCGCCGAGTGCGAACGTGAGTCCCGGATAATTCTGCCGCGCCTGCCCGATCATGGTTACTGAGCTGTCCAGGCCCACCACCTGTGCGCCTAGTTTGGCGATCTCCGCGGTGAGTTGGCCGGTACCGCAACCTACGTCCAGAATCCGCTCACCCGGTTTTGGAGCCAGCCACTCGACTACGCCGGCGCCCAGACGCCAAACCCACGAATATTTGCCTTCGTATTGCTCCGCGTCCCAGGAGGTGCTCACGCCTTTTTCGTGCGTGTCTTGGTTTTTTTCGCTGGGGCAGCAGCCTCTGGTTCGGGCGCGGGATCGTCGGCGACGAGTGCCGGACCGGTATTCACGGACGACAATACTTCTTTGAACAGCTCTTGCTTTTTCAGGTCCTTTTTGGAGGGTGGAGCCTGTTCATGTCGATAGTCATGATCGTGATAGCAGGTCCGGCAGCGGACTTTGGCTGGCTCGGCATTGACTAAAGATACGATGGCATGGTTTGTGATCCTGCGGCACTTTATGCAGTGATCGTCGATAATATCCCCTAACCGGTGATCTGACATAGGAAAAATCGGGGGTCTCGGCTGAGTATATCAAAGTTGGAATGACAAATACCCGGCGATCGCCGCGCCCAGCATGATCCACAGCGTGTCGACGCGCGTCAGGGCGATTAGCGCGAAGCTTGCGACTACGATCGCAAACGTCATGGGCCCTGTAATCGCGTCCCGAGCCAGCGGCACGGCTGCCGCGGCCATGAGTCCTGCGCCGGCCAGCAACACTGTGCGCGTGACCGACCGTATGCGGCGATGCTCGGCGCGCTTGCCAATGAAGTGCAGCATCGGAATGATGAGAAACGCCGGGGTGATCATCGCCAGCCAGCCGGCGCACGCGCCCGGAACGCCAGCCACCAGGTAGCCCACGCTTACAACGTAAATTCCTAACGGTCCCGGACCCAGGCGTCCCGCTGCCACCGCGGTATTCAGTTGCCGGTCCGTGAGTAGGTGGTAATGCACAACGAAATCGTTTCGGATCATCGGCAGCGATGCCAAGCCGCTAAAGGAGGTCAGCGTGGCCTTGAGCAGCAGCAGATAAAGAACTACGACGTTCACTGCCGCACCCAGAAGAAACCCGTCACCGCTGCGATGGCGATAACCTGCAGCGGCGATATGCCTGCTACCCGAAATAGAACGAACGCGCCAGTGGCGATCAATACCGGCGATAGCCAGGTTCGTTTGGAACATTGCCGCCGCACCAGCATGGCCGCCGCTCCGATCATCGTCCCCACCGCTGCGGCGATCATGGCGCCGAATACCGCTCGCGCCGCGGGATGCTCCACGCCCAGTTCCCAGACGCGGGTCAACCAGATCACCAGAATCGAAGACGGAATCGTGAGGCCCAGCACGGCCGTGATGGCGCCCAAGACGCCCATGAGATACCAGCCGGCCGCGGCGCAAAATGCCAGCACGTTGGTTCCCGGCGTCAGGCGCGCCAGCCCGAAGGCGATCGCGAATTGGTCCGGACTCAACCAGTCACGCCGGTAAAACTCGCGTTGCAAAATGGCGATGGTCGGATCGCCTCCGCCGAAAGCGGTGGTGCCGACGCGCAGGAACAGCCGGGCCGTTTCCATCAGTCGAGGTTGGGACATCGCAGCTAATGTAGCAAGGTGAGCCAGGTCGCAGACGGTCCCCGGCCTGCCATGTTTCCTACCGCGCCGCGTCCGCTGGCGCCG
>DATHOT010000268.1:0-3333 GCA_035484655.1 Bryobacteraceae bacterium | reverse complement strand
GCGGCACGTCCGGAATTGAGCTCGATGCCGCAAAAAGGTGGTGTTTGGATCTCTGGTTTCTCAGCCGGGTTGGTTGAATTAAGCGGCCCGGCGCGTCAGTGAGGTGCCCGGATGCCTTTCTTCACTCGCTCGCGGGTCCTCCTGATTTCGTGGGGGGTCAACCCCGGGGGACTATGAGACGACGGGTCAGGGCGCTCACTCAAAGCATCGCTTAGCCGGTCGGCTGAAAGACATAGCGACCCGAACATTTCGAGAAAAGGAGCAGCAAATGAAGCCTCGTCTTTGTATCGCAATCGCATGTGCAGTTGCGTGTGTGACATGCGTGAGGAATAGCCAGGCAGGGGAGGTTCCCTTTGGTGCGAATGCGCCGCAAATTCCGATCACTTCGCATGATCGCGTCTATAAAGCGGATCAGACATCCAACACAATTTCCGTTTATGATCCGTCAAGCAATAGCTTGCTCGGCGTGATCCCACTCGGCGGAATCATTCCGAATATTATAAGCCCCCTTTACGGGAATCCAACGTTTGACTCAGGCAACTATGGCCAGGTGCTGGTGCATGGTATGGGATTCTCGTTCGATTACAAAACGCTCGATGTGGTTTCGATCGTCTCGAACTCCGTAACCTTCATTGACACCGCTACGAATGCGATCAAGCACATCACATATGTAGGCCGATCCCCACACGAAGTCTTTCATACCCCGGACGACAGCGAAGTGTGGGTCACGGTGAGAGGAGAGGATTACGTTCAGGTTATCGACGGCAGGACCTATGAAAAGAAAGACCGAATCTTCGTCGGCGACGGCCCTGGAATGACAATTTTCCGGCCAGACGGAAAATACGGCTATGTGTGCTCCAGCTTCGTTCCTGAGACAGTGGTCGTTGATGTCAAAAGTCACAAGATCGTCGCCACTGTTCCCCAGCCATCCCCCTTCTGTCCCAATATTTCAGCGACGCCTGATGGGCAGCAGGTGTGGTTCACGTTGAAAGACACTGGCAAAACCGAGGTGTTTAACGCACGGCCCCCCTTTAATGTTTGGGCAATCCTCGATACCGGCCCAATTACGAACCACGTCAATATCGTGCGAAACATGAACGGCCAGTTCGCATATGTCACCGTGGGCGGAGAAAATGTCGTAAAGGTATACACCACAACCAATACACCGCAACTGGTCGCGACCATACCTGTGGGTGAGCTGCCGCACGGTTTATGGCCGTCTGGCGATGGAACACGCATCTATATCAATCTGGAGAATGGTACGGGATTGCAGGTGATAGATACCCTAAGCAACCAGGTGATTGCAACCCTTCCGGGCGGACAGGCTGGTCAAGCTTTGGTCTATGTGCCCACTGCGGTTCCGACAGGCAACGGGCTTTCCAACTTGGTGCCTTTGGGGTCGTCTGGGGAGTCTGTTCATCTGTTCATGGGCCCTCCGGGAAGCCCCGCATCCGCCGCGCCGACTACAGTGACGCTGAATAATCAAGGCCCTATTGATCTGCTAGAAGCTGCAGTTACGGGCCTTCAACCCGACACAAGCTACACCTTGGGCTATGTGCCGGATCTGGCGGCTCCAGGCCAGAACTTTCAACCGTTAAACACGTTCACGACGAATGCGGCTGGAGCACAGATCGCGGAGTCCATTGGGGTACTAAGAGAGCTCCTGGCTGCGACACCACAGCCCGAGGATTTCCTCGTGATTGTGCCTGCTGGTTCAACGACGCCCGTACAGGTGCAACTGCAGTAGCTATAGTCGCACGCAAAGCGCTGCATACGGAGAAGCCAGGCCCTGCGGCCCGCTTCTCCTGGTCTGTTCGGGGATATCGCGAGAATGTACCACAGCTTCTGCATTATTCATCTCGACAAATCGTCCAAGAAAAGGAGTGAAAACCCATGAGTCCTCCAATTCTCTATTGTCGGAAGCGCTTGTGGATTGTCGGCCTGATTGCGGTGCTGTCCGCAGTGGCTTTCGCTCAGATGGAGCCCAGCGCGACGAGTTTTATGCTTGTCATGAATGAGAGTATGGACGGGATGGACAAAGGAATGAAGTCGGCTCCGATGAATGGCGATGTCGACCATGATTTTGCAACCATGATGATGCCCCACCATCAGGGTGCGATTGATATGGCCAAGGCCGAGCTGCTCTATGGCAAGGATCCTGTGATGAGGAGACTCGCGAAGGGGATCATCGTCGATCAGCAGTCAGAGATACAGGCCATGCAACTCTGGCTCAGCAAACGGCCCAACGCGATCCCGGCGGAAAATAAACTTTGTCGGAAAATAAAATTTGTGCGAACGAACGCACCACTGACACGGGACAGTGAATGGCGAATAGAGGAGCGACAAGGCCGACGATCAATGACGAACTTTTTCCGAAATTGTGGTGCCTCATTCGGCCTGAGAGTGTGAAGGCCGGCGCCCAGGCGCCGACCAGCGTGACGCTGTTCGACCAAGGACTGGCGGACGTTCTGGAGGCCTCGGTCGCCGCCGCAGACAGGATAACCATTGTTCGGAGCGGGTACGGGCCGGAAGAAATAATACACCGGTTCGAGGCCGAAGCGCGGCTCGGGAGCCTCCCTAGCCATTTGATGCGTGTGCTGCTCAAATGCGAGCTTAGCGTACGATTTTTAACAAACCGTCCGGTGACCCCGATTGGGCAATGAGCGACACCATCGCGACGAACGATGGCACGCAGATCTATTACAAGAATTGGGGCGCCGGGCAGCCGGTTGTGTTCAGCCGCGGCTGGCCGCTGTCCGCGGACGCCTAAGACAGCCAGATGCTCTACCTCGCCTCACGGCTACCGGACGATCGCGCACGATTGCCGTGGCCACGGCCGCTCTGGCCGCGTTAGGGCACGCGACAATCTTGCGCAAGCCGCGCATCATACGAGGGAGTCACGGTAGTGCGGAGACGCGAGTTTGTGACCAGCCTGGGCGTGCTTGTGCTAGAAACCGCAGCCGTGTACGCCGCCGCGCCGACCACGCTCGGCGGCCGCCTAAGGCGGCTCACCGCGCCGGGGACGGGCGACAATCGCGCCACTTACTTGCCCGACGGCACGGCGCTGCTCTTCGCGTCTAGGCGTACTGGCAGATCACAGATCTGGACGATGGATCCCGATGGTGGTGATCCGCGGCGGTTGTACGAGAGTGCCGCCAACGACTACGGTCGCGTCGCGCCGAGCCCGGACGGTACACGCCTCTCTTTCAGTTCGGACCGCAGCGGCCAGAACGTCGTTTATGTCCTGGACACGCGCCGCGGAACGATCACGCCGATTTCCGACCCGATGGCCTGGAGTTTTGGCCCGAGCTGGTCGTCGCGCGAGCGGATAGC
>DATHOT010000267.1:0-3931 GCA_035484655.1 Bryobacteraceae bacterium | reverse complement strand
GGAGCCAAAACGATTCCTACTTCGAAATTCTCCGTTCTTAAGGTTGACACAGCGGCCGGCATTCGTTGGCACAATAGGGCCCGACTGCCGTCGGAGAGCGGACGGCGCCATTGGCTTTCGCTTGCCCGGGCCAGTCCGCTTCCGCCACTTTCGGCGCAACCTCTCGAAATGTGGTCGTCGACAAGCGGTAACCGCTCACCCAAGGCCGCGACTCGGAAACACCAGCACCCCTTCAGAACGTCACGCGGGAGGCTTCAGCGAGGACCATCTCTCTGTAGACCGGCAGCGCCCAGCCCGCTTTCACAAGTTCGTCGTATCGCTTCTCGACCTTGCTGTAGTAGTCCTTTGGATTCTTGTAGAGCTTCTTCAATTGATCCTTCGACAGCGCCGTCTCGAAATTGCCAAGACCGCACAGTTGAGCGTCAGGATCCTGACCGTTGATCCGGCGTGCGGCGATGAAGTGATTGGGGTTCGAAATCCGCGGCTCCGCGCCTTCATTCGGAACGTGGAAACTCTTCACCGGTACATCGACGTATGTGTTGCGGATACCGCCCTTGACGTTTCCAAACTCATCCAGCGCGAGCAGGGAGCCCTTATCGCGATCGAGACTCGGCTTGTTGTCGGGATTGAAATCGACGTAGAACCGGTCGGCGTGGGGAGGCGCAATGCCTTTGTCCACCCACGTGAAGAGCTTGTCGAGAGCAATCGACATCTCCGCTCCCATCGGATACCGGCTGATCGGATACTTGCATGGATCCGGGTAGTAGCCGCCGGCAACGCGGGAATCAATATGAGCCATCCCGGCAAATTCATAAACTCGAAGCTTCTCGTTGTCTGGCTGCGTTGTCCCGTTGCCTGTGAAGGTTTCCCGCATGGTAGGTACGAGGATCGTGGGGACGTCGAGCACAGGAATCTGACCGTTGGCGCTGGTCGGCATGAACCCGTCATAGATCGGCTTCATATCTGCGAGCCTCTGCGCCATGTGAGCATTGCTGAGATAATTCTGGGCCACGCCAGCCGAGGCGGACGAACCGGCAAGGATCATCTTTCGAACAGTAAGGCCGTTCAGCGGATTATCTTTGTGGTCTGACTTGATCAGCGCCCCTACCTGCGCGAGGATGTCGTTGGCGGCTCCGTTCGGAACGGTCAGATCTTTGTAGCGCGCTTCATTCGCCGTAGCGAGTCCAGCAGGTGTGCTGGTCAGGATCTCGAGCCCAATTACCCCGCTCGTCATGGCATAGGTCTGAGTGAAATGAAACACCCACGGATTGCCGCTCGGGTGCATGGATTCGGCGAGAATCAAACCATCGAATTTCGCATTGTCTTTGGGTTTGCGGATGACGATGCGGGTCTTGTAGGGCATGCCGCCGGACGTCGTTCCCGATACGAAGTACTCCTTCGCCTCATAGTTGTATTTCGCGTATGTCTCTTTCGGCGAGATATCGGTTTTCTTCGCGTCGTCATGGTCTTCCATGAACGTCTCGTAGAACTCGCCGGGACCGGTGACTTCGATGGCTGCCGGTATGGGAGTGACCAGCTGCCTTACGGGTTCGGCAGCCGCTGGCTGAGCCCCGCGCCCGCCGCGCCCGGCGCCGCGTCCACCCCGGCCGCCACCCGCTGCTCCAGCTTGAGCGCCACCTTGCACCGGGCTTTGTCCGGGCACGGGAATGGGCAACTGACCCAAAACGGTCATCACGGTTGCCGCCGCGATAAAGAAGGTCACCGCGATTTTTTCTGGCAGACGATTCATGGATCTAAATACCCCCTTATATGGGCGCGCTCTGTCACGGTGCCGGCCTGGCAGCCAGTGGCAGAAACCGCTCCCCTCCAGACGCAGTTCGGGCGATCGCATTTTGTTTCGCACCATGGACGCCGAGCGGAAGCTCGGCGGCAGGGCCGAAGCCCTGACCCACACGTTGATCCACTGCGTCTTCATCTGTTTTGGTTGCCTTCGGGGCCATGGAAACTCATTTCGCAGTCGCCGCTCTGTTACGCGTTGCATCTACTGAGCCGCGCGCGCAAGCCATGGGCTTAGAGCCTTCCGCGGTCACCTTCGGAACTCACAAGGTCCAGAGAATTCTATATCTGATAGTGTGATATGTCAATCCAGGCGCCCAGCGCGTATAAAGGTCAGATGCTGACTGAGAACCCGTTCAACGAATCCAGCGCGGCCTTTCCCATCCTGGAGTGTTTTCACATCGCCGGGTTTATAACCGGCGCCGGGGCAATTGCCCTGGTAAATTTCCGTTTGCTCGGCGCTGTACTGACCCGAAAGAGCGCCGCCCAACTCTGGCGCGATACCATGCCGTGGACGCTGGCCGGCCTTTCGGTCGCGATCTTTTCGGGATTACTGCTTTTTTCCATCAATCCCGACGTGTATTACCTCAACCACGTCTTCGTTCTGAAGATGTTTCTTCTCGTGCTGTCGGTCATCTTTTACTACACGATCGTTTACAAGGCAGCGGTTTCAGATTCTCGCCGCGGTTGGAGCGGCCTGGTGGCATGCTTATCGCTCGGACTGTGGACTCTCGTCGTATTCGGCGGGATCTTCATCGGATCCATTGGCTCGGCGCTGAACAACAGGATCTGACTATGCCTGTTTCGTTTTTCAGGTCGCTGGAGGACACCGGCTTCTTTTCCTGGATACGGGACTCGACATATGTTTATCCGGTCATCGTATCGCTGCATATCGTGGCGCTGACTTTTTTTGGGGGCCTGATCGTCCTGACGGATCTGCGTTTGCTGGGTTTTGGGATGGGAAGTTATTCGATATCGGAACTGGTCACCGGGCTTCGCAATCTCAAGCGTTTCGGGTTTTTATTTGCGCTGGTATGCGGCGTTCTGCTGTTTGGCGCCGGAGCCATGCAATATGCGGGCGATCCGTGGTTCCGTGTCAAAATCGCGCTGCTCGGGCTG
This sequence comes from Bryobacteraceae bacterium, assembly GCA_035484655.1. GTDB lineage: Bacteria > Acidobacteriota > Terriglobia > Bryobacterales > Bryobacteraceae > Palsa-89. The sequence continues at coordinate 1,015 of DATHOT010000267.1, read as the reverse complement.
ATCGCCGTAAACCATCTGGTTTTTCGGCGCGGCGTTTACAATAATGCGGCGGAGCTGGATCGGGCGGCGCGACTTCCAGGCAGGGCGAAGCTGGCGGCGGTTCTTTCTTTGGTGCTCTGGTTGAGCGTTGTGTGCGCGGCGCGCGGACCCGCGACCATCAAGGAGATCATGCACTCCATGGTGGATCCGAACGGAGACGCCGTGTTCAAATCGGTCCGGCAGATCGCGGATGCGCAAGGGATACGAGAGATAGCGCCGCAGAGCGATGCGGACTGGCAGGACGTCCGTCAACACCTCCTGGTTCTTGAGACAGCGCCGGATCTTTTGATCGCTCCCGGGCGCATGGCCGCGCACTTCACCGACAGGTCCAGAAATCCCCAGGTTGAAGATGAGCCTGAGGATGTACAGAAGTTGCTGGACGCCGACCGACCGGGTTTCATCCGCCGTGCGCGGAGGCTCCACGACGCGGCCGCTTCCGCGATGAAGGCAGTTGACGCGAAAGACAAGGATGGCCTACTTCGCGCCATCGACGGCATCGACAAAGCCTGCGAGAATTGCCACCTGCACTATTGGTATCCGAACGACAAAAGGGCACAGGAAGCTGCGAAAGAGGACGGCATCACGGAGTAAGTTATTTTGCGCTGCCCTCCAGGCCGTGCGCGATCATCGGCAGCATGTAAATCGTCGCGGCCGTCTGCTGCGGGCCCTGGCGAATCGGCTGGCCGTTTTCATCATCCGCGCCGCTGCCGATGACATAAAGCGTCTTCGTGCCGGGGCCCGCGAAAGTAACGCTGATGAGGCCGCGCGGCGTGGGAATCAGGCCAAGATACTTCCCGTTTTTGTCAAAGACCTGCACTCCGGGATTGGAACTCACGTACAGCCGCCCCTCCGAGTCGACCACAGTGCCGTCGCCATTGCTGCCGGCCGTCAGGGACGCGAAATCGCGGCGGTTCGTTAGCACGCCGGGTCCCTGCACGTCGACGGCGACCAGCGTGCTGCCATTGGTGACGTAGAG
>DATHOT010000266.1:0-26099 GCA_035484655.1 Bryobacteraceae bacterium | reverse complement strand
CAACCGTTATAATTGCTGTATGTTGAAGCCCACCGAAAAAATCTGGCACAACGGCCGCTTTATCGCCTGGGATGATGCCAAGATTCACGTTCTCTCTCACGTCACCAGCTACGGCAGCTCGGTTTTTGAAGGCATCCGTTGCTACGATACGCCCGCCGGTCCCGCAATTTTCCGGGTGCGCGATCACATTCGCCGCTTGTTCGATTCGGCCAAGATTTATCGTATCGAAGTAAAGCATACTACTGAGCAACTGGCCGAGGCCATGATCGAGCTGGTCAAGGTGAATCACCTGCAATCGTGCTACTTCCGGCCGATCGTGCTGCGCGGCTACGGCGATGTCGGCGTGCTTCCGGGCAACAATCCGACCGAAATCTACATCGCTTGTTGGGAGTGGGGAAAATACCTGGGCGAGGAGGCGTTGGCGAACGGAGTAGACGTTTGTGTCTCCAGTTGGACTCGTATCGCGCCCAATACACTGCCGGCTCTGGCCAAGGCAGGCGCCAATTACATGAACTCGCAGCTCATTCGGATGGAGGCGCACAGCAACGGCTACGCCGAGGGCATTGCGCTGGACAGCGCGGGCTATGTGAGCGAGGGGTCCGGCGAAAACATTTTCGTGGTGCGCGACGGCAAGATTCTCACTCCGCCGCTGGGCGCCTCGGTGCTGCCGGGCATCACACGCGACACAGTGATGCAGCTCGCCGAGTCGATGAAAATTCCGCTGGTCGAGACGTTGGTGCCGCGGGAGATGCTTTATATCGCCGACGAAGTGTTCTTCTCCGGAACGGCGGCGGAGATCACTCCCATCCGCTCCGTGGACCGCATTGTGGTGGGCAGGGGCGCGCGCGGTCCGGTGACCGAGAAGCTGCAGAAGGCATTTTTCGACATAGTGAATGGAAAGGCCTCGGATCGCTTCGGCTGGCTTACGCCCATCACAAAAAATGAACCCGTGACCGTTTGACGGCCACGGGGTACCATAGAGTCCTTTCGGAAGATATGAAAGAACGTGGGGGAACGATCCGCAAGTGCGATTCCGACGGCCACCTCCCCCGAGATTAACCGCGAGAACCGCACTCGCAGGGGATCATGCATTCTGTTGTAACAGGGGTATGACAGAAGCGCCAGACTTATTTGTACCTACTGCTCCTCTTTTCAACAGGTTTTTTCCATATGCTGCGTCTTGAAGTTAGCGCCCCAGTACTGTGGGAAACTTGTGAATAAACCGGCGGCTGGATGAAATGTAACGGCATCGATGTTGCAACGGGTGAGCGAACCGAAGTTTCTTTCGCCGATTTCATCAGCGGCGTGGATCCCTTGCTGTCGAACCAAGGAGTGCTATCGAACCAAGGCGATTCGGCCTACCTCGCGCCGGGCTGGATCGATCTGCAGGTGAACGGCTTCGCGGGTGTCGATTACAACTCCGGATCGTCGACTCACGAAGCAATCGCGGGTTCGATCCGAGCGATATTCCGCACTGGAGTGACGCGCTTCTTTCCCACCGTCATCACCGGGTCACCGGAAGGCATGCTGAGCGCGCTCGGCAATCTGGCCGCTGCCAGGGAAGCTCTTCCGGAAGGCCCGGCCATGGAAGCTTTTCACGTGGAAGGCCCGTACATTTCCGCGGAAGACGGCCCCCGTGGAGCACATCCCGCGGCCTGGGTGAGGCCCCCGGATCTGGACGAATTCCATCGCTTCCAGGACGCCGCGCGTGGGAACGTTCGCCTGATCACGCTCTCGCCAGAGTGGCCGCAAGCGCCGCGATTCATCGAGGCGGTGGTCCAAGAGGGTATAGTGGCGAGCATTGGACACACCGGTGCGTCAACCGGCGAGATTGCAAACGCGGTCAGCGCGGGCGCGACCCTGTCGACGCACTTAGGCAACGGAGCCCACTCGATGCTTCCACGGCATCCGAATTACATTTGGGATCAGATGGCCGAAGATCGGCTGGCGGCCAGCTTCATAGTCGACGGAATCCACCTGGCCCGATCGTTTTTGAAAGTGGCCCTTCGAGCTAAAGGGCTGGAGCGGTCCCTTCTGGTAACGGACGCGGTGATGCCGGCCGGCTGCGCTCCTGGCGCTTACAAACTGGGCGAGGTGGACGTGGAGCTGCATGCGGATGGAAGCGTCCGGCTGCGGGGTGGAAGCCGGCTGGCGGGTTCGGCGCTGAAAATGGACCGCGCCATTCAGAACGTCATGCAACTGGCGGGCGTGTCTCTGCGCGAAGCGGTCGCGATGGCTACGCGCAACCCGGCCCGCGTCGGACGAATCGCCTCACGCCAGCGTGGCCTCAACGCCGGGGAGCGGGGCGACCTGGTGCGCTTCCGATACGATGACGCCCGCAAAGAGATTCAGGTGCTCGAAACTTATTTCGGGGGCCGGCAGGTCTATTTGTCGACGACCGCGGGCACGGCCGCCGATTCAACCGCTTCGTAAAGCTGATCGGGCAAGAAGGACTTGGTGAGAAACCCGTCCATACCGGCCTGGTAGCAGCGATCCTGTTAATCCTTCATGGCGTGCGCGGTGAGGGCCAGGATTGGAATATGTCCACCGGTATCCTGCTCCCGACGGCGAATGGCTTGGGTGGCCTTCCATCCATCCATCTCGGGCATTTGTACGTCCATGAGAACGACGTCGAAAACAATGAGGTTGAGAGCTTCCTGCTCCGCGGCCCGTCGGGAAGCGGGTTCAAGGCCTAAAGCCCGGAGCATCGATTCCCTCAGGTCGGCGTGCGAAACCGGCTTGGTGACGTGGCAGTGGATACCGAGTTATTAGCGACGTCACGCTTACCGCCGCACCCACCATCACCAAGACATTGGCCAAGGACGCTGGCAACAGCAGGCTGCGCCGGCGTCCAGGCATGGCTGTTAGCCCGGGTCTTAGCTTCCGGTATCTAAATTTAAGACCGCTATGTACTTGAGGTTCCGGTAGAGCTGCTTGTGATCGAGTCCGAAGCCGACCACGAAGCGATCCGGGATTTCGAAGCAGCGATGTTCCACCGGCACCTGGACGATGCGGCGGGACTTGCGATCGAGCAGGGTGCACAAAGCCAGCGAGTTGGGTCCTCGCCCGGCCAGGTTCTGAAGCAGATAGCGGGCCGTGAATCCGGTATCGACGATGTCCTCCACCAGCAGCACGTCTTCGCCTTCAATGCTGTCGTCCAGATCCTTTTCGATCCGAACCATGCCCGGCGCTCCTCGTTTATTGGCAAAGCTGGAGATGCCCAGAAAGTCGATCTTCACCGGTAGTTTCAGCTCGCTCGCCAAAGCGGTGAGGAAGAAGATGGAGCCCTTCAGCACCCCGATCAGTTTCAAGTCGCGCCCGGCATATTTTTTCGATATTTCCGCGGCTACTTCCCGGATGCGTTGTGCGATCTGGTCCTCAGTGAAGAGGACCCGTTCGATTACCGGTTCGCTCATCGGGCCAGCCGTTCCGGCAATCCATACTTGATGACCAGTTCCTGGATATCCTTTTGATAGAAAACCTGAATGTTTACATGTGGGTAGATGGTGCGCAGCAGCCTGATCTTCCGATTCTTCTTAGTAACGTGGACCTGCTTCATGGTGGTTAGTTCCACGTATAAATCGAACTCCGGCAAGTAGAAGTCGGGAGTGAAAGCCTCCAACACCTTTCCATCCTTGTCCCATTGCAACGGGAAGCTACGAGGCTCATAGTCCCAGGCGATCCGGTAAAAATCGAGCAAGTTGGCGAAAACCTCCTCGCTGGGGTGTCCGAAATCTTTGTTCTTTATGGTTACGCGATCGGGCGGAACAATGCCGTAACGCGCCAACTTCAGCCGTACTTGGAACTGGACTTGCGCCTCGGCCGCCAGCGAGAGCACTCCGTCCTCCAGCAGTCCTTTGGCTCTTACCGCCGCGTCCAGCACATCGGCCATCTGCTCCACGGTCAGGGTGTTGGCGTTCATTACCAGATCAAAACTTTGCGCGCGGCTGCCGGCGCGTCCAAACCGGCGCTTCAAAATGGTGGCTTGGTCGCGTTCCAGGCGCCGCAACATTTCCTTAGCTTCTTGTCGTTCCAGGCTGCGGTCCACCATCAGGTTTCCCAGGCGTCGAGTTTCGGGTGCCAGCACGTGCGCTCGCAGCACTCCCGGAAGGTTGTGAAACAGCAGCTCCGATCCGGTGCTGGAAATGACCAGATGATGCTCGGAACCGAGTTTGGCCAGGATGGAAGTCGCCAGGTGCGGCCAGGCTTTGTCGGGAACGCCATTCCTCGTTCCAAATTCTGAATCGATCATTTCCACTAATCGGGATTCAGTCACCAGTTCGCAACCGAATCGTTGAGTTGCGATGCGGGCCAGCTCTTCGTGACGGCAGGCTGCTTCGCCGGAGACGCAGATGAACGCCATCATGTAGAATCGTAGCGCAGGCGTAAGTGAATATCGTATGAAATAGACCGGACATGGAGGAGGAACTACAGGAATCACTGGATTCCTCCGATATTGCGAGGGTGGCCAGGACCCTTAGAATGTTAGTTATGTTACATTAGTACCGCTTGACCGGCAGCCAAGTGTGTTATAAAGTCAGAGAGCTTGTAGCAAATTCAAACACAAGGACAACGATGACCCCAAGTCACCGCTCCTGGTTCTTAAAAGCAATCGTCATCATATTACCGCTAGCATTACTCCTCACAGGTTGTATGTCTGGGAAACCGCAGGCATTCAGGCTCTCTTTCCTGCCTTCGACGCCAATTCCCATAGAGGTTGCCTACGAAGAGCCGCCGCAACTCCCTACCGGCCTTTACTCCGACGACACGCCAGATTTGATCCAGCACGCGCTCACGACCATGCCGCATCCTCCCGAGGTGGATGGCGCAATCGTGAGGGCTGAAGATCGCATGGAAGCGGGCAGGAAGTTGTACCAACAGGGGGACTTGGCCGGTGCGCGCCGGGAGTTCGATGCCGCCGTGGATATTCTTCTGTCGACGCCCGACAACCTTCCCGACCGGCAGAAGCTGGAGCGCAGGCTGGACCAGATGACGGATAGGATATACCGTTACGATCTGGATAGGCTGGGCTCGGGTGAAACTCAGCAAGAGGTGGTTTACGATAAGCCTCCGCTGGGCGGCATCCTGGAAATGACGTTTCCCACCGATCCCAACCTGAGACCTAAGGTTAAAGAGGAGATCGAAGCTACGGTGTCGCAGTTACCGCTGGAGGAAAACGACGCGGTATTAAGCTATATTCACTATTTTTCCACCGACCGCGGCCGAAAAACGCTGCTGGCCGGGCTGCGGCACTCGGGCCGCTATCGCGCGCTGATCCAACGCGTATTGGATGACGAAGGCGTGCCCCAAGAGTTGATCTATTTGGCGCAAGTTGAATCCGGTTTCCTGCCACGCGCGAGGTCGTACAAAAAGGCAGTAGGGATGTGGCAGTTCGTTCAGTTCCGGGGGCGCGAATACGGGTTGAATCAGACGGCCATCACGGACGATAGGATGGACCCTGAACGCGCGACTCGCGCCGCGGCGCGGCACCTTCACGATCTGTATGTCACGTTTGGGGACTGGTATCTGGCGATGGCGGCATACAACTGCGGCCCAGGGTGCGTGGATCACGCCGTGCAGCGTACCGGATTCGCCGATTTCTGGGAGCTGCGTGACCGCAATGCGCTGCCTCGCGATACCAAGAATTACGTGCCGCTCATTCTGGCGGTCACGATCATGGCGAAAAACGCGAAGGACTATAACCTGGAGGATGTGGATTACGATCCGCCGGTAGAGTACGACACGATCTCGGTGGATTCGCCGACCAGCTTGAGTCTCATAGCGGATGCAACCGAGCGCCCCGTGACCGAGATCCAGGAGCTCAATCCGGCCTTGATGAAGCCGGTTGCGCCGGCCGGATATCAAATACGCGTTCCCAAAGGGGCTTCGGCGACGGTTCTGATGGCGCTGGATATCATCCCCGCCGAGCATCGCGCGAACTGGCGCATTCATCGCGTGACGAATGGTGAGACGCTGGCTGAAATTGCTAAGCATTATGCGACCCCCATGGCTGCCATCTCGACCGCTAATCAGGGCATGAACGCCAAGCCCGAAGCCGGGGACCTGCTGATAATTCCAGCCAGTTACCGGGTTGAGCACACCGCTGCTGCGCGTACGAACGCCGCGCCCCATCGCAAGACTTCGCGTCCCGCGGCCCAATCCCACCATAGAGTGGCTGCCTCGGCGCGCCCTCAAACGGCGAGGAGTTCCTACAAAACGGTCAGCCTCGCGGTGAAACATCCCAGCTCAGCGAACTGACCTCGCGGCCGGTTTCGCGAGCATGCCAAAAAGTCAGCAGATGGCTCTTGCCTTCCAATGAAAACGAGTTATTCTAGGGTGTGGTTAGCCTGACAGGAGGCCTGAATAATGTTTGACACCTTCCGCTTCGCCGCAGATGATGACATGGACGATTTCGGGTATGAGGAAGAACACCTGGACGTTCAATCCGAAGTCGGCGAGTATGGACCAGAGGACGAAGACGAAGACGAATTGACCAAACCGCACCATGCCCCGATGCCGGAGCCGGCTCACGCAGTTCCGCCATCAACGTCGCCCATGGGAGCACCGGGTGGCGAGGCGCCCCCGCAAAAGAAGCCGGTGAAGAAGGCGGCAAAATCGGCCCCAGCCAAAGCGGCTCCGGCCAAAGCGGCCCCAGCTAAGAAAGCGGCCGCCAAGAAGCCCGCAAAGAAGGCTCCGGTGAAGAAGGCTGCGGTGAAGAAGGCGGCTCCCAAGAAGGCCAAGAAGGCTCCGGCAAAGAAGGCCAAGAAGATGGCCAAGAAGGCCACCGCCAAGAAGTCAGGCGGCAAGAAGTCAGGCGGCAAGAAGGCCGCTCGCAAGAAGTAATGTTGCGCCCGGGCAGGAACGGGTTCCAGATCCGCCCTGCCCGAGTTCGCCTCCGTCTATACTACTTCTGCTTCTCAATCACCTGCCGGCAACGTTCGAACAATTGAAGTAGAGCGTCTGCGTATTCCTCCGGCGTTTTCGCCGTCTTGCCGGTGAAGCCAGCGCCGCCCACGCCTTTCCCATAGCCGGTTGTCACGGCGATGAACTTCATCATCTCCAGCGCGACTTCGTCGGCGCTGCGACCCGGAGTGGGGGTATTGGAACTGCGAGTATCCTCGGCCATAAGTATTCATCCTAGCGGGCGATCGAACCAGGGTCCAGTCCCTTGCCCAGCTCGAACACCGCGCCCACGGCTCCTACGGCACAGCGGCGGCGGTCGAGGCCGGCCAGTTCACGGATTTTGTATACGGCCTCGATTCCGGTGCAATGCGCCCCCAGGAAGTTCTCGACGCCGAATTCGCGCAGCTTGCCGGCGGTCCATTGAAGCTTCGCGTCATCCAACTGAAAAAGGTGAAAGCCGCCCAGAGCGGCATGGATGGGCGCATTCCGGATGGCCCCGCGCGCGTACTCGAGCGTGTTGATAACGCCCGAATGGCTGCAGCCCGAGACCGTGACCAACCCGCGGCTGGTATTGATCACCAGCGACATGTCCTCGGGAAGACTGTCTTCCTGCCAGCCATCAGCAGTCTGCATTTGGATGTGTCCGCTCCAATTGCGCTCCGGATATTTGCGCGGAACCGGACCGGTCAGCCAAACGCCATTCCACAATTCGACCGGATGATCGTATTCAATGAAATGACCGCCGCTGGATTCATAATCACGCCGCGTCACTAGCATGAAGTCGATGGCTTTCCCCTGGTCGGTGCGGCGGGGCGTGAAGATGCCTTTTCCGACATGAGCACGGGATAGCGCGGCCGGGTTCTTTTGGAGCATGGCGCGTCGCAGAGTCATCAGCCCGCCGGTGTGATCGGCGTGATTATGGCTGAGGATGACGTCAGTGATATTGGACAGGTCGACACCGAGCTCCTTGGCATTCATCAGGACGGTATCGGGGCGGGCGCCGGTGTCGAACAAGATGCGCCGTCCGTCGACTTCGACCAGGGCCGAGAAGCCCCACTCGCCGATCCCGATATCGGAGGTGAGCATGGTGGAGAGCACCTGTACGCGCAGGGATTGAACCTGATACTTGGGGTCCAATTGGGCGCGCAGAGGAACTACCAGCAGAGCGAAAGCGAGGATGGTCTTCATTTGCTTACTCTGCCACATTTCGGGCGCTCGTCGGTAGAATGGATTCTTTGCGTCTTGCCGATGCCCATCAACGCCAAACGGCTGATCCGGAAAATGCGCGGTGGGGCGCAGGCGCACCTGCTGGAGTGCGACGACGGGCACTTCTACGTGGTAAAGTTCCGGAATAATCCACAGCACCGCCGGATTCTGGTGAACGAGTGGTTCGCGTCGGTTTTCCTGAATTATCTGCAGATTTCCACGCCGGCGACGGCGATCGTAAATCTCGCGGGTGATTTTCTGGCGGAGAACCCTGAGATCCATATCCAGCTCGGCACACGGCGGCAGGCGGTCGAATCGGGCTGGCATTTCGGGTCGAGGTATCCGGGCGATCCCGCCAAAGTGATGGTGTACGATTTTATTCCCGACCTGCTGCTCGACAAGATCGTAAATCGCAATGAATTTCTGGGAGTACTGGCATTCGATAAATGGATCGGCAATGCAGACGCGCGCCAAGCCATTTTTTTTCGGGCACGCTTGCAGCAATGGTCGCCATCCGGCGATGATTCGCCGCGACGGCTGGGCTTGGTCGCCCACATGATGGACCACGGCTACGTTTTTGACGGGCCGCACTGGAAATTTTCCGACTCGCCATTACAAGGGCTCTACTTTCGGCCCAGTGTCTACCAGAGTGTGAGGTCGTTCGATGATTTTCAGCCCTGGCTCGACCGGCTGGTGCACTTTCCCGAAGAAATTGTTGATGAGGCGCGCAAGCAAATTCCTCCCGCGTGGCTGGCCGAAGACGAAGCTTTGGTGGACGCGCTACTGGTGAAACTGATGTTGCGCCGCAAGCGCATCCCGGATCTGATTCGCGAATCGCAGCGCGGGAGGGTGAATCCTTTTCCGGGGTGGAAGTAATGCTGAGCGATGGGTGTGATACCGTGTAGGGTTCAGGTGAAATCAGTTCGTAACGGGAGGAATATCCGATGGAAGCCCTTGGGATGGTGGAGACCAAAGGATTGGTGGGCGCGATCGAAGCAGCGGACGCGATGGTGAAGACCGCCAAAGTCACACTGCAGGGAAAGGAGTACATTGGCGCCGGCTACGTCACGGTCACCGTGCGAGGGGACGTGGGCGCGGTGAAGGCCGCAACGGATGCAGGCGCAGCAGCGGCACGCAGGGTCGGCGAGCTGGTATCAGTGCATGTTATTCCCGCCCCGCACTCGGAAATCGAATCCTCTTTACCCGGCGCCAAGAAGGGCGACAAATCGCTAGGCTGATCGGGAATCGTCGGTAGATCGAATCTGAGCGTGGCTCTGCCGCGCCCGCCGTTCGATGTGCTCCATGCTGAAAGACCCAGATCTCATCTCCCTCCAGGAGGTCCGTTCCAAGGTCGAGAATGCCTATGCAGCCTGGCAGAAGTACCGGTCTTACTCGCAAGAACAGGTGGACGCGTTAGTAGAGCAGGTTGCTTCAGCGGCTCGGGCCAACGCGCGGCGTCTGGCGGAACTGGCGGTGGAAGAGACCGGCTACGGCAATGTTCGCGACAAGCTCGCCAAGAACCTGCTGGCAGCGGATGTTCTTCCGCGGGCGATGCGCGGATTGAAGACCATCGGCGTCCTGCGCGAGATTCCGGAGCAAAAGATTGTGGAAATCGGCGTGCCGATGGGCGTGGTCGCGGCCATTCTGCCGACTACCAACCCGACCTCGACCGCGATTTACAAGACGCTCATATCGCTTAAAGCGGGCAACGCGATTGTTCTTAGCCCGCATCCACGCGCCAAAGCGTGCACCTGCGAGACAGCGACTATTCTGCAGCAGGCGGCGCTCCGGGCCGGCGCGCCGGAAGGGCTGGTGGAATGTGTTTTCAACGCGACGATCGACGGCACCAGCGCGTTGATGAAGCATCCAAGGACGGGCGTGATCCTTTCGACCGGCGGCAGCGGGATCGTACGAGCGGCCTATTCGAGCGGTAAGCCGGCGTTTGGTGTTGGGCCCGGAAATGTACCGGTGCTTATCGACAAATCGGCGGACGTGGCCGAAGCGGTCGGTAAGGTGGTGGAGGGCAAGTCTTTCGATTTCGGAACGGTCTGTTCGAGCGAACAGGCCATCGTGGCGGAGCAGGGACTGCGCGACGGGATCGTCGCAGCGCTGAAAGCTCGCCGGGCTTTCCTTTGCAACGCGCGCCAGACCGAAGCGCTGGCAAAACTGCTGGTGACCCCGAGCTTCGGAATCAATCCGGAGTGCGTGGGACAATCGCCCGGGAAGATCGCGAAGATGGCGGGATTTGATGTCCCTGCCGATACATCGGTTTTGGTGGTGGAGATTCAAGGCGTCGGCAAGCAGCATCCGCTGTCGGCCGAGAAGCTGTCGCCGGTGTTGTCGTTGTACTTCGTCCCGGATTTTGCGGCTGCACTCGACGGTTGCGAAGCTATCCTACGATTCGGTGGACTGGGCCATACCTGCGTCATCCATGCCAAAGACGATGCGCGGATCCGCGAATTCGCGGTGCGCATGCCGGCTTTCCGGGTTCTGGCAAATACGTCGGCGCCGCAGGGGTCGACGGGCATTACAACGAATGTTTTCCCGGCGATGACGCTAGGGTGCGGCGCTGTCGCGGGCAATATCACCAGCGACAACATCGGCCCGCTGAATCTCGTCAACATCAAGAGGCTGGCATACGTGGCACGCAAAGCGGAAGAAGCTTTTGATACTGTGGAAATCTCAGGCGCTGCAGGTCCGGTCGACCGCGAGAGGGTGGTGGCGGCGGTGGAGCGTTATCTGGCGAAACGGGGCGTCGAGGCCGCGCCCCGACTCACTTCTTCAGTGGTGGACCGGTTTCTGGCGGCGAAACGCGGTGTGGGCGTTGGCTCGCCGGAGCCGGCCACGCGACCCGAGTCTCCTTTGCCCGCTGCGCCGCCGCCGCTCGAAATCGCGGACTTTGTGTGCGAAGATGACGTCCGGCAGGCGATTGCGCGGTCGAAGAAGATCTATATCGGGCCGGGGTCGATCGTCACTCCGTCAGCGCGCGATCTGGCGCTTGGAAACGATACGTTAGTTATGACCGAGCACGTCAAAGCGCGAAAGAAGGGCGCCTCAGAATGAAGGCGCAGGAATGAAACCAAACTTGGACACACTTAAGACCGAGATCGAGCAGTACCTGGAAGAATCGGGTCTGGCGGTTTTCTATGGATATTCACGGGCGCTGGAGTCGACGCCGGCGGTTTACTGGGATTGCGATCAATATCCGGACTACAAACGATTCGTACAGGCGGCCCGAACGGCCGGCGCGCGGGTGGTGGTTTTTCACCAGCGCACATTCATGTCGGAGCAAGTGGACGATGCGCTCGAGCAATTGTCGGCCTGCAGTCTGGCACGCGAGGAGTATCGCGAGTTCGAACAGCGGTTGACCAAGATGCGCGCCTATGACGGGTTTGTTTGCGCGATTGAACTGTCCTTTGACTACGAAGGCCGGGTTTTCCTTTTCGATCTGCGTACGGAATGGTACGAAGATCTAACCGAGATCCTGGATGAGCTTCAGGTCTTGACGGCGGATACCGACGATGATCCGTCGCTGGGCGGGTACTTCTCGAAGAATTAGTGAATCGCGGCGGGCTGCTTGTCTCCGGCAGTCGAAAAAGACTATGCTTTCGGAAGGGTCTGGCTGGTCCAGGCCGACTTCGCTTTAGAGGGGAGAGCCATGAAAGCTCGCAAATCTCTTGCAGCAATCTTGATGTTTCTTTTTTTCACCCTGCCGGCCGCAGCGCAGACCGCCACCGCTGAGCTGAGTGGAACCGTCACTGACCCCACCGGCGCGATCGTGCCGAGCGCGAAGGTCACCATCGCCAACGCGCAAACCGGCCTTACGCGCGAAGCCGCAACCAGTCAAAACGGGACCTATCTGTTCACCATTCTGCAGCCTGGCACATACAACCTATCCGTCGAGGCGCAGGGTTTTCGCAAGACTGTTCAGAACAACATCGAGCTGCAGGTGAACCAGCGCGCTGAAGTGAACCTTCAACTACAGGTTGGGCAGGTCAGCGATACGCTGGAAGTCACGGGCACCGCGCCGCTGCTCGAGGCTGAATCGTCCACGCTCGGAACAGTGGTGAACACGCAGCTTACCGGCGAGCTGCCTTTGAACGGCCGCAACTTCGTGCAACTCGCCACGCTCTCGCCAGGTGTCAATGGCACTGGATATAGCGTTGGGGGCACCATCATGAGCGGCACGCGGCCGGACGACCGGCGGCCCGGAACCGAGATCTTCTCCAACGGAAACCGGGAAGGCTCGAATGACTTCCTCTACGATGGCATCGATGATAACGACCGGCTGACACTCTCCATCGTTCTGCGCCCAGGTGTGGAAGCCATCAAGGAGTTCAAGGTTCAAACCAATCTGTACAGTGCCGATCAGGGCCGGAACTCGGGCGCGGTGGTCGACGTAGTCACGAAGTCCGGGACCAACGATTGGCACGGCAGCGCGTTCGAGTTTCTCCGCAATTCGGCCATGGATGCCAGGCAGTTCTTCAACCCCGTAGGCACGCCGTTCCCGTCATTCAAGTACAACCAATTCGGCGGCTCGTTTGGCGGTCCGGTGGACATTCCGAAACTTTATAGCGGAAAGAATAAAACCTTCTTCTTCGTGGATTACGAAGGCTTCCGCCGAACCTCGCAGAATCTCGCAATTTTCACGGTCCCCACGGCTGCGATGCGTCAGGGCAATTTCAGCGCGCTCCCGGCGAAAATCTTCGACCCGATGAGCACGACGCCATCCGGATCTTCGTACACGCGTACTCAGTTTCCCGGCAATATGATTCCGGCCAGCCGCTTCGATCAGGTGACCATGAAAATGGTCGACGCGTATCCGCTGCCCCTAACCAACGGGCTTGTGAACAATTACACCAGCAACATGACACAGAGCCAAAACTGGGATCAGGGCGATATCCGAGTGGATCACAACTTCTCTTCCAACGATACGTTCTTCGCGCGCTATTCGATTCAGCATACGAACACGATTGTTCCACCGACCTACCCGTTAACCACTATTCCCGGGATATCGCGTCCTCTGCCGTTGGGCGACGAGGCATCCTTTGCGGGCACTTCCGCGCAGCCGGTGCAGCAGGCGGTGGCGGATTACACTCACATCTTCTCTCCGGCGCTGGTCAACGATTTGCGGGTGGGCTTCAACCGTTACCGCGTCGACTACACGCTGGCCGGCACCACGCCCAACGAGCCGCTCGCGGTCGAGTTGGGAGTTGCCAACGCCAATCCCAATGGGCAGCAAACCGGGCTCCCGATTTTTTCTCCTTCCACTTATGAAGGCATAGGCATGAGCCGCTCGCTTCCCATTTTCCGGCGCGAGAACACCTTCGAAGAACTCGACAACGTCACTTGGACCCACTCCCGGCACACGCTGAAATTCGGAGTGGATGTCCGGCGCCGTCAGATCACCGAATACCAGACCAACCAGGGCAACGGACGTTTCAACTTCAGCCCAGGCTTCACGGCCATGCCGGGAGTAAGCCCCAGCGGCGACTCCATTGCGAGCATGTTACTGGGTTATCCGACTTTGTACGAGCAGGACTATTTGCTGGTATGGCCGGGTATTCGCGGCATCGAGTTCGGCGCTTATGCGGCCGACGACTGGAAGGTGAACTCCAAACTCACACTGAATATAGGCGTGCGCTGGGAGTATTACAGTCCTTACAGCGAAGTCGCCAATCGCTGGGCAAATTTCAATCTCGCGACCGCAACGGTAATGGTTGCCGGCCAGAACGGCATTGGTCCGACGGCCGGTCTGCAGGGCTACTGGAAGGATTTTGCGCCGCGTTTCGGTTTCGCATACCAGCCCTTCGCGCATACGGTGGTTCGTGGCGGTTTTGGGATGTTCTACAATCCCAACGGCAATGGCGGCGCGCTGCTTCGTTTCGATCGGCAGGCGCCCTATGGTCCAATTGATCTGGTGAGTCCTGGCGATGAATTCCTGGGCCCGCGCGTAAGCGGTGGCTTTCCGCCGCCTCCCGCGGTGAATCTGGCAGGTGTCAACCCACCAGCGGGCAACACCATCGGCGTCCCTGGCAATTTCAGCCAGGCTTACGCAGAGCAGTTCAACATCACTCTGGAGCGGGAAGTCGCGCCGATCAACACACTGTTCAAAGTCGCATACGTGGGAAATCTGGGCCGGCGCCTGGGTACGGGCTGGAATCCAAATCAACCACTGCCGGGGCCGGGCGCCACCACGCCTCGCCGCCCGTTGTATGGGATCGACCCTACCCTGGCCGATATCAACTACTACACATCGGACGGTTTGAGTAACTATCAAGCGTTTCAGTTCACGGCTGAAAAACGTCTCTCCAAAGGTTTGACTGGCTTGGCCGGTTATACCTGGTCGCATGCCATAGACGATGTTGCGACGGATTTTGGCGGCGGGACCGGCACGCCGCAGGACCCGACCTGTCGATTCTGCGACCGTGGCAACTCCGCTTTCGACATCCGGCATCGGTTCACGCTCAGTTTGACTTACCAGTTGCCGGGCTTCGGTTCGAAAGGGTTTCGCGGCACACTGCTAGGCGGATGGCAGATCAATGGCCTGTTGCAAGCCCAGACGGGACTTCCTTTCACGCCCGTACTGGCCACCTCGACGACCAACACAGGCACCAGCAGTCGTCCGAACCGCGTGGCCAGCGGAAATCTGTCGAGTGGGCAGTCTCTCCAGCACTGGTTCGATCAGACCGCGTTTACGACTCCGGCCCTTTACACCTATGGCAATGCAGGCCGCGATATTCTGTTTGGGCCAGGCCGCACGAATCTGGATGCATCGCTGTTCAAGGATTTCCGTCCGCTGGAGCGATTGATGGTACAGTTCCGCGCTGAGTCGTTCAACTTGTTTAACCATCCGCAGTTCGGCCAGCCGAATGCGACGATTGGGAGCGGTGCGGTGGGTACGATCACGTCTATAGTAGGCAACCCGAGGCAAATGCAGGTGGCTCTCAGGGTTGTGTTTTAATCGTGGTTTTTAGAGGAGGTATCGGGGACATGCCTTCACGTCCTGAAACAGTGAGCCGTCGTGGGTTTCTTCGCACGGCGGCAGGAGCCTCGATAGGGGCCAGCACTTTTCCATTGCTGGCTCAATTGCGGGACAGCAGCCCGCTCAAGATCACCAAGGTTGAGCCATATCTGGTGCGCATCGGAGATCGGACGAGCTATCCGCTGGCACGCGTGGAGACCGCGGACGGGCTCTATGGCTGGGGCGAAGGGACAACTCCTCCAAGTTCGCCGGCCGTGCTGACTCAAATCCGCGAGTGCGGGAAGTTGATTCTCAACGAAAGCGCCTGGGATGTTGAGAAACTATGGCGCCACATGTATATCGTCGAGGAAAACACGCTGGGAGGTACGCTGTTTGCCGCCATTAGCGCGATAGACATTGCCCTGTGGGACATCATCGGAAAGAAGTTGAACGTTCCGCTCTATAAACTGCTGGGAGGCAAGACGCGCGATAAAATCCGAATCTATACCAGTTATCGGTGGGGCAACATTCCCCGAACGCGCGACGCGTATGCGCGCCGGACCAAGGAACTGATCGCCCAAGGCGCCACGGCGGGAAAGTACGACCCCTTCGGTCCCTACCCCGGATACGATCGCCAGCTTTCGACGGCCATTCTCAACGAAGTTCGCGAGATGATCACAGGCATCCGCGAAGCCGGGCCCAATTTTGACATCTGCGTGGAATGCCACGGTAAGTGGAACCTGGCCTCGGCCGGCCGGATCATCCGGATGCTGGAACCATTCGACCCGTTTTTTATCGAAGAGCCGGTCCCCCCGGAAAATACCGATGCCATGGCGATGCTGCAGCATTCCACTAATATGCCGATTGCGACTGGTGAAGGTCTGCAAACGCAATTCAACTTCTACGCCATCCTGGAGAAGCAGGCCGCGCGTATTCTACAACCGGACCCATCCCGCACGGGAGGAATTACGGCGATCAAGAAGATCGCTGCCATGGCGGATGCGCATTACGTCGTGATCGCCCCACACAATCCGAACGGCCCTGTTTGCACGGCTGCCGCGGTGCATGTGGCCGCGTCGATTCCCAATTTCGTGATTATGGAGGAAGGCAACACGAATCCTAAGGACTACAACGATATTTTCGTGGATGGTTGGAAGCCGAACCTGGCAGAGTGGAGCGTCCCCGAGTCACCCGGCCTGGGAATAGACTTCTCGCCGCAGTTTCTCAAAGAGCGGACGGTTAAGATCTGATTTCTGGCTAACCCATCGAAACCTGGAGGCAATAATGCAGAAGCTATTCGTGTTTCTCGCCGGGGCAGCGGCATTCGCCCAAAACGCCCCGGACCATCCCTCGGTCACTGTCCAGGGAAAGGCCTTCACGCCCCGCTCCATCCTGGCGCGCAACATGGGCACGCCCGAAGACCAGACCACAGCCTTCCCGCCTCACAGAATCGTCGGTAACGTCTATTACGCCGGCACCAAAACCCTGAGCGCGTTCCTGATCGTCACGCCGCGGGGCAACATCCTCATCGACAGTACCTACGAGCGCAACGTTCGGACCATCCAGAAATCGATTGAACAACTCGGCTTCAAATTTTCCGACACGAAAATCCTCCTCGGCAACCACGCCCACGGCGATCACATGGAAGGCGACGCACTCGTGAAAGAACTCACCGGCGCACAGGTGGTCGCGATGGCCGAGGACATCCCGGCGCTCAAGGCCATGAAACCCGGCGGCAAAGAGCACCCTTTAGACCGAGTCATCCACGACGGCGACACGGTTACGCTCGGCGGCGCGACACTCACCGCGCATCTCACGGCCGGCCACACCCACGGCGCAACCACTTGGACCATGCCCGTAACCGAAGCCGGCAAGACTTATCAGGTCGTCTTTTATTCCAGCCTGCGCTCGCCCACTCCGCTGACGCCGCCGGTGATCGATGAATTAAATCATTCCTTCGCAGTCGTCCGCACGCTGCCCTGCGACGTACCGCTCGGCGATCACCCAGCCGAATATGGCCTGGCTGAGAAGTACGCCAAACTCAAACCCGGCGCGCCGAATCCCTTCATCGACCCGGCCGGTTGCCGCGTCGAAGCGGACATGCAAGAAGCCATGTTTAAAGCGATTCTGGCCGAGCAACAACAGGCGGAACAGCAGCACTGATTCTCAAACCCGGTCGCAGTGGAGGTGATTCGGTGATATACTTTTTAGGCTAAATTGGCCATTCCGGCTAAATGGAGTGAATTATGCGCCAAGTTGCGATTGCTCTAGCGGCGGCAGTTTTGTTGGTGAATACAGTCTCCGCGCAAACATTTGGTGGAATTACCGGTGAGGTTAAGGACTCGAGCGGCGCGGTCATGCCGAGTGTGTCCATCACTGTCACGAACACCGGCACCAACGCCGCGCGGTCCGTAGTCACAAATGCCTCGGGAATTTACAATGTTCCCGATCTGGTTCCAGGAAACTACCAAATTAAAGTCTCGGCTTCCGGATTTCAGCAGATGGTGAGCACAGTTGAGATCCAAGTTCAACAGGTAGCCCGCGTCGATTTCACGCTGACGGTGGGGCAAGCCTCACAGACGGTCGAGGTCAGCGCTTCGGCTGCGTCGCTGACCACGGAAAACGCGACGGTCGGGACGGTTATCGAAAACCAGCGAATCAACGACTTGCCGCTCAATGGCCGCGATTATTTTCAGTTAGTCGCGCTTAGTCCGAACGTGAACTACGGTTTCAACGCCGCGGCACAGGCGTCCGGTCGAGAGGGCGGCACTCGCGCGACCATCACCATCTCACAGATCGGCGAGCGCGCGACCTGGCAATACTATAGCCTGGACGGCGTCACCAATACCGACATCGATTTCAATCTCTACATCGTGCTTCCCTCGGTGGACGCGCTGCAGGAATTCAAGGTGCAAAGCGGCGTGTATCCGGCGGAGTTTGGCCGTGAAGCCGGTCAGGTAAACGTCGCCACCAAGCCGGGAACGAACGCTTTCCACGGTACCGCGTTCGAATTCCTTCGCAATGATGCTCTGGACGCCAAGCCGTATGATTTCGTCCCGCCGGTTCCCGCCAAACAGCCCTACCGCCAGAACCAGTACGGATTTACTGTGGGCGGACCGGTTTGGATCCCTAAGCTATTCAATGGAAAAAACAAGCTGTTCTTCATGTCTAATTTTGAGGGATTCAAGACGCGCCTGACCACTGCGGCGCTAGCCACAACGCTGCCAACAGCGATGCGCGGCGGCGATTTTTCGAGTCTGAAAAATATTACACTGTTGGACCCCGCTACCCGCGTACAGAATCAAAATGGATCTTATTCGGCTTCGCCATTTGCAAACAATCAGATACCGATGGCCCGAATCAATCCTCAAACGCTCCAGTTGTTGGCATATGACCCGTTGCCGAATGAGCCCTCCCAGTCGGCGACACAGCCGTTTGACAACTATCTTTATAACGCGAACACTCCGGTGAATAAGAACCAGGTCACGGAGCGAATCGACTTCAACGAAAGCACGAACTCGCAGTGGTTCGGCCGTTATAGCTGGACCAGTGAAAACGGCATTACGCCCGGAATCACCTCCAATGACGGAAGCACGCTTGTAACGCATGCGAATCAGGTGGTTGTTTCGAACACGCGGATATTTTCGTCGACCAAGGTCAACGAAGCGCGATTCGGCTACAGCAGCATCTTCAACCAGATCGGTCAGCAGCTAGCCGGCGTAACCAACGTGGACGCCGCGATCGGGGTGCCGGTTCCGCTGCCGACGGGAAACCTGTGGGGCATACCGAATGTCGGTCTCACCAATAGCCTCACCAGTTTCGGCAACCCTACCAACGGTCCCTACGTCATCGACGACAAGTATTACCAATGGATGGACAACTTTTCGTGGATCCATGGCAAGCATTCGCTCCGGTTCGGTGGCGAGTATCGCCGTGACCGGTTCCCATCTTTCGGCAACGAGTTTACACGCGGTCAATTTACCTTTAGCGGGGACTATACCGGCAACCCGAACACGCTGGCCGGCGGATATTCAGGAGCGGATCTCATGCTTGGCGCGCCATCGACGGTTAACATGGCCGTGAGCGCGGCGCAAACCAATTACGAAGCCGGCGAAGCTGCCTTGTACCTGGATGACACTTATAAAGTCACCAACAAACTGACGCTCACTTCGGGTCTGCGATGGGAAGTCGAGCAGCCTTTACGGGACGACGACAAGAATGAGGTGACTGAACTGCTTCGGGAGAACCTTCCCGACTATCGGTTGTGCGTTCCCAACTGCGGTAACCCCAACGTTCAGAATCTAGCTCTTCATCCGCTGTATGTTCGCGCGGGTACAGACGGGAACTTCTGGGAGGGTATCAATTTCATCATCCCAGGATTGCAATCAGCTAGGGACGGGCAACTCGGCAGCCGCCTGATCCACACCAACTGGAACAACTTCGCGCCTAGGATCGGCTTGGCCTACAGCCCGACTACCAAGTGGGTGGTTCGCGCAGGGTTCGGGATCTTCTACTCGCAAGAGAGCAAGAACTCCATTTTTGACTTGAATCGCAATCTGAGCGGCCGTGCGACGATCAGTCCCAGTGTTCAGACGGCGCCGACGATCAACTACCAGAACTTCCTCAATTCCAGCCAGCTTCCCATTGTGATTTCGCCCGCCGGCTTGACGTGGGGAGCGAACCCGCACCTTCCCACGACCTACTCGATGGTGTACGTGTTTAATGTTCAAAGGCAGTTCGGCAGCGGCACCACTCTCGAGGTGGGATACAACGGTGTTCAAGACCGCCACATTGATCTGATCGAGAATGAAAACCAGCCGATTCCGGGTGTCTCGACTTTTTCCACGCGCGCACCCTACGCGGAGCTCAATGCCATCCAATACGTGATGGCGGACGGTATCGGCAACTACAATGGTGCGAGCGTCAAGCTGACGCAGCGGCTCAATTCCGGGCTGACGGTGCTGGCAGGGTATACCTTTTCCAAAGCGCTGGACGATTCGAGCGCGATCCGAGGAACAGCCGCTGATTTTGCGCCTGAGAATGCCTTGTGCAGGTCTTGCGACTACGGTCCATCGGCCTTCAATGTTCCAAACCGCTTTGTGGGTTCCGTTCTCTATGCATTGCCGTTCGGCAAGGGTAAGCGGTTCCTCAACCAGGGCGGGATTGTGAACCAGATTGTAGGAGGCTGGAATACGAGCGGCATTCTGACTATTCAAAGCGGCGCGGCACTCGACACGAGTTCCTGGGATGCGGCCGGCGTGGCTATCCTGCCGAGCAGCAATCGGCTGAACTGCCTCGGCGTGAATCCCTATGTGGCGAATCCGAACCCCAATAGCTATCTGAACATGGCGGATTTTTCGAATGCGGTTGCGACTCCTGGGTCGTATTCTTCATTCGGAAACTGCGGCCGGAATAATCTTAGGGGTCCGAGCACGACCAACCTGGACTTCTCTCTGCTCAAGGATTTCCGAGTTACAGAGCGGCAGAGACTGCAGGTCCGCATGGAGATGTTCAATGCCCCGAATCACCCGGAATTTTCTTCTCCGAGCGCAACCTGGGGCACTCAAAGTGCAACTCCGGCCGCGAGCTTCGGTCTCATCAGGTCGAGCGGGACCGTACTGGGAACAGTGACAACCATGCGAGAGATCCAGTTCGCGATGAAGTACATTTTCTAAAACGCGTATATGGGACACGCAAAGCACAGAACCGCTGGATGGGTACGGCCGGGTGCAAAACGCGCACGCTTTAGTTCCCTACGGTAGTACTTACTGACCAAGCGAAGGGGCGAACTCTCGACCAATTTTTCAAAAGTCTGACGCCACGGCATCCGGCATGAGTTTGGGGATCGTCTGAGCGCGATGGCAGGTGAAGCAGGTCACTCGCGCAGTCGTGTTGATTTGCTTGTTCATGCTGATCATGCGCCGCGCCATTTCCTTCATCGGGTTGGTGTCGGCGGCAAAATCCCGTGCATGGCAGAAGTTACAATCGACTCCGAGCGACACGTCAAAGCCATACATCGCGTGCCCCAATTGGGCGGGCTCTAGAAGCTTCAAATTGCTATACGCCGGCGCCTTGGCTTGCTTGACCCAATCAGCCAGCACTTGCCAGTCGGGATCGTCCTTAGACTCGAATTGCCGGCCGCCCCCATGAAAAATATCTCCGCCGGCCAATGGCGATAGGGGATGCATCAGTAGAACGCTCGAGGTCGGGTCGCCGGGAGCGATCATGCGCAGAGCTAGCTGATAGTTTTGACGGGACTGGTCGTCGGTCCACGTGGTGCTCCCGTGGGCCAAGGGCTGCAAGCCGAAGCCGCCGGGCGCGCCGCCTTCTCCGTGGCAGACGACGCAGCGGCCATGGCCGGCTCGCTTCTTCAAGAAAATCGGCTGCACGCGCGTCTTGAAGAATTGAAAGTCCGGCGTATCAGTTGACTGCGCCATTGCCAATGGCATTGCTCCTAAAATCATTACTGCCGTTATCAGCCGTATTGGGGTCATCGACGCTCCATAGCTCACAAATCTATCTGGGTGTGATGCAAGATCACCCGTGCATTATAATATATCCCTGGAGGCGGCTCTTAGCGGTCTCCGCCCATGCCCATTCCGGGCCTCTAAGTGACTATGCCATACTCAGTGGCATGAAAAATGTAGCTTTGCTGCTCATTTTTTCCGCTGCTTCGATTGCTCAGAACTACAAGGCCGAGCAGACCTCAGACCACGGAATTCCCGTCATCCATCTAGTCGACGTAGGCAACCGTGTCGAGGTCTCGATTCTGCCCTCTCTTGGAAACCGCGCATACGAAATGAAAGTACACGGGAAGAATATTTTGTACTTCCCTATTTCGGATCTTTCTCAAGCGCAGAAAGCGCCCGGTCTAAACGGCATACCATTCCTGGCGCCTTGGGCGAACCGGCTGGGCGAACAGGCCTTTTGGGCGAACGGCAAGAAGTATCCGTTCAACATGACTCTGGGCAACGTTCGCGGCCCTATCCCGATTCATGGATTGCTCTCTGGTTCTGTTCTCTGGCATGTGACTCAGGCGGCGGCGGACGCCGAGTCAGCGCACGTAACCAGCAAGCTTGAGTTCTGGAAATATCCTGACCTTATGGCCCAATGGCCGTTCGCTCACGAATACGAGATGACCTACCGGCTGTCTGGCGGAGTGCTCGAAGTCCAGGTGACCGTCACGAATCTAGGCGCCGAGCCCATGCCAATCTCGCTCGGATTTCATCCGTACTACCGTATCCCGGACGTTTCTCGGGATGAATGGACCGCTCATCTGGCGGCACGAAAGACGATAGTCGCCGACGATCGCCTGGTCGCCACCGGTGAATTCAAACCGAACGACCTACCCGATCCGCTGCCGCTCAAAACCAACCATCTCGATACCGGATTCACGGATCTGGAGCGCGATGGGGATGGCCGTGCTCACTTTTGGATCGAGTCGCGAGGGAAAAAAATTGAGATAATGCTGGGGCCTAAATTTCCAGTGGCATTGATCTGGGACCCACCGGCCCAGCCGGGCGATACTCGGGATTTCATCTGCATCGAGCCGATGGCAGGTATTACGAATGCGTTGAACCTGAACCACGAAGGGAAATATCCCGATCTGCAGAGTGTTCCGCCGGGCGGTACATGGACTGAAAGTTTCTGGATCCGAGCCAGCGGGATCTGATGGCATGGGCTTCTTTTCAGACCTGTGATACAGTTACCGACTGGAGACGAAAAATGTCGAAAGTCCTCATATTACTGACAGTCCTGAGCGGTCTTTTGACAGCCGCGGACCTTAACATTTATCTGGTGGATGTCGAGGGCGGCCAAGGCACGCTGATCGTAACGCCCTCGGGACAGTCGCTGCTGATCGATACTGGCATAGCCGGCGCCGAAGGCCGCGACCCGAAGAGAATTTTTGACCTCGCCAGCAATGTGGCTCATCTGAGCAAGATCGACTATTTGCTCATCACTCACTACCACGGAGATCATATCGGTGGCGTGCCGGCGCTGGCCAAAATGATTCCGATCGAACATTTCTTGGATCACGGCGAGTTGACGCTGGAAACCGAGAAGCCGGCTATGGTGCAACTTTGGAGCGCGTATAAACAGGTTGCCGATGACAAACGTACGGTTTTGAAGCCGGGAGACAAGATCCCGCTCACGGGACTTGATATTACCGTGGTTGCAGCCGCCGGGAAGGCCATCGCTAAGCCGGTTAATGGCGGAGGTCCAAACGCGGCTCTGTGTAAAGATGCGCAGCAAAAGCCAACCGACCAAGACCCGGAAAATGGATCTAGTGTTGGAATTCTGCTGACTTACAATAAATTTCACTTCGCGGATTTGGGCGACCTTCCGTGGCTGCAGGAGCAACAACTCGCCTGTCCGATAAACATGCTGGGAACGGTGGATGTCTATCAGACCACCCACCATGGACTGGATCGTTCAGGATCGCCTCAGTTGGTCTGGGCGCTCAAGCCCCGCGTGGTGCTCATGAACAACGGTTCGCGCAAAGGTGGCGCGGCCTCCACTTTTGAGATCCTCAGAAAATCGCCAGGATTGGAAGACTTGTGGCAAGGGCACTATTCGCTCAACGCGGACAAAGAGCTGCAAAGCGACGAGAAGATGATCGCCAACATGGAGCCGACTGGCCAATGCCAAGGAAATTGGCTTCGCCTGACAGTGCAGTCCGACGGCATGTACACGGTCACCAACGGCGGGAATCATTTCAGTAAGAGCTACACGGTTCGCTAGCGCTGGCCCGACGATGCGAATCTATTTTCTCTCCTTGCTCGCAATCAGCTTCACGGCATCTGCTCAGCAAAGCGTGCCCGCTTCCGGTGCGAAGTCTTTCGAGGTCCGTTGCACTGTTTGCCATGGCGGAGACGGCAACGGAAATGAGCGCGCCCCCAGCATACTTAATTTCGTTGCTTCGAATTCCGATGAACAGATTGCGGCCTTGATCCGTAAGGGTGTCAGAGCGATGCCGCCGCATGACATCGCGGATCCTGAAATGAAGAGCCTTTTGGCCTTCGTTCGCACGCTTCGACCGGTCCGCGCCCCGGGTGCCCGTCCACCCAGGCGGGCAGCCGCGAAATTTAAGGACGGTACGATTCTGCAAGGTAATGTCCTCAATGAAACGCGTTTCGATATGCAGCTCCAGACGGCGGATAACAAGCTTCATCTTCTGGTGCGCGAAGGCGACCTTTTCAGGGAACCCTCCCTGGAGCCGAAAATGGACTGGCCGCGGTATGACGGCAGCTTCACCGGCAACCGCCACAGCCCACTGGATCAGATCAATACGACCAATGTGCAGCGCCTGGCATTGAAATGGATGTTCCCAATCCCGACTGCTCCGCGCCTGGAAGCGACTCCGGTGGTGGTGGACGGTGTGATGTACGTCACCGCAGTTAACGCAGCCTATGCCTTGGACGCGGTCACAGGCAGGCAGCTTTGGATGTACCGGCGTCCCGCGTCGGCTGGATTGCTCGGAGAAGCCGAGGGCGGCGCCAATCGGGGTGTCGGAGTAAATGGGAATCGCGTCTTCATGCTGACCGACAATGCGCATTTGCTCGCGCTCGACAAGAATACGGGTAAATTACTTTGGGATACCGAGATGACGGATTGGCCCAAATCCGAGTACGGTGCTACCGGCGCGCCCCTGGTCATCGGCAATTTAGTGATGGCGGGCGTGGCCGGGGGTGAAGAGGGCGCGCGCGGGTTCGTGGCTGCATATCAAGCTTCGACCGGGGAACGCGTGTGGCGATTTTGGACCGTACCGGCGCCGGGCGAGAAGTTAGCGGAAACCTGGGTCGGCAGCGCGCTCGAACACGGTTGCGGCGCTACCTGGATGAGTGGTTCTTACGATCCCGAGCTGGACTTGTTGTATTGGTCGGTGGGCAATCCCTGTCCCGACTACAATGGTGACGATCGCAAAGGCGACAATCTTTATACGGACAGCGTCCTGGCGCTGCGCCCGAAGACCGGCGAACGGAAGTGGTATTTTCAATTCACTCCGCACGATACTCACGATTGGGACGCCGATGAGCCGCTGGTGCTGGTGGATGAGCCGTTTCAAGGTGTGCCGCGCAAATTGTTAGTGCAGGCTAACCGCAATGGGTTTTTCTATGTCCTCGACCGAACCAACGGAGAGCTGCTTCTCGGAAAGCCGTTCGTCAAGAAATCAACCTGGGCCAGCGGTTATGGGAAGGATGGAAAGCCGATTCTGCTCCCCAACTCGGATCCGACGCTGGAAGGAAATCTCGCTTGTCCTGGATCGGGAACAAATTGGATGTCCGCTTCTTATAGCCCGCTACTCAAGCTGTTCTTCTTTTCGGCCGCTGATACGTGTGTAATCAGCCGCAAAATTCCAGCCCCATTTGAACTGGGCAAAAGGTATTTCAATGGCACGAGTAGCGGTGTTCCCGGCGGCGTTCGTTCTATCAAAGCCCTGGATATCCAAACCGGGAATACCGTGTGGGAGTATATTCAAACCGCTGGAGGCAGGAGCGCGAGTGGCACTCTTTCCACAAATGGCGGCCTGGTCTTCATCGGCGAGGACAGCGGCGTGTTCACCGCGTTGGATGGAAAGACCGGCAAGCCGCTATGGCATTTTGGTGCCAATGAATCGTTTCGGGCGTCGCCCATGACCTACATGGTCGGCGGTAAACAGTACGTCTCCATCGCTGGACCGGCAGGTTTCCTCACATTCGCATTGCCGGACTAGCCGCACTGTAGGGAGGTTGATATGAACGCACGCAATTTCGCCGTCGCCGCCGTGGCTCTCGGCATAGTTTTCGCCGGAACGCTCACATTCTTTCAAACCGAGACGCGAGCCGAGACGCCGAAATCACCGGGCTGGTTTTTGGCGGGAACAGCTCCCGACCCCGGTGGACGATTAGCGGTCTACCCCGGTGGACGAGTAGCCGCGGATACTGGTGGATCAGGCCGCGGCGGATTCCTCGCCGCCTGCACCGATGATGCCGCGAAATACTGCGACGGCCGATCCGGTATTGCCGCGCGAACTTGCCTCACGCAG
>DATHOT010000265.1:0-3155 GCA_035484655.1 Bryobacteraceae bacterium | reverse complement strand
AACTTCGGAACTCCCGCTCAACCACGCCTTTCAGCGCCGCACTTCCCCGGTTCTCCACAATGTCCTCCACTCGCTTCCGCACCGACTCATCCCTGCCATAGAGCGCCAGTGCCGCCAGTGCATCCCCGGCCGCTGGCTCCCGATCCTCGGCCACTCGCGACAGCAAGAATTCCACTGCCTCATCCAGCCGCAGCAGCGCGATCGCGTGTAGGAGCGCTCGCTTCCGCTCGGCCTGCGCGGTCTCGTCCCAGGCTTTGCGCAACAGCGGAAACGCAGCTTGCATATGCGACTCAGCGAGAGCGAAGGTGGCCGCTTCGGCGATTTCATCTGATGGACTGCGTAAAAAGCTCGCCACAAATCCCAGCGACGGCTCGGGCGCCAGTCGAAGCAATCCGCTGAAGCATTCGCCGATTACTTCGTCCTCTTTGTCGCCCAAGAGGGTTTTCAATCGAAGCAGCAACGTTCCCGCGACATCGCCAGAATCGGCGATTGCCCGAATCGCTCCCACGCGCGCCGGCACTTCTTTATCCACCAGCAGATTCACGCACTCGGTCATCGTATCCGGATGACCCATCCGTGCCAGACCCTGCGCGCACAGCCCACGCAAGGGAGCAGCTGCATCGATCGGCGGCCCGAAGCTTCCTTCCATCTGCACATGATGCACACCCGCGAAGTACACCCTGGCCGCCGGGTCGTCCATCGCGACGAGCGCCTTGGCTATCGCGATCAGCGCCTCACAACCCGGATCGCGTTTCGCTGGATCTTTCATCAGTTCAAGGAACGCCTCCACCAGATCCGGCGCCAGCGCGACCGCCTCCAGCCGCTCGGCCGTGCTGGCTGCTGCCGCGGCAACATGATTGCTCTTGTGCTTCAGGAATGGCGCCAGGTCGCGTTTGAGGTCGAAGCTTTCGGGCGTATCGCGGACCGCTCGAATACTCTGTAACGCCTGATCGGTAGAAGAAGCCTTGGCCACTGGTCTATTATCTCTATGAAATCAATGACTTACAATAGAGAAAGGTGACCATGCACATCCTCGGCCCGGGTAGCGTCAAGACTAGTGTGACAAGAGTTGCGCTATGGGTGTCCCTCGCCTGTTTGCCCGTCGCCAATATGCCGGTCAAGGCTGCGGGCGTCGATGTGAACGCTTTGCTCAAGGGCATTGAGCAGCGCTACAACCGCGCCAGGACCTTGCAAGTCCAGTTCAGTGAAGCATATAGCGTGGGAGGACAGGCGCGCAAGAGTGAAGCAGGCGTGCTGACTCTGCGCAAACCCGGCCGCATGCGTTGGGATTACACTGCGCCGCCCGGCAAGCTGTTTCTCTCGGACGGCAAAGAAGTCTATCTCTACACGCCCGAATCGCATCGTGTGGAGAAAATGCCGCTCAAAGAAACTGAAGATATGCACGGGCCGATGGCTTTTCTCTTGGGAAAGCTCGACTTCGCCAAGGAATTTCGCGAGTTCCAAGTGAAGCCCGACGGCGCAAACTTCATCGTGACGGCCAAGGCCAAGACTAACAAGCTCCCTTACGAAAGAGTCGAGATGACGGTCACCCCGGATTATCAAATTCAGCGCCTGGTGATCAACGGGCAGGACCAGTCGATTCTCTCCTTCCGGTTCGCGGACGAGAAACTGAATCCGGCCGTCGAAGATGCCCAATTCAAGTTCCAGATGCCGGCCGGCGCAACGCTGGTCGCGGGCGAGGGGAGCCAGTAATGGCGGAATTCGTCCTCAAATACGCCGATCCGCGAGGTGAGATGCACCACCAGGTGGCGGAAGCCGGCTCGGAAAAGGAATTGCGCGATCGCTACTCCCAGCAGGGCTTCCTGATTTACTCCATCAAGCAACGCCGCGAGATCGCGGGCATCTCGATGGGGGGCACACGAAAGACGAAGATCAATCTCGAAAAGTTCCTGATCTTCAATCAGCAATTCGTGACGCTGGTGCGAGCGGGCCTTCCGATCCTGAAAGCGCTCGATCTACTGTCGGAACGGCTCACCGATCCCAAGCTGGCGCCCCACATCAAAGGCGTCCGCGAAGAGGTGAGAAACGGCGCGCTGTTGTCGGACGCGTTCGCTAAGCAAGGCGTGTTCCCGCCCATCTACGTAACTTCGGTATTGGCTGGGGAAAAGAGCGGCGCGCTGGGCGAAGTGCTAGACCGGTTTATCACCTATCAAAAACTGGCGCTGGCGGTTCGCAAGAAGCTGGTGCTCTCGCTGGTCTATCCCTGTTTGCTGATCACTCTGGTGATTGGCCTGATGGTCTTTCTGGTCACCTTCGTGGTTCCAAAGTTCGCGGAACTATACAGCAGCATGGGCGCGCAATTGCCGGCCGCCACGCGGATTCTTATTGCCGTTGGGACTACGGCTCGAAACTACGTCCTGTTTGGCTTTTTCACTCTGATCGTGGCGGCGGTCGCGTTCCGCTTCTGGGCGAAGACCGATAAAGGTCAAGTGACAGTCGATCGCTGGCGGCTGCGTACGCCGCTGGTGGGCGAGGTCTGGATCAAATATCAAGTTGCGCAGTTCTCACGCGTCTTGAGCACCTTGCTGGTAGGCGGCATTCCGCTGATGCAGGCGCTCGAAACGGCCTCGAGCTCGCTCGGCACCAAGCTGTTGAAGAACACGCTGGCCGAGGCCGGCGACCGGGTAAAAGAAGGGGTTGCGTTGTCGGCGGCGCTCACACAGACCAAGATTTTTCCGGGGCTTTCGATCGACATGATCGAAGTGGGCGAATCCACCGGCGCGCTGCCGCAGATGCTGGCCAGCGTGGCTGAGTTTTATGAGGACGACGTCAATACCCGGATGACGGCCTCGTTGTCGCTGATCGAGCCGGCCATCATGATTTTCATGGGCTGTTTCGTCACCTTCGTGTTGGTGGCGTTGTACCTGCCCATCTTCTCGCTGGCGGACACATTGAGGTAACGCATGGCTACTAACGACCGCACCCGTCTCGCCGATCCCCAGGAAGAGATCACTCAATCCAAAGCCGTCGCCTTGCGCTACCGCTGCGAGTTTGTGGATCTGCGCGAAGTTCGTATCGATCACGACCTGTTCCACTCTGTGCCGGTGGACCTGATGTTCCGCTACAACTTCGTTCCCATCAATGCGCAGAACGGGCACCTGGACATCGCCCTGGCTGATCCCCGTAATTTAAAC
>DATHOT010000264.1:0-50586 GCA_035484655.1 Bryobacteraceae bacterium | reverse complement strand
ACGGGCGTGCTGCCGCTGCTGATTGGCCGGGCCACGCGTTTGGCTCAATTCTTTTCCACCGGCGAAAAGAAATACGACGCGCGTATCCGCTTCGGATGGGCCACCGACACCTACGATCGCGACGGCAAGGCGATTTCGGATCGGGTGACGCCGGAGTTCACTCGTGAGGAAATCGAAGGCGCGCTGGCGCACTTCCGTGGAATTTTCCTCCAGACGCCGCCGCCCTTCTCGGCCAAGAAAGTTGCCGGAACGCCGGCGTACCGGCTGGCGCGCAAAAATATTGCCGTGGAGCTGCGGCCAGTAGAAGTGCACGTGTTCGCGCTGGATTTGTTGGAATTTGGAGGCGACACCGCTCGGGTGCTGGTGCATTGCTCGGCCGGAACCTATCTGCGCAGCATCGCCCATGAAGTGGGCCAAAAGCTGGGCTGCGGAGCATATCTGGAAGCCTTGCGACGAACCAGTTCGGGCGACTTCACCGAGGATCAGGCGCGCACCCTAGACCAATTGGCTACTCACGCAACGGCGGGAACGTTCGACCAGGCGATCATTCCGGCGTCACGGTTGCTGCCTCATTTCCCGAACGCCACCGTGGATGCGCTGACGGTGACGCAGATCCGGCAAGGCAAGGATTTCCGGCTCTCGCCGTTTGTCGATCGCGCGGGCGCCAAGCACGTCAAGGCGGTCAGTCAAGAAGGGGACTTGATCGCCATCGGCGAAGCGCGGCTGCCGCATTTGTATCATCCGATTCTGGTTCTATAGCAACGCCGCATTGTGTTCGATCGTTTTTATCAGACTGTCCATCCTGCCGCTTAGCACCTGCTTCGCAACGCTGAGCGTGTAGCCTTTCATGGTATGAAAAGGTACGTGAGACGGCAAGGCCAGCGCATACGGGTCGACCACGACGTCCACAACAACAGGCCCACTTCTGTGCGCAAGAGCCTCCGTTAGACCATCGCTGACCGCGTCGGGCTCCTCAATTCGAATCCCTTTCGCGCCCATTGCTTCGGCCACCGCGGCAAAGTTCGGGTTCTTGAATCCCACTCCATAGGGAATGTAGCCTGCTTCCTGCTGCTCGATACTCACGAAGTCGAGCGACTGGTTGTTCAGCAGGATGTGGATCACGGGCGTCTTTCGTTCCACCTGAGTCAACAGATCGCCCATTCCAAGCATCGTAAACCCACCGTCGCCGCAGATGGCTATCGTTTGGCGGCCAGGATAGGCTAGTTGCGCTCCAAAAGCGTTCGGCGCCGCGTTGGCCATGGAAGCCCAGGCGAACGATCCGAAAAGCCTCCGATTCTTGCCACCTTTGATGTGCCTCGCCAGCCAAATCACCGCCGTTCCTGTGTCTGCGAAAAACATGGCATCATCCGACGCTAGGTTACACAGCGTAGCTGCGAGGTATTCCGGACGTATCGGTTTGATGCCGGATCCCTTGTCGACATAATGCTGCTTCAGTTCGGCAAAAGACTCCGTCTCGGCAACATATTTGCGCAAAAAGCGGTCATCAGTCTTCTCCCGGACGTTTTCCAGTAGCGCCTGAAGGGTCGCTTTAACATCGCCTACGAGTCCTAAGTCGAGTGATGTTCGGCGGCCGATGTGTTTCGGATTGCGGTCGATCTGTACCTTCCTTACTTGCGCTCCTGGAAGGAATTCGGAAAACGGAAAATCGGTCCCGAGCATCAGAAGGAGATCGGCATGGTTGATCGCTCCATAAGCGCCGCCATATCCCAGTAAACCCGTGAGCCCTACAGCGTAGGGATTGTCGTGCTCCAGCCACTGCTTTCCTCGCAATGCGTATCCGACCGGCGCCTTCAATCTCGCGGCCAGCTCTATTACCTCTTCGCGCGCGTCTCGGCACCCATCGCCACCAAAAATCGCGACGGTGCCGGCGTCGTTAAGCATGTCTGTGAGCCGGCTCAGGTCGGAATCCGATGGGCGAAACACAGGCGCCGTGGGGATGCTGACATCCACCGGTTCGCCCACGGCCTCCGCCGCCGCGACATCCCCGGGGATCGAGAGGACGGTAGGGCCTTTCTCAATGATCGAAGTGCGTATGGCCGTACCGATGACCGACTGTGCCTGAGCAGGATTGACTAGCCTGGCCGTGTAAAGAGACGCGGCTTGGAAGAACTGATAGGGATTCATCTCCTCCAGTGCAGACGTATCCATTAACATGGATTCGACGTCGCCAGCGATCGCAATCACTGGAGCGCGCTCCTTGCGTGCATCCATCAGGCCGTTGAAGAGATGGACGACGCCAGGTCCCGCTGTTCCGCACACGGCGACGGGTGCGCCCGTGAAGTAAGCATCTGCGACGGCGGCGAAGACGCCGTATTCTTCATTTCGAACATGCACAAAGTCGACGTTTCCGTTTCGGCGCAGCGCGTCGATCACGGGATTTAAGGCGTCGCCGACGATGCCGTAACACCGTTTTACTCCGGCCTTGACAAGCATTTCCCATAAGACATCCGCAACATTTCGGGCCATAGCGATCTCTATCACCTTTCTGGAAAGAATGAGTGTAAGGCGAACTTCCGGCTCAGAGTTGAATGATTCCTCGACGAACCTGCCACAAGAGAAGAGCCACGTCCGCAGCCTCTTGTTTGGTGTTGATCCATTTGAAACGGGTTGCGAGTTTTCGATAGCCTGTTCACGTGGCCTGGAACAGCTCTCGTGCGGCGGACCGATGTCCACATCGACCGGCACGGGAGCAACGGATATGGCGAATTCGTCAGCCGATCAACCCGCTTGGTCCCGAAGTCCGCTCGGAGGAGGGATCACAGATAAGTACCCAAACATGCTTGCGATCGGCGATCGCTTCCGAGTTGACAGTAGCCGCCATGGCGGACCGTCGCGCGCCCGCCGCATTTGTATCAACCGATTCTGGCTCTGTACGACAAGAACGTCCCTCTCGCTCTATTCGACTAACAGCGGACTCGGTTCCTTAATGCCCTGAGTGGTAACGGCCAAGTTTAATCGGGTCTTGTACGAGGCGGCCCGTCGTACCCGAAACTCCAAAGTAGCTTCAGGACCGCCCGTGCCGGCGCATCAGCTTACGCTTCAAGTCCGGCCAGAATTCCTTGAGGACATTAGAAGCTGCATCAAAACCAAGCTGCTCAGCGTACTTTCCAACATTATTCCCGACAGTGCGCCCATCCGGGTAGTAGGCGTTAGCGATGGTCACGGACGTCGCGGCGCCAATTATCTCTGAATAATTGAATTGACTGCTTCCCGAGTCGCCCCGTGTGATAAAAAGCCGGCTCATCGCGTAAGCCACTCTCGACCGGCCAGTGCCCTGGCCGCGGCGGAAGTAGCGAGGGTCCTGATGCAGCAGCGTCGGGAAAACTCCCTCCGTCATCATGTTTTCTATGGCGAAATCAGCGTAGGTGGTACCGAATCGTTTGGCGTAGCCTTCCACGCCTTGCCCAAAGGAAGGATTGGAGTC
Organism: Bryobacteraceae bacterium; assembly: GCA_035484655.1. Classification (GTDB taxonomy): domain Bacteria; phylum Acidobacteriota; class Terriglobia; order Bryobacterales; family Bryobacteraceae; genus Palsa-89. The sequence continues at coordinate 47,141 of DATHOT010000264.1, read as the reverse complement.
GCTCGCTTGGCCGATTCCAGAAAGAAAAGCAGTTTGGGTGAATATCGCTCGATCTGTAGAATCTGCCCAGGCAATCGCGAATTTTCCGCCAGGCGTGAGTTTCGAAAGTTTCTCCGAATCGTCGGTTGTCTTGTTATTCGTGAATATCCAGAGGATCCGCTTGTCCTCGGTTGCAGGTTGGGTGTTCTCTTGCGCTCTGACGTTCAGAGCAGCGGCGCTCAGTATCGCGAGCCAGCACAACGACGACCGAATCATTTTCACTCCTTCCTTTTCAAAAAAATTAGATGCTCGCATTCGTTTGCGGTATTCATTGAATATGGGGCCCGGAAGAGTGACCGGTTTCGTTCGTCACTCCGGCAGCTCGAAACAGGTTCGAAATCAATGCGCATTCGTTGCCGAATCGCGATTCCCACAGTCGGCAGCAGTCGAGCACTTGAAGCGCCATTCGTAAATCACTGGCGCGCAATGGGTTGATATTGAAGGGTACATTATTATCAGGCAAGTGACTAGCGCTTGGCAGACCGATGTGTCGACAGGACGACTCTGCGATCTTCGCCTTTTTTTCTTATCAATGCGCTTTGAGTGTCCAAACCGGATGCCTTGTTCGTGCGTAAAGCGTGCCGGTGGCAGCCCACATTAGGCCCTTGCCCCCTGCCGTTTGGCCGCTTTCGCTTCCACCAGGGTGCGCGCAATAATACAGGAGCATGACCCCGGAGCAGCGGCGGCAGATTGAGAAGTTGTATCTGGCGGCAATCGACCTCAATGAAGATGAGCGCGCCGTGTTGCTGTCCCAGGCGGGTCCCGAGATCCGTCGGGAAGTCGAGGCCATGCTGGCGCAGCCCACCCGCTCGAACCTGCGCGACCGCCCGGCTTGGGAAGGTGAGCCGGAGCTGCCGGCCGCACCGCTTCCAGGTCCGGGCGTACAGCTTGGCCAGTTCCGGGTCGAGACCGCTCTCGGCGCCGGCGGGATGGGCATTGTGTTTCGGGCTATCGACACCAGGCTCAACCGCCCGGTCGCTATCAAGTTCCTCTCCGACGACCTCGCGGATGCGGCGGCTCGCCGGCGATTTCAGCGCGAAGCGCAGATGGCGTCGTCGCTCAATCATCCGCATATTCTCAGCGTCTATGACGTGGGTGAATTTGCCCGCCGGCAATATCTGGTGACGGAGTTCGTTGACGGCGGCACTCTCAAAGCGTGGGCTCAACGGCAACCGCGGAATTGGGAGGATGTCGCCCAATTGTTGACGGGCGTCGCGGATGGTCTGGCGGCCGCGCATCAAGCCGGAATTCTGCACCGCGATATCAAGCCCGATAACATCCTGGTGAGCGCGAGCGGCTACGCCAAACTGGCTGATTTCGGGTTGGCGAAACTCGAGGATAGTCCGACTGGGTCCGCGACCCGGACGCTCACCGAAGAGCAGACCCGCAAGGGAATGATCATCGGGACCATCGCATACATGTCGCCCGAGCAGGCTTCCGGCCAGACGCTCGACGCGCGCAGCGACATGTTTTCGTTCGGCGTGGTCTTGTATGAAATGCTGGGCGGACAACGGCCGTTCCGGGCCGCGACCAATCTCGAATTGCTGCAACAGGTGATTCATGCCAAGCCCGCTCCGTTGAATGAGGATATTCCCGAGCCGTTGCGGGCGCTGGTGACCAGGGCTCTCGAAAAAAATCCGGCCGATCGTTATCCGTCAATGCGCGAGCTGGTGTCCGATCTGCGCGCCGTCCAGCGCGCGAGCGGTCCAGCGGCGGCTGTGCCTCGGAGGCATCCCGGCCGATGGATCGCCGCCGGGCTTGCCGCGATTGCCGTCGCGACTCTTGGCGGGCTGCTGTTCTCTTCGCGGAAAAGTTCATCCCCTCGCAAGCTGGAGTACATCCCGCTCACCAACTTAACCGATTCCGCGGTGACTCCTGTCTTGTCGCCCGATGGCCGCATGCTCGCCTTCATTCGAGGAGCGGGCTTGTTCACCGGTGCCGGCGACGTTTATGTGAAGCTGCTTCCCGGCGGCGACCCGGTGCAACTCACCCACGACGGCGGCGAAAAGATGGGTCCCGTCGGTTTCTCCCCTGACGGTTCGCGAATCGCTTACACGCGCGGTGAATGGGAGACGTGGTCCGTTCCCGTGCTCGGCGGCGAGCCCAGCCGTTTGCTGGCCGGTACCGAGGGTTTGACCTGGACTACCGGCAACACCAAGCCGTATCACGTGATGTATTCGGCCAGCACCGGCGAAGGTCTTCACATGGGGATCTTCACTGCAACTGAGAGCCGTTCTGAACAACGAACCGTATACCTGCCCGCGAGTGTGGATGGGATGGCGCATCGATCTTTTCTTTCGCCCAAGGGTGATTGGGTGATCGTCGTCGAAATGGACACGGGCAAATGGCTGCCTTGCCGGCTGGTACCGTTCAACGGGAACTCGCCTGGACGCCGCGTAGGCCCGGACCCCGCTCAATGTACTTATGCAGGCTGGACGCCCGACGGAAATTGGATGTATTTTTCCGCCGACACGGGAAACGGATTCCATACCTGGAGACAGCGCTTCCCGGATGGTACGCCGGAATTGGTGACTTCGGGCGCAACCGAAGAGCACGGCGTTTCATTCGCGCCCGACGGAAAATCATTCGTCACCTCCGTGGGTGAGAGGCAGAGCACCTTGTGGATTCACGATTCCAAGGGGGAACGCCAGATCACCTTTGAGGGCTACGCCTATTTGCCCTCGTTTTCACGCGATACCACCAGGCTTTATTATTTGCAGCGCTCCAATGCGAATCGCCAGTTCGTCAGCGGCGAGCTGTGGGCGGTCGATCTTCAGACCGGGAAAAAACAGTGCCTGCTGCCGGATCTTATGATGGAGAACTACGATATCTCGCCCGATGGAAAACAGGTCGTCTTCATCAATGCGGTCAACTCCGGACGGACTTTGTGGATCGGAAGCACCGATGGAAGCTCGCCCGCGCGCCTGTTGGCGAATCAGCAGTGCAATCGCGCATTGTTCGCGCCGGATGGTGAAATCTACTTCGCCGGCGGAGGGGACGACGGCATGTATCTCCAGAAGATCAACGCTGACGGCAGCGGCCTGCAACGCGTGGTTCCCGAAAAGGCGATGTTCCTTTATGACATTTCGCCGGATGGAAAATGGCTGGCCGTGTGGACCACCGCCGGCACCGATATCAAAATCTACAGGTCCGACGGGACTGCTCCAGTGCGGGTGTGCGCCGGCTGCGCATCGGGTGGCGCGGAGGATCGAGGCATCATACCGTCGATCATGAGCTGGTCGCGCGACGGCAGGGAGCTCCGCCTCTATTCGGAATCCAAGCAACAGGTCTACAGCGTGCCTCTCAAGTCTGGTGAGCCGCTGCCCGCGATACCGCCCGAAGGAATCACCTGGCGCACGGGCCCCCCTCCGATCCCCGGAGTGGGAACCATCGCGCAGCGCGCGTTCATGAGCGCCGACCCTCAGGTGTACGCATATCTTCAGGTCTCGGCGCACCGCAACATTTATCGAATCCCGGTTCCCTGAGAACCGCTTGAAAATCCAAAGGGGGACGAACTCGCCCCTATTCACACGCGGTTGAGGACGGACGGTTGGGTGTCGCCTGATCCACCGTGACGCGCGTCGCCGCAATAGTTCCCGCGACTTGATCCACCTGCTGCGTACCCCCCGCGTCGAGAATGTCAATAGTGAAAGTGCCGCTTAATTCGTTACCGCTGGGATCGAGCGTGATCTGCTCGCGGATGTTGACGTTGTTCGCCAGCGCTCCGCTCCTGGCGCTATAGCTGTGCGCGAAGTGATTCACCTCGTACGTAAACATCCCGGTCCGCACCCAAACGCCCAGGCAGAAAAATCTGGGTGGCGGGGGCGTGCGCGCCCGAGGACGATCTCCTCTACGAACGGCTGACGGAAACCGACGACTAGATCGGTACAACGTTGACCCTTTGTCGCCATGCGGGACCTTCGCCCGCCTGCCGGATTTGTACATCCGATTCTGGTTCTGTAACCCTCGTTCTGTAACACGCCTCACGCCCCCGTTTCGATGTATAGTCCTTGCAACTGGCCGTGTAAACCACAAAATTCCGCGAGCGCCGCTTCGTGCAGGAAGCTATCGGAGCGGCAGCGGTGAGGTTTGGCTTGCCGACGCCGACGGAGGCAACGAACGGCAGTTGACGAATCTACGGGCGCACATCGCCGGATTTCCGCGCTGGTCGGCCGACGGCAAACTTATCGCCTTCCATGCGCGAATCCCGGCATTGTCGCAAGTCTATCTGCTCGATGTCGCGAGGGGAATTCCGCGACAAGTTCCGAACGACTCGAGCGAAAGCGGTACGCCGTCCTGGTCCGGCGATGGCCAGAGTCTGTTTATTTCGAAGATGACGACGGGCGAATGGTCCGTCTTCAAAATTTCAGCCGGACGCGGGGTGGAGCGTCGTTTATTCGACGGAGAAGGATCGTTTCCGATAAATCGCGCCGGGCCGCAAACTCCGTCTGTATTCCAAAATCACAAAACGCGGGATCTTTGCGCGCACTTTCGATCAGGATTCGGCTAGCAACGTGGAAGAGCAACTTGTGGATGAATATGTTGCCCCCCTTTGGCGGAATTTCTCCTGTAGAGGATGGTATTCCGTCGATATCGCTCCAGCGCCCTCGACCATCAAGCCGGGGTTGTCCGTTTCTCCCAATCGAGGGCGTTTGGGCTACTGTGCAGAGGCCGAAGGGAATGCTGACCTCGTTCTGCTCGAACGGAAGTGATCGATCGGGTCTGTGCACGGACCGTAACTGGACCAATCGCGCACGTTGCCAGCTGAATGAAGCAAGTTTAATCCGGTCCCAGTAACTATTTCAGCGGGTTGTTCTATCATTCAAGTGTGCGGCGTCTGGCCATCCTCCTGATGCTCGGCGCGAGCCTTTTCACAGGGTTCGTGTATGCGCAGGAGTCCGATTTATCGAAGAAAGACAGCCCCAAGAGCGAGCCCAGCTACGACGACACATTTTCCGGACCTGTCGTGGAATTGTCAGCCACCAAGATCACCGTTTCGCGAAGCATCCTTGGTAAGCCGGCCGAGAAACACACCTTCCTGATCAAATCCGACACCCGCATCGAAGGGCGGCTGCGCGTGCGCGCAAAAGTTACGGTTGGGTTCGTGACTGATGATGCGGGCGACATCGCGCGCTTGATTGTGGTGCGGACGACTACGTCGAAACCACCGCAAGAAAAGAAATAGTCACTTCTTCTTTTTCCTCTTGGCTGCCCAGCCTTCTTTCACCACCTGCCGCGCTCTACCCAACGCCAGCGCGTCCTTCGGAACCGCATCGGTGATCACCGATCCAGCGCCGATATAACTTTCATCCCCGATTTCGATGGGCGCGACCAAGGTCGAATTGCTGCCGACGAAAACTTCTTTACCGATCCGCGTGCGATGCTTTTGCGCGCCGTCGTAGTTGCACGTGATGGTGCCGGCGCCGATGTTCGTCTTGTCGCCGATTTCAGCGTCGCCCAGGTAAGCCAGATGATTGGCCTTCGCGCCGGCGCCAAATTGCGTGTTCTTCAACTCGACGAAGTTGCCGATGTGCGCACCCGGTCCAACCCGGTTGCCGGGCCTCAATCGCGCGAATGGACCGATCTGCGCATCCGCTTCCACTTGCGAATTGACGATAGAAGTGAACGGGTTCACTTGCACCCGATCGCCGAGTTTCGAATTTTCGACGATGGAGCAGGCCCCGATCCGGGAGTCCTCGCCGATCTCAGTTTTTCCCAGAATCTGCGCGAAAGGACCCACGATCGAGTCCTCGCCGATTCGCACCGCGCAGTCGATGGTGACCGTCTCTGGTTTCTCGATGGTCACGCCTTCCGACATGAGCGCCCGCACTTTTCGATCACGGAAAATCTTGTCGACCGCCGCCAGCTCGGCGCGAGTGTTGATTCCCAACAGCTCTTCTGAGTCCGGGATTTCCAGCGCGGCCACCTTGTGTCCAGCGCGGTTGAGAATCTCAACGATGTCCGTCAGATAATACTCCCCCGCGGGATTGTCCGTGCCGATTTCGGCGATATGCTTCCATAGAAGGTCCGCTTGGAAGCAGTAAATCCCGGAATTGATCAACGGAATGGCGAGCTGCTGGGGCGTAGCGGCTTTTTGCTCGACGATGGACTGCACGTCGCCATCCTTGCCCTGGATGATGCGGCCATAGCCGGTGGGATCGTCGAGTCGCGTGGTAATCAGGGTCGCGGCTCGATCGCCGGCCGCCTGGCGATCCACCAATGCCTGCAGCGTCACGCGCGAAAGCAACGGGCCGTCGCCATACGCGACCACGACCAAGCCACCTTGCGTACTCAAAGCTTCGCGGCACATCATGAGCGCGTGGCCGGTGCCCTTCTGTTCTTTTTGCTCGACGAACCGCACTCCGGATTGTGCCAGCGCGGCCTTTACCTGTTCGGCCTGGCATCCCACCACTACCGTGATGTGCTCGGGTGTCGTGATGCCGCTGGCTGCATTCACCACATGCTCGATGAGCGTGAGTCCACCCGCGCGATGCAGCACTTTGGCGCGTTTGGATTTCATGCGCGTGCCCAGGCCGGCGGCCAGGATCACGATGTTGATCGGTGATTTCATTCGGCTTGTTTTCACAGATGGCAGTTATTTTTGTCCAAGAATGCGGACCTTCCGGCGCTCGGCGCGGCCCCTTCGAGCCAGCTCCATCGCGACATCGGCGGTAGCCCGCGGATCGTGGCGTACGATCTCGCCCTCGCCCAGCAGATCGGCGGTAACTACCTGCAGTCCCATGCCGGCCAGCCGGTCAACGTCATTGACCACGGACTGCGCCTGCTCGGCGGCGTATTTTCTCCGCTGCCGGGCGCTGATCGAGCGCGTGTTCACCACTACCACGTCGAACAGATCGAATCCCGCGTGCCGGTTGATCGCGGCGACGTGATCGGAGGCCAGGAATCCGATGGTCTCGCCAGGCTGCCACATGAGATTGACGAAGTAGGCCCGCAGAGCGTGGCTGCGGCGAATGGCTTCTGGAATTCCTTTCACTAGCACATTCGGAATTACGCTGGTGAAGAGCGACCCCGGGCCGAAGGTGATGACATCCGCCTGCTCGATGGCCTCCAGCGTTTCGGCCAGCGGCTTCGCGACTCGTGGACGCATTCGAATCCGTTTGATGCGCGAACGGCTTTTGCTGATCCTGGTTTCACCCGCGATGATCCGTCCATTTTCCAGCTCCGCCTCCAGCATCACATTGGCGCCGGTAGAAGGATAGATGCGGCCCAGGCTGGCCAGCACTTCCGACGATAGCTTCACGGCGCGGGCGAAATCGCCGGTGAGGTTGGTGAGCGCCGTCAGGAACAGGTTACCGAAGCTGTGCCCCTTCAGGCCGCGGCCGTCGGTGAAACGGTACTGGAACAGTCGCGAGAGCAGGGCTTCGTCCTCGGAAAGAGCAACCATGCAGTTGCGGATGTCACCGGGCGGCAGAACATCGAATTCGCGGCGCAGGCGGCCGGAACTGCCCCCGTCGTCGGTGACAGTGACCACCGCTGTGATGTCGAGTTCCCGCTGGGGATGAGCGTAGCGCTTCAGCCCGTGGAGAAGCGTCGAGAGCCCGGTTCCTCCGCCGATGGCGACAATGCGAAGCGGATCCATTATTTATAGGATCGCAGGTTCTGTGGGGCGGTGGATGCGTCAGCCTGAGACGTACGCGAACAGGCTCAAGACGATCGCGACCACTCCCAGCGCCGCCAGCCACGGCTGCCTCGGAAGGCTCTCGTAGGCCGTTCGATGCCGCGCGCTGATTGGGTATTGGGAAAAAAGCAAATCGGAGAAGTTTTGTATTGCGTCCCTGAGGCCAGCCAACAGAGGTGGAACCAAGCCCAGGACAATAAACATGCCCCCAATGACTATGGCGAACACGAGGCTTTCAGGACGCATCTTCACATGATCATATCTTTGTGGTCGTGATCAAATCAAGGCAGTCCACCACCCCAAAGCGCGGCATGCGCCTTCACCGAGGCAAGCCTCTTCGTGGTCGGATTCGCTCAGGCGGCGGGTTGGTCGTCCTCTTCGTAGGCAGAGACAGATTCCAGATCTTCGGCTTCAAAGACCTGATCGCAATCCAAACAGCGTACGTAATCTACGCCGTCGCGCCTCGCCAGAATCTCGGTACGACTATGCTTGCAGGGCTGCATAAAAAGTGGCAGATTAAACCCATTCTAAGCAGACTGAGCGTCTTGTCAAGCCCCCCTTTGCCCTAGCTGGCAAGTTTCGGTCCCAGAGATGCGGTCCTAAGCCGCTCCGAGTACCATAAGAGATGCTCCCAGGTCGCGCTTCCACCCCAACCACTGTCCGTTACGCCGCGCGTTTCCCCACCCACCAAGCCGTGGGTTTTTATCGGGACGCACAGTCGTTTAACGTTTCTAACCTCGGCATCGGCACCTATCTCGGCGAGCTGGACGATGCCACCGACCGGGGCTATGCCGAAGCCGTGGGGGCGGCGCTCTCGGGCGGCGTAAATTTCATCGACACGTCACTCAACTACCGGAACCAGCGCTCGGAGCGATCCATTGGAACCGCATTGCGGCAAGCGGTGGAGTCTGGTCACGCCCAGCGGGACGAGGTCGTGATTTGTACCAAGGCGGGTTATCTGGTCCCCGACGCGCTTGGGAAAGGCGTCATCACCGCTCGCGACGTGGTGGGCGGAATGCATTCGATGGCGCCGGCGTTTCTGGCCGACCAGTTGGGCCGAAGCCGTCAAAACCTGGGAATCGAAACGATCGACGTCTTCTATCTGCACAATCCGGAGACCCAGTTGAGTTACGTCGGGCAGGACGAATTCTACTCGCGGATTCATCAGGCGTTCATTTTTCTGGAAGAGGCTGTCGAGCAAGGCGGGATTCAATTCTATGGAGCGGCCACGTGGGAAGGATTTCGCAAGGCGCCGCAATCGCCCCAAGCGCTTTCGCTCGGCCGGTTAACAGATATCGCGCGCGAAGCCGGAGGCGACGGTCATCACTTCCGGTTCATCCAGTTGCCTGTGAACCTGGCCATGCCCGAGGCGTTTGGCAATCAGGTGGATGGCGAGAGCGTGCTGAGCGTAGCTGCAAGTTTAGGGATCACGGCGGTGGCGAGCGCGAGTCTGCTGCAGGCCCGGCTGGCGCGTAACTTACCCAGTCAGATTCCAGAGCAGCTTCCCGGCGCGCGAAACGACGCCCAGTGCGCCATCCAGTTCGCCCGCTCCACTCCCGGAATCACCGTGGCGCTGGTGGGCATGAGCAAACCAGAGCACGTCCGCGAGAATCTGGAACTGGCCGGCGTCCCGGCAGCGGCCGAAGAGCAGTATCTGAACTTGTTTAAAAGCTAGACGGCTCTCCCGATTTCATTCCAACATCCATTTGTTTCTTGTTTGTAACAAATCCATGCTAGAATGTTGTCGGTGTTGACGGACTTCGACCAGCTTCGCGTCGAACGGTTCAAGCGGGCAACGGAGGAAAAGTTGCGCGATGTCCGGTGTCCGGAGCACCACCAACCACCTCGTATCCGCTTCCATGGAACTTCGCTGCGCGACATCACGATTTCGCTCAGCGGTTGTTGCTCCAAGCTGATGGAGATTGCCAACGCCAGAATCGGCTCGCCCTGGAGTACGGGGCTGAGTGATGCAGGCTCCGCCAAAGCTTCTTAGCGCATTTTGCCGGATCGAAACGTCGCCGCGCGCCGCGCTTCGCAGCTGACCTCGCCTAGCTAACTAATGTCGCTTTATTTCGTCTGAACACTCGCGAGATCGTCACCGTATTCCTGACAGCTTGGGAGGCAGTATATGACTCATGCCCGGGGTCTCAGCCGGAGGTGTGTCTTCGTAGTTTGCTTTGCGCCGCTGCTGGCGGCCCAGGAAACAACGAAGTGGGATCAGGATTTTCAAGATGGCGCCAAGGCCTTTGCGGCCGGCCATTATGACCAAGCGGTCGATTCTCTGACGGCCGCGCTTCAGGACGCGCAGGTTTTTCCACCCCTCGATCTGCGCCGTTCTCACGCCGCGCACTTGCTCGCGAATTCATACGAGTTCCAAGGGAAGTTCGATCGCGCCGAAGCGCTTTATCTGGAAGCCAAGAGCATCCGCGAGGCGAATGGGGAGGCGGGACGCAAGCTGCTCTGCTTCACACTCGACGCACTCGCTCAGCTCTACTTCGTGAAAGAGCGCTGGAAAGAAGCCGAAGAGCTGGCGCGCCAAGTCATCGAACTGAGCCGCCAGACCAGTGGGGAACTCGATCCCTTCACCCTGGCCGCCAGCCGGCACTTGGCCGAGATTTATGAAACCGAGGGGCGGTTAACGGAAGCTGAACCCATCTTGAAGCAGATGATCGAAGCCGCTCGCCAGAACGCCACCGCCGGGCCACAACTTCTTCCGCTCGCGCTCAGGGACGAAGCTTTCATTATCGTCGCGAGAGGGCAATACCGGCAGGCGGAGCCGCTGTTGAAGGAAGCTCTGGATTTGAGCCGCACGCTTGGGGAGGATCGTTCCGAAACGGCCGACAGCTTATTGGCGCTGGCGCTGCTATATCGCACCGAGGGCGACGACGCCCGCGCCGAACCGTTGCTCAGGAAGGCCGCCGGTATTTACGAGAAGTACAATGATCCGTGTCTTGCCCACGCGCTGCAGGAACTGGGACTGATTGCCGTCTCTGAAGGGAAATACGCGATCGCCAAACAGAATATTCTTCGAAGCATCTCCCTCTATCAAAATTTTCTGGGACAGGACCATGTCAACGTGGCCTTCGCTCAAGTTGGGTTGGCCGAGGCCTACCTGGGCGAGCGGAATTACAAAGAGGCGCAGTCGCTGATTGAGCATGCCCTGGCGAAAGAGCGAGCGGTTCTGAGTGATTCGCACGCCGAACTGGCCCGGGCGTACCTGACCGCGGCGCGGATCAGCGAGGCGCAACGGCGTAGTTCCGAGGCGGCCGCTCACTATCGGCAGGCCCTCCATATCTACCGCCGCACCTACACCAGCGACAATCCACTGCGGGTGATGGCCGAGCAACAATATGAGCGGTTCTCCAAGTCATTTCGGAAATGACGACCGCGAAAAGTCTCGGCAACTAGTCACGAGGCGCGGGCCAGGATGCGGCGGATGCCCTCTTGAAAAATTTCCCGCGGAGTAAGGAGGCTCGCCACCAGAAACGCTTCGCTCTCGAAATCGAAAAAGAAACCGGGTTGAACCAGCACGTCATCTTCGCCGAGTAGAGTGAGCACCCAGTCTTCCTCGGTGTGGATGCGAGGCGCCTGGATCACTGCATACCAGCCACCCTCGGGCTCGAGCACCCGCCAGGGCGACTCAGGACCAATTTGGCTTTTGAGATAGCCGAGGTTCGCGCGCACACGTTCCAGAATCTGAGCCTGCATGCTTTCGCGCAGAGCTAGCAGCGCAGAGGCCGCCCACTGGACTGGGGTCCCGACCGAAAGGTAGGTGTCGGCGATCAGCTCCAGGCGTTCGAGCGCGGCCTGGCGAGCTTGCATCTTTCCGCTGGCAACGATCCAGCCCAGTTTGAGCTGCGGCAGGCCAACTAATTTGGACAGCCCGCTCAGCGAAAAGGTCAGCGCATCATTCACATTCACAAGCGATGCCACACGCCGCGCGTCGTCGACCAGCGCATAGTCGCAGAAAACCTCGTCCGAAAGAATCGCCAGATCGTGACGGCCGCACAGGGCGGTCAGCTCATTCAGTTCCGAATCCTTGAGATATGAACCCGTTGGATTGTTGGGATTCACCACCACGATGGCGCGAGTGCGGGGCGTGATTTGCCGGGCGAGGGCATCGAAATCGACCGCCCAACTCCCGTGATAAACGAGCGGGTATTCGACCACCTGGACCGACTCCAGCGCGGCCAGGAAATCGAACAGCGGATAGGATGGTCGGGGCACCAGTACTTCGTCGCCGGGGTCGGCCAGCAGCTTGAACAGGAGCGCGTAGGCTTCGCTCGTGCTGGCGGTGAGGAGAATACGCCCTGCATCCACCCGTCCGCCATAGTATTCGGAAACGGCCGACCGGGCCGCGAGTATTCCTGCCGGCGCTGGTTCATAACAGAGCGATCGCGGATCGGCCAGCGCGTGGAGGATTTCGTGTGCCGGGTAAGTAAGACCTGCACTGGTTGGATTCGACTCGGTGAGATCGAGAATTACGGCGCCCGCGGCACGCTTCTGGGCCAGCAACCTGGATAGCGGGTTCGCCGGAATACTCCAGTTAAGCCGCGAGGAGAACATAACGCGAGTCTACTGCAGGTAGCACAACAGAACAATGAGACAACGGTTTTCGCGACGCGTTGCGCGAGCAGCATGCCGGAAGAGAAATCTAACTCGCGGGCCGAGGAAGGCGCCCGTTCCGTGAAGGAAGTCTTCCTGCACATCGCCTTCGCGAATTACTTCTTTCCGAGTTTCATCGGCGCCAAGCCGCCCGCTGGTATCAGCCCCGCCATGGAGAAGCTCCCGCCGATAAAACGAAGGTTAGTGAAGACGTCATTCACGCATATTCGCCAGGCGGTCACGAAGCTTGCGGACGCCGATCTGGACAAACAAACCAAGTTCTTCGGGCAGGATACGCCGCCGTGGTCGAAAAAAGCGACTAGCTGTCCAACTGTAACTGCGCCCCGTCAGTTGGGGTTCTTCGGTATGTTGGTTTTCTTACGGCCCGCATTGCGTTGCGTACCGCTGCGATTCTTGCCACGCGAGCCCTTGGTGTTGGAACTTTTTTTCGTGGCGGCGAATCCGGCCGGGGCTATGCCCAGCAGTAATGCGAATGCAAGGAAACTGGAGAGAATTGTCTTCATACACTAGCAGTGCCCGCCGGCGGTGAAAGTTCGCAGTAAAATAACAATGGAATTCCATATATGACAGGAACCACCCAGGTCCCTCCGGAAGCCGCGCTCGAGTCGCTGCCACCTGTTCCGCTTACCATCGAAGGCGCCAGCGTGCTGCATCAGATGATGCGGATGCGCTGGACGGCGTGGAAGGCGCTCCCCGCCGCGGAACGCTCCGAAATCGCCAGGGAAGCCGCCACCGTTCTCCAAGGAATGGAGAAAAATGTGGGCGGCCAGAGCGCGGCGTTTTCCCTGCTCGGGCACAAAGGCGACTTGATCCTGGTCCACTTTCGCCGCTCCTTCGACGAGTTGAACCAGGTGGAGCGCCAGATCGCGCAGCTTCGGCTGTCCGATTTCCTGGAACCCGCCACATCTTATCTGTCGGTGGTGGAGCTGGGACTGTACGATTCGAGCTTGCAGACCTACAATGCGCTGGCCGCCCGTGGGATCGCGCCCTTCTCGCCGGAATGGAAAGTCGAGATCGAAGAGGTGTTGGCTCGCCAGCGCGAGGCTATGCATCCACGCCTGTATCCGGACATGCCGCCCCACAAGTACATCTGCTTTTACCCCATGGACCGCAAACGCGGCGAAGAGAAGAACTGGTACAGCCTGCCCATGGCCGAGCGCAAGCGCCAGATGCATGACCATGGAATGATCGGACGCCGCTACGCCGGCGAGGTGAAGCAGATCATTTCCGGTTCCATCGGATTCGACGATTGGGAATGGGGAGTCGATCTGTTCGCCGACGATCCGCTGGTATTCAAGAAGCTCATCTACGAGATGCGCTTTGATGAAGTCAGCGCCGTGTATGCGCTCTTTGGTTCCTTTTACGTTGGTATCAAGTGCCCGGCCGCCGATCTGGCCCAGTGGCTCGCCCTCTGATTCTGTGGGGGGCGGTTCCCCCCGGACCGCGATTAACGCCCTCGTCGGCTTATTTTGATGCCGTGGCCGGACGAGGCGTCCGCTTACGCACGGTCTAAAATTGCGGCAGGTAGTCGAACAAGGTAGTGGTCGGCTGCTTGGCTTCGGCCGACATCGCCGCATTCATCGCCGTGGTCGTCTGCGTCAGCTGCAGCGCCGCGGCCGGCACGTTGGTGTCCTGGAGATTGCTCAACTGCGTCTGCGCCTGCACCTGGAACTTCTGGGCGAGCGAAATCGCGGACGAGATTCGGTTCTCCGCCTCGCCATAAAACCCGAGCTGTTGGTTCAGGTATGCGGCGGCCGTGTTGACCCCATCGACGGCCTGTGCGATGGTTGCGCTATTCCCACCTTGCAGCGCGTTCTGCAGGTTCTGCAGCGACGCAAAGACATTTTGAGGAGTGAAATTGTCGGTCGAATTGCGATTATCGAATAAGTCCTGGGCCGTCTTAGCGACCTGAAACGTTATGCCGGTGGGATCGGAAGCTTCAGCTGTGGCGGACTGCGTCGTGATCAGCCGATCCACACCATTGGGGCTGGACGGATCCACTTGGTAGGCCGGTGACCCGCTTTGGTCTCCGCTGAAAATATACACGCCGTCCACGGCGGTCCGGCTGATGGAAACCATCTGCGATATCAGGCCTTGGACCTGGGTGGCGAGCGTGGCTTGCTGGCTGGGGTTGGCCGTACCCAGGCTACTGCTGCCCTGCACTCCTAGGCTAGCGGCATTCTCCATCAGTTGTACGGCGGATTGCAGCGCTGAGTCGGCAGCCTGGGCTTGCGTTTGTACGATGGTGAGGTTTTGGTTCACTTGCGTTGCGTTCCCCAGATCGGCGCGTGCCTGGAAGATATCTCCCACCGACTGCGGCGCGTCGGAGGCTTTGTTCACGCGCAGCCCGCTCGATAAATCAGCCTCGGCGGTGTTCATTTGGTTCTGCAAGGTCTCCATTGACGCCAGGAATTGGTTGCCGGACGCATTTAAGCCGTTAATCATGATTGCCGCTCCATAATTCTTATTGGATGTCCATCAGGGTTTGGGCCAACTGGTCTATCACACTGACGATCCGGCTGGACGCCTGATACGAGCGCTGTAGCTGCACTAAACGGATGGCCTCCTCGTCCAGGGAAACTCCGGAAAGTTGCTGGCGAAGGCTCTGAGCTTGAGTCAGCATGCTCTGCTGAGCGGTGGCCTGCGTGTTCGCCGCGGCGGCCGCGTTTCCGACAGTCGCGACCATGGAGCCGAAGTATTGCGTAAAATTTTGCCCGTTGATCTGGCTAGAGGACGCAAGGTTCGCCAGATTGAGGGCATTGCCATTGGAGACCAAGGGAGGCCCGGTTTCAACGGGCGCCAGTTGAGTGCCCGTAATCGAGGAATTCACCGCCAGAGTCGAGGCCGAATCGGTCGGCGAAGTTACGTCGTAGGTGAACAGCGGAGCGCCGGCCTGATAAGGCGGAGTCGATGTAGTCGAGCCCCGCGTCTGCAGACTGTTGACGGCGTCCGCGATGCTTTTGGCCAGCACGTTCAGCTCGCCGGTCTGGTCCGCTCCGCCGGCCAGTGATGGAAGCAAGCTGTTCCGCACGGACAATAGCGCGGCCAAACTGCCGGATGTGACCTGCGACGTCACATTATTCCCGCTGCTATCCAGAATTTCCGTGTTGGGCGCCCCGCTAGGATTCAGAGCGCCAGTGGTATTCTCCGGCTGGACCTGCAACGCGTTCACTTGATTGCCGATCACCAGCGGAGTCTGGCCGCCCAGTAGGACTGTCACGGTATTGTCGTTGCCGCGTATCACCTGCACATTGGCGAGGCTCGACAGGTTTTCGATAGTGCTGGTCAACTGAGCCTCGACGCCGGCATCGGGCGTCGCTGCTTTCCCAATGGTGGCGTTGTAGCCCTGTATGAGCGCCGCATCCTGGTTGATCTGGGTGACCGTGGATTGGATATTGCCATCGGTTGCCGAGCGGATGGAATCGAGCTGATTGGCGGACTGCTGGAAAGCGGCCGACACCTGCGATGCCGCGCTCAGGACCGCGTTTTGAGCCGTGGGGTCGGCTGGACTCGCGCTCCAATCGGAGAAGCTTTGAAACAATTGATTCAGAGCCGAGGGAATCGGGCTGTTGGCTGAAACATCAAAGACATTCTGCAGCGGAGCGAGCGAGGTCTGAAGCTGCTGATACTGGCCGAGCAGCGACGTTTGCTGCTGAACCGCCGTTTCCGCGAATTGGTTGGTGGTATCTTGCGTCTGTTCCCGAACCCCGCCGAGCAGGCCGCTCTGGGGTTGAAAGCTCAATGAATCGAAAACCGGAACCTGATCGGCGTAGCCGGGAGTGTTGGCGTTGGTGACGTTGTTCTGCGTGACGGTCAGCCCGGTTTCGAGTGCCTTGAGCGATTCGCCTGCTGTGCCGAGAGCTGAAAAGAGATTGCCCATGCTGCGTTATCCTTCCACGGTCAGCCTGTTTACCAGAACCAGCGGAGCGGCCTGTCCCTGTTCGGTGTAGCCCGCGCGCTTGGTTCGAATAACCCGCAGCCAGTTGGAGAGCAGTTGGTCGGCTTCAGCAAAGAATTGGGCCAGCACGGCGACTTGACCCTGGAGATCTTCGACCTCGGATCGCATTTCCAGATCGAGCCGAGTACCGCTTTTTTTCAGAATCGCGGCGGCGCAGCCCAACTGGACCTCAATGTCGCGCAGCAAGGCGGCAGAGTGTTCGGCGCTCTCGGTGGAAGGCTTCGACAGCAGGCCGCGGACCTCGCGCATGTGCGCCTTGGCCGCGCGAATACACTCCCGAGCATCACCGTAAGCGGTTCCATCCCCCATGCTTTTGCTCAACTGACCCGACTTACTCTCCTAACAGGCGCGCCTTAGTCTCCTAAGAGGCCCGCTTCTATCAGCGCATGACCTACCGCCAACGGGTCGTAACGATACTGTTCTTTCACGATCGCCGTTTTCAGCTGTAAGATGCGCTCTAACCTGGCTTGCTGGCCGGCGTTGGACGCCTGCTGCACCAGGTTTGTAGCTAGCGACAGAGCAATCTGGTCGTTGACCGGGGTGGGTGCTTTCGGTGCCACGCTACTGGCCGGAGCTTCCGGGGTTGCAGCGTTGCTGACTTCGCGCGATTGTTGCGTCCGTTCCAGGTTTACGCCTGAAAGGTCGGGATTTTCTCCGTTTTTGACAATCATCGCCTCACCTCTGCCAAATCCTCTATCGAAGTTCCTTTCGCAAAATTGAAGGTTTTTTTAGCTCGCCTCGGGCCCTTCCGCCCCGGCATTCACTTGTTGATATGGCCGCATCACGATCTGATGGACCTTGACTAGTAGGTCCACCTCACCCTTTGGAACCCGTAGATTGTCGGCTATCCTCTCGATCGGCTGTCCTAAACGATGCATTTTCAATACTTTACTGCGTACTGTACCACTCAGGCTAGCGGGCTTTCCAGTTGGAATTTCGCCGGCCGCCACTCCCGACTCCAGTTCTTCGATCCGGCTTTTCAACCCGCTGATGCCGGCGCTAATCTCGGCCGCCTGCAGCATCTGGGCCTCGAACTTACCCATCCGAGTGCGCAACTTCTCGACTGTGCGGCTGAGCCCCGCAAACAAACCAAGAAATACGATAAGGCTAATCGCTATAGCAATATACGGGAGTAATTTTATAGCCAGTTGCATCTTCATCCCCTCAGCTTTTCTGAGAAATTGAGCAGTTCGCTGTGCCCCTCCAGATCCGGTTTGTCCGCCGCGCCGGCAATTCGCGTGATTCGGACACCGTAATTCCCGCCGACCACCACCACCTCGCCGTGGGCGATCACCTTATCGTTGACGATCACTTCCACCGGGTCGTTGGGCGAACAGTCGAGTTCCACTACGGAACCGTTGCCAAGTTGGGCCACGTCGCGCAAACAAAGCTGCGTCCGCCCGAGCAGCACGCGGATCGGGAGCTTTACACCCAGCAGCAAAGGCCCCGCCTGAGACACCGTCGAAGCCGGTGAGTTCGCGCTGGTTCCGGAAGTCCCGGTCCCAGTCTCAGGCTGTGCCGATTCGATATTCTCGATTTGTTCTATGCCTTCATTTGATTCGCTCATTAGAGGATTCCTCGGCTGCTCGGCCATTTCTTGGTCATGTAGGCGCGCAGGCGTAGCACCGCCTGCGATTTCAATTGGCAAACGCGGGTAGTGTGAATTCCCAAAATCTCGGCGATGTCCTGGAGGTTCTGCTCTTCCTTGTAATAGAGAGTGAGGATGGTCCGTTCCAGCTTAGGCATCTTTTCGACACCTTCAGCCAGGAGTTTCTGCAGCTCGGCGCGCTCCAGAATGCGGGCCGGCTGGTTCTCCTCATCCTGCGGCACATAGCGCAGAAGCTTGCTTTCCGAACTGCCTTCGGAGACTTCGTCCAGACTTCCCAGACTGATGCTGCGCAGCTCAGCCAGACTATTCTGATATTCGGCCAGCGGAATCTGCAGCTCGGCGGCAATCTCCTCCTCGGTGGGAGCGCGCTGCAGGCGCTGCTCGACAACCGTGATGGCGGCTTCCATCTGCTTCATCCGTTTTCGCTTGTGCGGGGGAATGCCGTCCAGTCCGCGAATGCTGTCCAGAATCGCGCCGCGAATTTTATGCTCGGCATAGGTCTTGAGCTTGGCATTGAAACCCGGATCGAAGCTGTCCACGGCATTGATAAGGCCGATGACGCCCGCCGAAATGAGATCTTCCAGAGTTACCGATCCGCCCAGCTTTTCATGAATGCGGATGGCGATCCAACGCACGTTCGGCAAATGCTCGAGGATCAAGCGCTCTCGCTCATCGGTCGCCGAAACTTGTGCGTAAAGGGTCGCGTTCATGATTGCTTTAACTGTGGGGCAGGTCCCCGACCTGCCGATCTGAGCCGTTGGACCATTTCTTCAGCATTTTTTAGGCGGCGGAAATCGCGCCCGCCCGCTCGCGCGTAAACAAGGGTTCCAGCAGTGTCTCCAGGTTGGCCGCTTCCAGATCCTCCGGGATACTTTGGCCATTGGCGAAGAACGAGAGCGGCTTGGCGGCCTGAATGGCAGTGGAAATAATCGCACCGAACGACTCGGTTTCATCGAGTTTGGTGAACAGCAGGCAGTCCGGCTTGAACTCTTCGAAGCGGCGAACCACGCGGCCCAGATCGGCGCTCTTCATCGAGGCGGGCAGGACCAAGTGGACTTCCTTATGATTGAGCTTCGCCAGGAACCCGCTCACGTCCCGCGCTCCTTCGAAATCGTTGCCGCTATAGCCGGGCGTGTCGATCAGCAGGACGTTCTTGCCGCGAAACTCTTCAACCGCTTCGACAAATTCCCGCATGGTGCTCGCGGCCGTAAAGCCGGTACCCAGAATTCCGGCGAAGTTGCGCAGCTTCTCGTGCGAGGCCACGCGATAAGGATCCATTGAAATGATGCGCACTGAAACGCGGCGGGCGAGAAATTCCTGAATCGCGATCTTGGTGAGTGTAGTGGTCTTGCCGGCTCCGGGAGGTCCGGTGAAAACTAAAATCCGGTTGCTCTCCTGTTCCTTGCTTTCGGCGGGAGCCGCAATCCGCAGTTGCTTACGAATCGACTCTTCGGCAAAGCCGTGCAGCAGATCCATTCCGGCCGCCGATCGCTGCGCCGCGGGAAGGGCCTGCCACAGGGTCGCCACCTGATCGGTAATTTGCCGCGCCAGCCTGCTGTCCAGGTCGGCCAGGTGGAGTTCGCGGTACAGTTCATCGATATCCGGATCGGAGCCCTGCGCGCGTGCATTATTCAGTTGCAAAACGCGCTTGATGTCTTCTAATTGCGCGCGGAGCACCTGTAGTTCGGCGCTGAGATCTTTGGACGGCGGGCGGGGGGGGACATTGGCGTGAGCGGCCTCTTCGGAATCCGGCGCGCCGAACACCACTTCATACGCTCCCAGATGCCGGGCTTCGATCGCGGCCCGTCTGGAAGTGATCAACATGGCCTCCGTCCCAAGCTCCTGGCGGGCCTTTTGGATCGCCTGCTCCACGGAGCTGGCGTAATACGATTTGATCTTCATGGAAGCTGCTCCTTGTTCCATTGCCCTCTCATCCGATCCACCCCAACGATTTCACTTTTACTTCCGGCGGCACCTCGTTATGCGAGAGGACCGCGACCTCGGGAAAGGACGTCTCAAGCAACTGCTTGACGAAGTAACGTACGGCCGGATTGGTCAGGACGATCGCCGAGGAATCCGGCCGTTCCAGCTTGCGGGTGAGACGGCCGACAAATTCGCGCGCCGCCTGCGGCGCTAGACTCAGCACGCTGTTATGTTCGCTATGCTCGACCGCCGATTCCACCGTCTGTTCGGCCGACGGCTCCACCAGGTACGCCGCTAACTCTCCCTGTGGATTGGCGTGCGATTTCACGATCACTCTGCGGATGGCCTGGCGCACATACTCGGTCAGCAACACCGGGTTCTTACTCATCTGCGCGGCTTCGCTGAGCGCCTCCAGGATGGTCACAGAGTCGCGGATCGGAACTCGTTCCCGCAGCAGATTCTGAAGGACACGCTGCACCACGGCGAGCGAAAGCAGCTTGGGAACCAGCTCCTCAACCACCTTGGGATTGCCCTGCGCCACGCGATCGCAGAAGCTTTTGGTGTCCTGCCTGGTAAACAGCTCGTAGGCGTGACGCCGGACCACTTCCGAAAGATGAGTGCCCAGAACGCTGACATCATCCACCACGGTATAGCCGCGAGAGCGCGCGAAACTCGCCCGCTCATTGGGAATCCACAGCGCGGCCAAACCGAAAGCCGGATCTTTAGTGGGCTGGCCTTCGACCTTGCCGTCCATTGCCCCGGAGGGTATGGCCAGCTCCTGGCCGGCCGGTAGTTCATAGCGCGCGATCTCGACGCCCTTCAGCACGATCGAGTATTCGCGCGATCGCAGCGCTAAATTGTCGTTGACCTTCACGGGCGGCAGATAGTAGCCCAACTGCGTGGCCAGGTTCTTCCGGATTCCCGCGATGCGCTGCAACAGAGGTGAGTTGGCGCCGCCGTCCACCAGCCGCACCAGGCCCAGCCCGACTTCGACGGTGAGCGGATCTACCTGCAGCAGAGCCTCCACATTTTCCTTGACCGGTTTGCCGGCCGTATCCGTCGAAAGTGCGACACCGGCGTCACGTTTTCGCCGCTTTTGCCAGGATATTGCGCCCAGTCCACCGCCCAGCGCCAGGAACGGGATGGTGGGCAGGCCGGGCATCAGCGCCAGCGCTACCAGCACTCCACTGGCGAGTAACAACGGCTCCGGCTTCCCAAACACCTGGCTATGAACCAGCGCTCCCAGGCGATTGTCGGAGCTGGCGCGGGTGACAATCAAGCCTCCCGAGATGGAAATCATCAGCGCCGGGATTACGGTTACCAGTCCGTCCCCGATGGTGAGCACGGTGTACGTCTGCAGAGCATGTCCCAAGTCCATGTGGTGCTGCAGAACGCCGATCAGAAAGCCGGCGATGATATTAACGCCGGTGATGATGATGCTGGCAATGGCGTCGCGCTGCGTAAAACGCGAGGCTCCGTCCATAGCGCCGTAGAATTCGGCTTCGCCACTCAGTTCCCTGCGCCGACGCCGCGCTTCGGTTTCATCGATCAGCCCGCCGTTCAGGTCGGCATCGATCGACATTTGCTTGCCCGGCATGGCATCCAGGGTGAAGCGCGCGGTTACTTCTGAAATACGAACCGAGCCGTGGTTGATGACGACATACTGGATGGCGATCAGCACGCAGAAGATCACCGCGCCGATGATGTAGTTACCGCCCACCACAAAGCTGCCAAAAGCCTCGATCACCCGTCCGGCCGCGGATGTCCCGGTATTGCCGTTGAGCAGTATCAGGCGCGCGGAGGATACGTTCAGCGCCAGGCGGAACAGCGTCAGCAGCAGTAAGACGGTGGGAAAGACGCTGAACTCCACGGGACGGCCGATGTACATCGCCACCATCATCACGATGACCGACATCATCAGGTCCATCACGATCAGGAAGTCCAGCATGAAGCTGGGCAAGGGCGTGATGAGCGCGATAACGATCATCAGTACAGCGATCGGTACGCCGAGTTCACCCAAGTTGGATAAACGCGTCGCAGCCAGCGCCGGGGATTGCGCCGGGGTGGCCGTCATTGCTTGCGCCTGAGCCATATTAAAGCTACACGCACGCTTCGAGCGACTTGAACTTCGAGATCAAGGTGGTGCGTTTCATGTTCAACATGCTGGCCGCCCGCGCTTTGTTGCCGCCGGATTTCTGCAACGCCCGCTCCAACAGCCGCCGCTCGATCCCCATCATGAGTTCCTCGAAGTTGATGCCCGACTCGGGCACGTCCAACAGGGCCAAAGGATCCAGCTCGGCCGCCAGCATGTCCATGGGGAGATCGAAATCTTTCGGATAGAGAGTGGTCCGGGGGCCGCTCAATGCCACCGCCGATTCGAGCGCATGTTCGAGCTGCCGTACGTTGCCCGGCCAGCCGTAGCGCATCAGCACCTCCAGAGCCGAGGGATCGATTCGCTTGGGAGCCGCGGATTCCTGCTGGGCGACTTTTTCGAGAAAATGCTGAACCAGCTCGGGAATGTCCGAAATCCTTTCGCGGAGAGGCGGCATCTTCAGCGCCACCACGTTCAACCGGTAATACAGATCCTCGCGGAAGCGGCGTTGGGCGACCGCTCTGACCAGGCTCTGGTTCGATGCCGCTATCACTCGCACATCCACCGGAATCGGCTCCGAACTGCCGATGCGTTGCACCTCGCGCTCCTGCAAAACGCGCAGAATCTTGGTTTGCAGTTGCAGGGGCATCTCCCCGATTTCGTCCAGGAAAATCGTCCCGCGGTGGGCCTGTTCGAACAGTCCGACTCGTGCATTCACCGCTCCCGTGAACGCTCCCTTGGTGTGCCCGAAGAGTTCCGCCTCCAGCAGATGATCCGGTAGGGCGGCGCAGTTGATGGCCACCATTTTCGACCCCGAGCGGTTGCTCGCCTGGTGGATGGCGCGCGCGGCCACTTCCTTGCCGGTTCCCGTTTCTCCGGTAATCAGGATCGTGGATCGGCGTTGTCCCACCAGGCCGATCACTTCGATCACTTCACGCATGGGCGCGCTTGAACCGACCAGCAGATTAGTCCAAGCCGCGGCGCTATTCTTCGTGACGCCCGTGGCCTGGGGGCTTCGATGGCGCAGCGCAGCCGACAACACCTCGCAGAGTTCTTCGAGTGGTACGGGCTGAGAAATGTACTGAAAAGCGCCCAGAAGTGTCAGCGCGGCGCTCCGGGTTACAAGCCCATTCGGCTCGTACACCACCACTGGAACCTGTCCGGCGGCATTGCGAAGCTCGGTCAACAGCTCCTCGGCCGAACAATTTCCGAGGGGCAGGTGAATCAGGATCGCCTGCACCGGATTCTCCCGCAAAATCTCCAGAGCGGAAGCGAGACCTTCCGCCAAAAGCGGTTGAAATTTATCGCGGCCTTCCCGATCTCGAACGGTACCTAGCGCCGGCGCATCGCTGGATATCCACAGTACTCTCCCCACACTACAACTCACCACCGAACAGTAGTCGTCCACCTTGTGTTTTACCTTAAGACTAGAAATCGGTGGTTCGGGGGTAACACTTGATACTTCAGTAACTTTTCTTATAGGGGCTGGCTGGTTCCCCCCAAATGCGGGGATGCCACTAAGATTTCCTCTAAAAGTTCTAAAGTTCATCGATAGGGAATGCGGAACATGACTCCGTCGACCCGCCAAAAAGAATATCTTGCGATTCGGATCGCCACCGCGTCGCCGATGGAACTGGTGCGCCTGCTGTACGAAGGAGCCGTGCAATCGGTGCACGAGGCTATCCGGGCGCTTCACTCCGGCGACATTCTGGCGCGAGGTCAAGCCATAAACAAAGCCATCGAGATCCTGGCGGAACTGCGGGTATCGCTGCGTCGCGATGTCGAGGAACAGTACTCCAACACGCTGGCCGAGCTGTATGGCTATATCCAGCACCAGTTGATTCGCGCGCACGCCGAGCAATCCGAGAGGCTGCTCGAAGAGGCAGTGCGGCTGCTCACCACGCTGCTGGAGGGCTGGTCCGGAGCGATCGAAAAATCCAGCGCTACCGAGGCGGGTGGGAGCAACCAGGAAATCACCCACGCGGCGGACCCGGTTACTGCTGCGAATCCGTATTCGTCGGCGTCGCCTGGTTTGAGGCTGGAGAGCCGGACTTGGCAGCTTTAGCCGCCCCGCGCTCGAGCCCCGCGGTTACCAGCTTCGCGATTCCTAATCCGCCCTTCGCGCTCATCGCCTGGGCAAACTGTTGCTCGGCCATTTCAACGGCCAGCGAACCAGCCTGATCGTCGCCGGTTCCGAGCCAGCCGCCATCGGATGATTCGTGCGAGGCTTTCAAAATCTGGCCGAGCATCAGGGCCTCGAACTGCTTGGCCGCGTCGGCGACGTTGGATAGGTTGGGAGAGCCGGGTCGGTTGCTAGTGGCTGCCGTCCGTTGAAGGAGGGCGGAAACTGAAGAAGTAGGATCAATATTCATTTGGCCTCGGAGCTGTGGCGCACGCACCCGTGCGAATCTTCAAGAAAGTCTACGCAGGCCGGAGACCTGCGCCACGTGGACATCTAAATCACCTGTATTTCCGCTTCCAACGCCCCCGCGCTGCGCAGCGCTTGCAGGATCGCGATGACATCCCGCGGCGTGGACCCGATGGATGAGAGCGCCCGAACCAGTTCCTCCACCGTGGCGCCTTGCTTGAGGACCACGTTGCGAGCCTTCTCTTCCTTGACTCCGACATTGACTTGCGGGACAACCGTCGTGGAACCCGCCGCCAAGGGATTTGGCTGCGAAACATTAAATTCGGTCTGAATTTCCACGCTAAGATTGCCATGCATGATAGCGACCGGTGAGACGCGAACCTCTTTGCCCATTACGATGGTTCCCGTCCGCTCATTGATGACGACTTTGGCGGGCCGGTCCGTTTCGACGGTCAGGCTCTCCAGTTCGGCGACAAATTCCGCGGTGCGCGAGGAGAAGTTGGGGGGAACCGCAATACTCACCAAGGCGGAGTTGTCGGCGTGCGCGATCGATGGCGAGATATTGAAGTGGTGATTCACGGCCTCGGCGATTCTGACGGCCGTGGTGAAATCCTCACTATGAAGTTGCAGCTTCACTTGATTAGATGGCGCCGTTGAAGGCGCCAGACGCTCGATGGTAGCGCCGGCCGGTATGCGTCCGACAGTTGGGTGATTTATGGTCTGGGTGTTGCCCACCCCGCCCACAATGAACCCGCCCGTCACCACCGGTCCTTGCGCGACTGAGTACACTTGTCCGTCAATGCCCTTCAAGCTGGTCATTACCAGTAAGCCGCCCCGCAGGCTGGTAGCATCGCCGATGGCTGCTACCGTGGCATCGATCCTCGTTCCAGGCTGGGCAAAGGGCGGCAGTGTTGCCGTCACCAGGGCGGCGGCCGTATTTCGTACGAGAATTTGCGCCGGCGGAACGGTTACGCCCATCTGCTGCAGTATATTCGCGAGACTTTGAGTGGTGAACAAAGTCTGTTGCTTGTCACCCGTGCCGAAGAGCCCCACCACCAGGCCGTACCCGACCAGTTGGTTATCCCGCACTCCCTCCAGCGATACGAGCTCCTTCAGCCGTACATCACGCGTCCCGGCCAGTGCCGGCAGTACGGCCAGGAGCATCCCCCAAAGTTGTTTGGATCGCATGAACATAGCTAGAAGGGCAACAATCCGAGCAGCAGCCGGTAGAGGAAGAAGGGCCTGTGGATCGCGTCTCCGATGACGCCCTTGCCATTGACCGTCAGTTCCATCTGCGCGACGCGATCGGAGATGATGGCGTTGGTTGGGTCCAGATCCACCGGCCGCACCACTCCGCGAATCGTAATCACTTGGTTTTCAGAATTAACCTGTACACGTTTTATCCCTTCGACCACCAGGTAGCCGTTGGGCAGCACGTTCACTACTCGCGCGCTCACGGTGGCGGTCAAGACGGCTCCACGGCTGGTTGCGCCCGTTCCTTGCAATTGGTTATTGGAGTTGGTGTTCAGGAGATTTGCCAACGGGCCGGTCGCTTTGGTTACGCCTCCGGCCGCCGTGATGGCGCTCTGAGCGGTGGACTGGCGCTGGGTCTTCACATCGCCCGTGGCGACTGCTGAGGCCTTTTCAGTAACTACAATGGTAACCAGATCGTCCACGCGGGTAGCCTTGAGATCCATTCCTAAATTCGTATAGACCGCGGTGGACGACCAGATGGCGCCCGGCGCGCGCGCGGCCTGCGACGCGCTATTGTTCTTGGTTGCCTCGGTGATGTATTGCTTCAACGGAGAAGCGCCGTCAGCTTCCGGCTTTTTCTTCTTGCTGAATATGCCGGCCGAGGCTGAAATCTCCAGCAGCACAACGAGCAGGAGGCGCGTCTTCATTGCGCCCTCGCTAGCAAGCCGGTTGCTCCAACCATCACGATGGCACGTCCCTTGGCCTCGATGCGCGCGCGAAATAACTTGCCACTGCTCGGATTCCGCAGCGCAATCACATCGCCCTGCCTTCCGGACGCTTCCGCCTGGGCTTCCAATTCCAGTTGGGCCGCTCCCGCTACCGCCGTCACTTCCACCATGTCTCCTCTTTCCACCTGAAATGCTTCCGCCAGATCCGACCGCAGCACCGGAAACCCGGAGCGTACCGGACGTAGCGACATCCGGCCGATCACCTCTTCCAAGCTCCGGGCGATGTCGTTGCGCAGCGGGAAGTCGTCAGACGTCTCCAATCGCACTTGGGCTTTTCCTACCGGCTTGCCGGGAGCAAGGGACTCCACGGCGATTACGCGGGTCATGGTCGCCGCCATTCTTACGCGCGCCCACACCGAGAATCTCCGCGGCGATTGATACTGGACATAGCCTCTCCAAGTCACGGGCGTGGACGGATCGGTGTTGGCGGCCGCCGAAAGCCCGGTTTGTGGAAAAACCAGCTTGCCCTCCGGCGTCGGCGCTTTGCTCATTTCCAGGATTTCCACGCGGACATCGGGCGCTTGTAGAGATTCGCGAATCGCCGAGCGCACGGCGTCTTCGGTGATGGGCTGCAACTTCCATTCGAAGCAGGCCCGTGAATTCGCCAGAACCGGGATGCCGTATTGGGCCCCGATGCGGTTCAATTCCGAAAGCTGAAGAGTCCGGCGTGCGCCTGGCGCGGGGGAATATCCGATAACCGCGTCCCGCGGCATGGCCGAGAATACCGGCAAAGCCCTGGCTAAGTCGGCCCCGAATATTTGATCTCCACTTACAAACTCACATCCTGGGTGGTTCATCAAAGTCATTAAGAAAAGCCAGGCCGTCATTGCTTCAGGTTATTCACTTGCTGGTACATGTCGTCGGCGGCCTTGACCACTTTGGAGTTGGCCTCATAGGCGCGTTGGCTGACGATAAGGTTGATGAACTCGTTCACCACGCTCACGTTGGACTGCTCGATGTAGCCTTGCAGCAACGCCCCAATGCCTTCCTGGCCGCCGGGCGTTCCGATTACCGGATCACCGGAAGCGTCGGTCTGCTGAAAGAGATTGCTTCCGATGCTATTGAGCCCGGAAGGATTGGGAAAAGTAGCGAGCTGAATCTGGCCGGCTCGCGCCGACGCCGATTGCCCAACCTGCGAGTAACTGACCGTTCCATCGGTGGCGATAGTAACTGACGTCGCATTTTGCGGGATCGTGATCGGCGGACTGAGTAAGTTGCCGGCCGCATCTACAATCTGTCCGGTGGAATTCAGGTGAAAATTCCCGGATCTGGTATACGCCAGGTCGCCGGTCGGTCTCTGGATCTGGAAGAATCCCTGGCCTTGGATGACCAGGTCCAGCGGATTGTCCGTTTCCGAGAAGTCACCTTGTGAAAAAATGACTTCGTTGGACACGGCCTTAGTCCCCAATCCTAATTGGAGGCCGGTAGGAACGGTGGTTTGCTGGCTGGCGGCCGCACCAGGCTGGATCATGTTCTGGTAAAGCAAGTCTTGAAACTGCGCGCGCCGCGATTTGAAACCGGTGGTGTTCGCGTTGGCAATGTTGTTCGCGATGTTATCCACGTTCAGCTGCTCGGCGTTCATGCCGCTGGCGGCGCTAAAGAGAGCTCGGATCATTTTCTATCTCCTCTGTGTTACGAAACCTTGGCTACTTCCTCGACCGCCTGGCGACTCATATCGCTCGAAAGGGATATCGCCTTTTGCATCATTTCGAACTGCCGCGTGACGCTTACCAGCCGTACCGCACCCTTGGCCGCGCTGATATTGGCGTCTTCGATTTTTCCCTGATGCACCTCGATGTCGGTGGCATCCACGGGTTTCTGGTCACTGGGGTTCTT
The DNA here is from genome assembly GCA_035484655.1 of Bryobacteraceae bacterium. Taxonomy (GTDB): domain Bacteria; phylum Acidobacteriota; class Terriglobia; order Bryobacterales; family Bryobacteraceae; genus Palsa-89. The sequence goes on along the minus strand of DATHOT010000264.1, from coordinate 19,069 downwards.
GAAGTATGTGTTGCCTTGCTTGGCTAGAACCGATGGATCATTGAAGTTGACCAGCTTGAACTGTCCCAGGAGTTGGCCTCGCTGATGGATGCTGCCATCCAGGGCTACATCGACTGGAAACATGGGATCGGCTTGAATCGGCTCGCCGTTTTGATCGAGCAGCGAGTAACCATCCTTGGTAGCGAGCAACCCCTTGGTCGATACGTGGAAATTACCATTGCGTGTATAAAGGGGTCCCGAAGGACCGTTGGCGACGAAGAATCCCTTACCGGAGAGAGCGAAGTCCAGCGGGTTGTTGGTAGGCTCCAGCAAACCTTGTCCGAAGTCTGTCCATTGACGCTCGATCATCGGCAGCGTGACCGGGGGCGTGGTCTCGTCACCGCTGGCCGCCTCGGAAGTATAAATCGAATGGAACTCGCCATCGCCCTTATATCCGCTGGTGGAGCTGTTGGCGATGTTGTTGGCCAGCAAGTCCAGCGACTGTATACTCGCGCGCATGGCGCCCGCGGCAATAATGCTCATCTGATCCATAGAGTGACTATTGCGTTTGCAAGTGCGCGGCCAAATTAAGTCGTGAAAAGAAAGCTTATAAGTTGCTTTCACTTTGGCGATATGACCACTAGAAGACCACCTCGGATTTCGTCGAGACTAAGTCGCCGGTCGGCGATTTCTCGACGATCCCAGAATCTAAACCGCTGAAAAACCTTGCCTCGTTTTTTGGCCGCGAACCTGCATTAGTGCCGCCGTAATGCTCACCGCTCTCGCGCCTTCTGGTCCGGTTGCGCAATCGGTCCCAACCTCTCCTCCGAGTACTACGGACAGTACGCAATCGGCCCGGCGCGAAAGCTTCCAGGATGTCTACCGGAGCGTTCCGACAGACGACGAACCGCAGAATGGTTCGGCGCCGAAGCAGAAGACGGACACCTCGGCCGTTGCCACCAAATCCAAGAAAAGCAGTACCGGCGACGCGAACGACAAGACCGACGTGACAGCAACTCCCACGCCACGCCAAATCGTTCTCCAGAAAATCCCTCTGACCTTCGCGCTTCCGTCGCTGGGGCAAGAGATTGAATCGCAGCAGCTATCGGATGAATCGGCGAGTGAAAGCGAAGGCCGGCTTGATTCCTCAATGCAGTCTTCGCAGTCTTCCGGCACTCTCGCGAATCCAGCGGTCGTCCCCGACTTCGGCCTGGCGCCCCCGAAACCTGGCCAGACGGCCGTTACTGCTTTGATCCCGGCCAACGTAAATCTGGCTTTTTCGGCCCGCTTAACCCAACCGGTTGTGCAGCCCGTGCCAGTGCAAGATACGCGAACGTTGCCCCCTCCGTCCATCCGGCCTCAATCGAGTAACGAAACCCGGACAATTGCCGACTCGCCCGCTGCTCCCTCGGGAAAGGACCCGAATCAGATCGGCGACGTCAAAAAAGCCGACGCCTCGGAGATTGTCCTACCGGTCCACGAGAGCTCCTCCGCTTCCGCTTTGGATCTTCGCCCGTCCGCTTTGCCGCCTCAGCCGGCCGAGGCCCCTCCTGCAGCACCTGCGCGCACCCTGGCTATTCAAGACGTGCAACCGGTTCAGCCGGAGATCCCCAAGCCGACCGCCAGCACCGAAATTCTGCTGCAGCTCGCCGGCCAGAATCAATCCACTGCTTCGGTGCGCGTAGTGGACCGGATGGGCACCATCAACGTCACCGTGCACGCCGCCGACCCCGATCTGCGAAGCTCTCTTCGATCCAATCTGAGCGATCTGGCTTCACAACTCACCGGTCAAGGCTACAAGACAGAAATGATAAAGCCCGCGGTGCTGGCAGCCAACGCGGACAACCAACACGACTCGCGACAGAGTGGCCGCGATGCTTCCGGCCAGCAACAACAGCACCAATTCACGCCAGACGGCCGCCAGCCGCAGCGCGACCGCCGCCCCAATTCAGAACTCTGGCGCGACCAACTTGAACGAGAAACGTCCGGCGCCCCCGGCGCACCAGGAGATAAGAGCTAATGCAGGTATTAAACCTCCCAGCCATTGCCGCGAATCCAACGACCACTACGACCCCGGCGCCCACGGCGGTCAACTCGTCATCCAGCATCACCAACCCCAACGCGCCTGGCTCGCTTACCAACGAGAGCACGTTCCTGCAATTGCTGATGGCGCAGGTCCAGAATCAGGATCCGATGAACCCCACTGACAGCACGCAATTCGTCGGGCAACTGGTGTCCTTCAGCCAGCTCGAACAATTGCTCAGCATCAACCAGGGAGTTCAGTCACTGGTGACGGATGTGACCCCAACGTCCACGCCGACGACCCCGACAACACCGACGACACCGATTTCGACGCCGGCCTCGCTACCAGCGACGATCTCGACTCACACCAATAATCCAGTACTGCAATAAAACGGAGAAAAACAATGGGAGCCTTTTCAATAGCTTTAACCGGACTCAACGCGGCCACAACCGCTCTGAACGTCGTAGGGAACAACCTGGCCAACCTGAACACAGTAGGTTTCAAGGATGTCTCGACGCAGTTCACAGACCTGATCGCCCAAGAAATCGGACAAGGTACCTCGCAGGTCGGCGAAGGAGTCTCCGCGCCCCTCACGGAACGGCAGTTCCTGCAGGGATCCATTCAGCTCACTTCCGGCGCGTTCGACGCTGCGATTCAGGGCAACGGGTTCTTCGTCGTCCAAAATAGCGCGGGATCCACTGAGTACACGCGGGCCGGCAATTTTCAGCTCGCCGCCGATGGCACTCTCGAAACCGCCACTGGGGAAAAGGTGCAGGGCTGGACTGCCACCGGCGGCGTATTGAATACCACCGGGCCGACCGGAAATATTGTCGTGCCCAGCAATGCACTGGTGACCCCTTCAGCGACCACGCAGTTTACCCTCGACATGAACCTGAACTCCGCCGGTGTGGTCGGAGATCCCACCACCGGCAGTTTCTCGTCCCCCGTTCAGGTGGTAGATTCTCTCGGCGCCACTCACACTCTAACAGTTGACTTTACCAAGACTGGCCCCAACGCCTGGAGCTACAACGTCACCATTCCGGGTGCGGATCTGACCTCCGGAAAGGCCGGGACTCCATCCTCGGTAGCCAAGGGCAATCTCACTTTCAACGCGCAGGGACAACTGACTGCGCCGGCCGCGGGAAGCCCAGTGGCGATTGCAATCACAGGGCTGTCGGACGGAGCGGCGGATCTTAACGCGAACTGGAATCTTTACTCCCCTACCGGCGCGTCCACCGTGACGCAATATTCCTCCGCGTCGGCGCTGTCGGGCAGTACGCAGGATGGCGTCGCAGCTGCCCAATTGACTCAGGTGGGCCTCGATACCAATGGCCAAGTGCTCGCCCATTACTCCAACGGATCCTCGTTGGTGCTCGCGCAAGTGGCGTTGGCCGGCATCTCGAATCCCGATACGCTGGTGTCTGTCGGCAACAACAATTTCCAGGTGAGCGCCAGCACTGCCACTCCGGTAGTCGGAACGGCCGGCACGGGCTCTCGCGGAACGATTGAGGGCGGCGCGCTGGAATCTTCCACGGTGGATATCGCGTCGGAGTTCACGAACCTGATCGTCTACCAACGCGCCTATCAGGCGAATTCCCGCGTTATCTCAACCACGGACCAAATCGTTCAAGACCTGATTTCTCTCATCCACTAAACGATGAACGTTTCCCAGGCATTACAGCGCTTCGAGGATTTGCCCTTCCCGGCCCAGGTGGAACTGGGGAGCCTGGTTATGACAATCGGCGAAATCTTCGAGCTTCGCGAAGGGGCTGTGCTACGCACGGATCACCCCGCCGGAGCGCCGGTCACGCTGCAAGTGGGCGGCATCGAGTTGGCGGCGGCCGACATCGTGGTGGTAGATGATTCGTTATCTATTCGAATCACCCGGCTCAGCGAAAACACAAAAGTATCTTCGGGCGGCAATGGAATTAGCTGAACAAGTCGCGATGGTGCTAGCGGTCTTCGCGCTACTGGGAGTGCTGTTGTGGTTTCTGAAGCGCCGCGGTTTGGCTTCCTTGAACCTCGGCCCGCGACGCGGCGGCAGCGGGCGCCGGGTGGAAGTGCTGGAACGCGTTCCGCTCACGCCTCAGCATGCCTTGCATCTGGTGCGGGTCTCCGACAAAGTGCTGCTGATCGGCACTGCGCCGTCAGGATGCACCCTTCTCCATGAGCCCGCTCTCAAGGATCCAGCCTCTTCGTTCGGCCAGGATCTGGCTCGTCTCTCCCAATGATCCGAATCGTCGCAGTCTTGCTCTTGCTGGTAGCGGCCGGATCCGCGTGGGCAGCGCCGGCCGATCCCGTGATCCCGGTCTTCGGCGCGACTACCGCCAAGGGCGGCGTGAACCTCAGCACGCCCATGCAGATCGTCATTCTATTGACCATGCTGACGCTGCTTCCCGCAGTGGTCATGTCGGTCAGCCCGTTCCTCAGGATCATCATCGTGCTGCACTTCCTCCGGCAGGCGCTCGGCACTCAGACCACCCCCTCCAATCAGGTCACCATCGGTCTCGCTCTATTTCTCGCGTTCCTAATCATGCAGCCCGTGGTCATGGACATCTACCATCGCGGCTGGGAGCCGGTGGAGAAGGGACAACTCGCCTGGCAGCAAGGCTTCGACGAGGGGTCTAAACCTCTTAAAGCTTTCCTGCTGCGTTTCGCGCGCGAAAAAGATATCAAAACCTGTCTTGAAATCTCGAAGGCTGCTCCACCCCGGACGCCCGCCGATCTCGAGTTGAGTGTTCTGGTTCCGGCCTATATTCTTTCTGAAATGAAAGCCGGTTTCCAGATCGGGGCGGTTTTATTCCTGCCCTTCCTGATTATCGATCTGGTCGTCGCTTCGGTCACGCTCTCCATCGGTATGATCCAGTTGCCGCCGGTTATGATTTCCGCGCCGTTCAAGATCCTTCTGTTCGTTTTGGTGGACGGCTGGAATCTGGTGATCGGCTCGCTGATGAAGAGCTTCTATTGAGGAATCCATGAGTCCCGATTTTGCCGTACACCTTATCAGCCAGGCCTTCTGGACCACGGTCGTGCTCTGCGCTCCCTTGCTGTTGATCGGATTCGCGGTCGGAATCGTCGTCAACATTATCCAGATTGCTACCTCGATGCAGGACTCGGCGTTCAGCACCATCCCGCGATTGGCCGCCTTCTTATTCGGCTTTCTGCTCCTGATGCCTTGGATGCTGAAACAGCTTTCCGCTTATTCGATCGGTCTGCTGGGCGATCTGTCGCGTTATGCACGGTAGTCCGGCGCTTCCAGCCTCGCTGCTGTACGGATTTCTGCTCGTCCTTGCGCGAGTTTCGGGAATATTCGTTTTTATTCCGTTGCCGACCTTCAAGAACGGACCCAGCGCCGCCAAGATCGTACTGGCGCTGGCCTTGACCTTCGCTCTGTACCCGCTGTGGCCCAAAGTGGAGCCTGTTCCGGCCACGATTGTGCAGGTCAGTGGTTGGATCTTCGTGGAAGCAGCTATCGGTCTGGCCGCCGGGCTGGCCGTGGCATTCATCATCGAAGGCATTTATGTGGCTGCCCAAGCGATCAGCATCCAGGCCGGGTTCTCTTATGCCGCCATGGTGGATCCTAATACGGAAGCCGATTCCACCGTGCTTATCGTCGTCGGACAGCTCACCGCGGGCCTGCTTTTTTTTGCTTTAGGACTCGACCGGCGCCTGCTCGAAATTCTGGCCCACAGCCTCCAGACTCATCCGCCCGGATCGTTGCCCCTCTCGCGATCGGGTGTCGAGACCGTGGCGATGCTCGGCTCCAGCGCCTTTTCCACCGGGCTGCGGCTGGTGCTTCCGGCGATGATACTGATGTTCCTGATCGACCTGTCGATCGGACTTCTGGGCCGGCTCAATTCCCAATTGCAATTGGTCGCGCTCGCGTTCCCAATCAAAATGGTCGCATCGCTAGCCGCTTTAAGCTTTCTGATCCTGCTGGTCCCCAAGATCTATCAGCAGTCCGCCGGCGTCGCCTTAGGAGCTCTTGCCAAGGTCCTTGGATTTTGATCGAACCAGCGATCCAATATGCCCAGCTCCAGCGATCGAACAGAGAAGCCCTCACCGCGGAAACTAATCAAAGCGCGTCGCGAGGGCCAGTTTCCTTCCTCCAAGGACTTCGTCAGCGGCCTGCAATTCACCGTCTTTGTCGTGTTGCTCGGCGAGATGGGGCCAAAACTGTTCGCCGGTTTCAAAGATGCCGCTGGCATGGTGTTCCGGCAGGCGTTCCGTCCCGATCTGGGCGACGCCACACTCGTCGAAGTGGTTCGACAGGCATTCGCGCAAACTGTATTTCCATTGCTGGCCGGCAGCGCGGTTCTGGTAGCTAGCGGCGTGTTGTTCCAGCTCATTTCCACGCGATTTTCTTTCAGCCTCCATCGGCTGACGCCCAAACCTGTCAATTTCAGCCCCATTTCGAAGCTGAAATCGGCCCCGGGGAAAGGCTTCGCGTCGGCTATTCAAGCAGTGGCGCTGGTGCTGGTTTTCGGCCTGCTGCTGTACTGGATCGTGGTGCAGAATGCGAGCCTTTTGCTGGCGCTCCCGCTCGCTAGCCTGCAAGTCGGGCTCGGAACTATGCTATCGCTTTGCCTGAACCTGCTTTGGAAAGGAGTGGCCTTCTTTCTTCTGTTCGGAATGATCGATCTGTTCCGCCAGCACCGCAAATTCAACCAGCAGATGAAAATGAGCAAGCAGGAACTGCGCGACGAGATGAAAGACACCGAAGGCAACCCGCAAATCAAGATGCGCATTCGTCGCCTGCAACGCGATGCGCGCCGCCGCAGGATGATGGACGAAATCAAGACCGCCACCGCCGTGGTCGTGAACCCGACCCACTACGCAGTCGCGATCCGCTATCAACACGAAATGATGTCCGCGCCCGTGGTGGTTGCCAAGGGCAAGAATTACATGGCCCTGCGTATTCGCGCGCTGGCGATGGAACACCAGGTGCCCTTAATCGAGAATCCCCCGTTGGCGCAAGCCTTGTACAAGTCCGTGGACGTGGGGCAGCAGATTCCGCCGCATCTGTATCGCGCGGTCGCTGAAATTTTAGCCTACATCTACAAACTGATGGGTGCCAAGGTGATCTCGTGAGTTCCAGGAATAAGCATGCAAATTCACATCAGGAGTAGCATCATGAAATTCCAGCTTGCGTTATTGTGCTGCGCGGGCGCTTACGCTCAGACGACTGCGAATTTCGAAGGTAACGTGCAGGCCGCGATGGCGGCTTCGCTTGCTCAGCAGCGAGCCTCCATCCGTCTACAGGCTGGCGCCGCTGCCAAGATGGCTGCTGCTACCGCGTCTGGGCCGTCATTCTTTACGGGGGCGCCGCCTATCGGCCTCGGACTGCTGGCGGAATGCGATCCAATGCCGGCCGACCAGCTAAACGGCATTATTACTGGAGCCGCGCAAAAAGAAAGTGTAAGTTTTGATTTGATTAAAGCGGTTGTAGAAGAAGAGTCCGCTGCTCGTCCGTGTGCGATTTCGTTCCGTGGCGCCGAAGGCCTGATGCAACTCATGCCGGCCACCGCCGAACAGTTCAACGTTCAAGACCCCTTCGATCCGAAGCAGAATGTCGAAGCCGGAGCGAAGCTACTAAAACTACTGCTGGGAAAGTACGACAACGATCTCACTCTCACGTTGAGCGCCTACAATGCCGGATCGGGGCGCGTGGATCAGGAGGGCGGCATTCCGCCAATTCCGGAAACGCTCAACTACGTCGCCGACATCTTACGCAAATTGCGGCCGACGGAGGACAAACCAGTGGAGCCGGCGCCTGCCGTGGCCGCATCAGAACACAAAGACCAATAAGTGGGTGGAGGCAAATCCTCCCGCATTTTGAAGATTTTGCCTTCTAGATGCGGCCCATCAGTAAAAGGATGATCAGGATCAGGACCACTAGTCCCAGACCACCACTCGGATAGTAACCCCAACCTCTGCTATAAGGCCATGCAGGAAGGGCCCCCAACAGCAGCACAATCAGGATGATAAATAGTATCAGCGACATAGTCTCTCCTCTCTAACGCGGGCGTAACGTGCTCCGAAACTCGTTCACACGTTACTATCGTGCAATTACAGCGCCACTAATTTTGCGCGGTTTTGGCGGATATGTCGGAAGTCAGGCGAAGGCTGAGGATGCGCTCGCCGTGCGAATCGCGTTTCCGCGCAACGAGGATGCCGCCGATCCGCCGCAGCGCTTGCGATAAGCCCTTCGGCGTGGCCGGAAGGTCGGCCAGCGGAGTGATCTTGCGGACCTCGCTAAGCAGTTCGGTGGCGGTGCCGGTCCAAGCGCCATTATCGCGCAGGAAGTCACGGATGGCCTCGTGAAGCGGATCGGAGCCGGCCCACATGGAGCTGGAAGCGGCAAATACGTCGACGATCGCGGCGCGGTCCACGCCAAGCGCCGGAGCAGCCGCGGCGGCCCAGGCCGCGCAATCGGGAAAACGGGCCACGTTGCCCAGATCGATCTCGCGAATGTGGCCGAGAGCGGTCGCGACCGCCGTGGCAAGCGTCGCCAGTATGCCTGGCCGCAGCGCTTCAAACTGCGCCCATAGTGTAGCTTCCGCGCGCAACGCGGTGATAGGCGGCAGATCGATTGTTATTGTGCGATTGGAAAGGTTTCGCGCTGGACTCCAGCCAGGGCGCGTTTCGTCGGTCGGTGTGATCAGGATCAGAGGCCGCGCCGCCCGCGCGATTTCGACCGCATCGCCGGAAGAGAGCGCACACAGCGCTTCCGTCATTTTGGATGGCACGCGAAACACCTGATCGAATACCAGTATCCAGTTTTGCTGCGCCAACTGAAAAAGTTCGCGATCGCGCGCGGGCAGGCGCCGCAGCGGCACTGCCGAAGGATCAATCAGGGCTCGCAAGGCGCGTGCGAGTACGGACTTTCCGCTGGCGGCCGGGCCACGGACCACTAGCACCGGATAAGGCCCGGCGGGCCGAAGAGCGGCGGCCAGCCAGGTAAACGCACGCGTGCGATCGGCGCCGGTTAGGCGAAAGATTTCAGCAAACTGTTCCAGCGGCCGTGAAGTTGGCGACGAATCCGGGCTAGGCAGTGGAAGGGCTGTCGGCGACTGATGGAACGGATGCCGCAAGTTGCCCGTGGTGTGCCAGCCTTGGGACGAAATTTCGAGAACTTCGCCCTCGGAGTTGGCCAGGTCGAGAATGATTCGCGAGGGCATGAACGGATCGCCTTCAAAGCTGAGCCGTCGATCGACCTTTTGAGCCGGCATCTCCCCGTACCGTGCCCGTGCTTCCAGCATGCGCAGCGCAGCGCGGAAAGCGGTGATCGAAGGCGCAGTCTCATACTCGCTATAAAAGTTGGCAGTGAGCCAGTCGCGGAATGAGTCGGACCGAAGAGCGAGCACGCGGCGGGAGTCGACCGTCGACGGGATGCTGGCACAGGGTTCGCCGTCTTCGGAGCAGAACGGCGTGGCGGCGCGGGCATGATAGAGCAGCGCCTGGGTTTGGTCGATTCGGTGGGAACGCTCTGACATAATTACTCGGCTTGAGCTTAACGCGCGTTAGCGGAGAGCACCGGGTTGGATTCCTGGAAGTGATTGATAGAGCGGTGAAAATTCCGCGCTATTGGAAGTCACCGCCCCTCGTCGAGCCAGTATCTCGATATGAAGAATCCTTAGATAAGCGAATTGCATCTCATAAAGCAGCCCGGCAGGTAGCCGCCAGGTCCGGCCGGAGCTTTGATCACTAAGGAGACTGCCAGATGCTTCGCAAATTGTTTGACACGGACGACAGCACCGCGAGCGCGATTCTGAGACTGGTGCTGGGAGTTGTCTTCTTCGCGCACGGCGCACAGAAAATGTTGGGGTGGTTCGGAGGTTACGGTTTCTCTGGAACCATGGGCTTCTTTACGGGCACGATGCATATTCCGGCCCCGTTCGCCTTCCTCGCGATCGCTGCCGAGTTCTTCGGCGGCCTGGGACTGATCCTGGGATTCCTCACTCGAATCGCCGCCTTCGGCATCGCAGTCAATATGTTGGTGGCAATTGCGACCGTTCATAGCGCCTTTGGGTTCTTCATGAATTGGAGCGGGACGCAGAAAGGCGAGGGCTACGAATATCACCTCTTAACGCTCGCGATCACAGTGTTCCTCATGCTGCGCGGGGCAGGTGCGTTTTCAGTTGATCGCGCTATCGCAACGGCGTCGCCCACGGCGCAACGAAGTCTGGCTCACTCGTGAGCAGCACTCGCGTGGAGGCGCCTCGTCTGTGGATCGTTCTGACGAGGTGCTATCGCGCGTTAAGCCAGATCGCGGAGCATAGCATCGAGGACGCCGGACTGGGTCTTAGCGATTTCGCGGCTCTCGAAGCCCTGCTGCACAAGGGTCCGCTGACAATTACCGAAATTCAGGGCAAGGTGCTGCTAGCCAGTGGATCAATGACCGCTGCCGTCGACCGCCTCGAAAAGAAAGGGCTCCTCAAACGTGGCCCGGCGCCAGGCGACAGGCGAGCTAAGGTTTTGCACCTGACTTCGGAAGGAAGGCGAGTGGTGGAAACGGCGTTCAAGAGCCATGCCGCGGAACTCGAATCAGCCATGGCTGTTTTGAACCCGAGTGAAAGGAGCCAGCTTCACGCTCTTCTCAAGAAGTTGGGTTTATTTGCGGCCGGAACCCGCGCGGAAACCGGCCGACACAAGGAGATTACGAATGATACAAGTTCGCAGAAATGAACAGAGGGGCCACGCCGATCATGGCTGGCTGGACACCTCCCACACATTCTCGTTTGCCGATTATTATGACCCGAAGTTCATGGGCTTCCGGAGTCTGCGCGTGATTAACGAAGATCGCGTGGCTCCCGGCGCCGGATTTGGAACGCACGGCCATCGCGACATGGAGATTCTCACTTATGTTCTGGAGGGTTCGCTAGCTCATAAGGACAGCCTGGGTCATCAGAAAGCTCTAGGGCCGAATGAAATTCAGCGCATGTCCGCCGGAACGGGCGTCAGGCATAGCGAGTTCAACCCGTCCCAGAGTGAGGGGCTGCATTTCTTCCAAATCTGGATCGAGCCCGCCACGACTGGAACGGAACCGAGTTATGAGCAGATCCGTTTTGATCCAAAGGAGAAGGAGAATAAGTTGAAACGCTTGGCGGGACCAGCGGACGGCAATGGTGCGGCCCGAATCAACCAGGACGCTCAGGTATTCGTGGCGGATTTGGCAAAGGGCGCCGAGATTCCTTATAGTCTCGGCTCGAATCGCGCCGCATGGGTGCACGTGGTGCGCGGAGAGGTCGCTGTGAACGGCGTAGCCCTGCGCACCGGCGATGCTGCCGCCGTCACCGGCGAAAAGCAGTTGGCGTTGACAGGCCGCGATGCTGGGTCCAGCGAGATCCTGCTGTTTGACCTGGCCTGATGCGAGACACCCGGACGGTATTTCTAAGTCAGGTGTAAGAGTCGGTCTTCTCGGCAGGCGGGATGGCTACCCTGAGCGCATTCAGCACCGCTGCCAGGTCGATTCCTGCGCAACCGCCCGCACCACTGGCGGCAGGAAGCCCAGCGCGGCGGCGATCGTTCGATCAAGCTCAGCGCCATCCCGCCTACTGCGCTCTGCAAGGCGATCTTCCGCATGTGCCGGCCGATGTGCATCGGCTCGTCGATTTTAGCCAGCGACGGTTCAAGCAAAACCGCATCGGCGGCCTCGTTGGTGATGTCGCTATTTTGTCCGAACGCCACGCCCGCGGTGGCGGCCAGCATAGCCGGCGCGTCGTTTGATGCCGTCGCCCACGTAGAGCGTCTTGGCATGTAGCGTCTCCTCCTTTACGATCGCCACCTTCTCCTCGGGGGTTTTGCCGGCATGCACTTCGCTGATCCCGATGGTTTCGGCCAGATATCGCACCTCTGATTCCCGATCGCCCGACAGCAGAATCACTTTCTGGGCGTGGTCCTTCGGTTTTATATGCGACACGAATGCAGTCGAATCACAGCGGGGCCGATCGCGGAACCGGAAGACCGCGGCATATCGGCCATCGATGAACACCAGGCACTCCAAGCCTGGCTCGGTGGCCGGCAGATCCACGGCGGTTTTGCTTCGGCCGGTAAGCACCACGGTATGCTCGCCCGCCACACCTCGCAAGCCTTCGCCCGGTTTCTCGCTGATCAATCGAACCGGATCGATCTTCAAGTTCTGCTCTTTCGCCGCTGTCAGTATGGCGCCCGCCAGCGGATGTTTCGAGTATTGCTCCAGGCTGGCGGCCAGTTGCAGAACCTCATCGGTGTTGAAACCGGATGCTGGCGCGATTTCCGTCAGGAGGTCAGTGTTCCGGTCTTGTCGAAGATCAGCGTCCGGTAGCGATCCACCCGCTCCAGCACGCCCGGATTCTTGATGATGATCCCGCTTGCATGAGCACCACGATGGCGCCGACCAAATACTCGCCCATCAGAATGGCGGTCAGGATCGACGCGCCGGCCAGCAGATCGGCCCCAAACTCACCGGCGATCATGTGCCTGGCTAGTCCCAGGAGGAGTGGAATGCCGCCCACCGCTAAAGCGACGATCAAGGGAGCGTCGAAGGCCCACATAGAGGCGCTGAAGCCATACCTAAGTAGAAGGTGCAGCACGATGGAAATCGCAGCCAAAGCTGCAATGTAAGCCTCGCGTTGAAGATGTCGAATGCTCGGCGCAACGTGGGCTACTTCCGTTTGGCTTGCAGCGTGATCTCGCGCAACTACTTATGTTCCTCGTTAGTATCTGCGGAGCAAGTTCCGAACCAAGGTTTCAAAAAAGCTGTTCACCTGCGTGGTCGTTTCGCTAATCTCGTTTTCGGCGCCGGTGTAGAGAAGCGCCAGTATTCCATCCCGCAGAACATAGAGCGCGTAGGCCGTTTCCGCGATCGGAATCGACAGAGCGAAGCACATGTTTTCGAGAAAATCGAGGCAGGCCGTTAATTCGAGCTTATCGCCTTCGGCCCACTTGCCGAAGTGGTCCAGAGTACGATCGATCATCGCTTCTAATTGGGACGCGCTCATAGTCCCGATCTGTCCCACGTATCGATTTCCCGCCAGTTGTACCGCCAGTGTGGCGCTTACTGTTGAGCGATTCTCGATGAATAAGCCAATAGAAGTTTGAGTCGGCACGTTGATCGGTGAGCAACTCGGGGACCACCCAGATTTATTCGCAACCCATAGAAACGCTGCATACCTCTTGGGTCTTTTCACCCAGTTAAAAAGTCATTTGCCCCAGATTCCAGGCTTGCATTACACCCGGAGTGGTACGTAAGACATTGAGCCCTTTGACACATTTCGATGGAAGGTTGCCTGCACCAGCCGAAGTGATGAGAGGGAGTGCTTACGTGAGTTTAAGATCGTCTACCGTACTAATTCGAACTATTCTAACCATCATGGTGTTGGCCGGCGCGGTAGGTTTACAAAGCGCAGGCAAACACACGCTCACCAAACACGATAAGGCCTACTTCGCCTATGCAACCGTAATCGACTTCGTGCGCCCCGGGCTGGTCTTCAAAGTCTCCAGCGCGTCAATCGCCCAAGACGGAACTATCACTGCCCGTGTTCTGGTCACCGATCCCCAAGGTCTGCCGCTTGACCGGACTGGAGTGGACACGCCGGGAACCGTATCCATGAGTCTGATCGCGGCCACGATTCCAAGCGGCAAGAAGCAATATACTTCGTATACGACGCGCACCGTTACCGCAGCGAGCGGCGGAGCCACTGCGACCCAAGCTTCGGCCGATTCCGGTGGAACGTTCAGTGCCAACGCCGACGGCGATTACACCTATTCATTTAAGACGAAAGCGCCCAGCGGATTCGATGCGACCGCGACACACACCGTGGCCGTTTACGGCAGCCGCAACTTGACGGTGTTCAATATGGGTACGAATTACGCCTCCGCGACCCTGAACTTCGTGCCCAATGGAGGCGCCGTGACGGTGACTCGCGATGTCGTTCGAGACCAGGCCTGCAACAAGTGCCACTACAATTTGGCCTTCCACGGTGGATCTCGAGTGGGAGTTGAATTGTGCGTGCTTTGCCACACTACTCAGTCGGTAGATCCCAATACCGGGAACACGGTGGATTTCCCGAAATTGGTCCATGAAATCCACATGGGAGCGGCGTCGCCGAACGCGCAGGCCGGCAATCCGTACACCATTTATGGATTCAACGGACCCACCGACTGGCATGACGTAACATTTCCGGGAAGCGGCTCGATCAATGATCCGCGCAACTGCCAAGCGTGCCACGACAGTAATAGTGGAGCGGCGCAGGCCAATGCATACTTGACGCCGAACCGGGAGGCCTGCGGCGGCTGCCACGATAATGTGAACTTCGCCACCGGCCAGAATCACGTTAACCTACCACAACTGGACGACAATCAGTGCGCCAATTGCCACGTTCCACAAGGCGAGTTGCCGTTTGATGCGTCCATCCTGGGCGCGCATACCAGTCCCACCGAATGGTCGGGCTTGCCCGGTCTCGTCATCAATATCGTGAAAGTTAGCAATGGATCGGCAGGCGCTGCGCCGGCGATTACGTTTACTCTTAAGGACGGCTCAGGCAATCCGATTCCCGCCAATAGCCTGGTGGGCGGTTCCAACCGCTTGGCGGTCGTAATGGCCGGACCGACCAGTGACTATGGCTACACGAACTTCGGTTCCGATGTCACCACTCACGGCTATGTCTCCGAAGATGCGACCAAGGCTACTTGCGGCACCGATGGCACCTGCGTCTACCAATTCCTGCATTCCATCCCCGCTAATGCTACCGGGACATTTTCGATCGGTATGGAAGGCCGGGTCGGTTATACCATCAACGCCAACACCAACGCCGCCGTGACGACGGAGTATGGCGCGGTGAACAAGGTCATCAACTTCTCAGTGGACGGCTCTCCGATAACGCCGCGCCGCACAGTGGTGAACATTGCAAACTGCAATAATTGCCATCAGTACTTGTCGGTCCATGGCGAGAATCGCAACCAGATCGAAATGTGCGTTCTTTGCCACAATCCTTCGGATACAGACTTCGCAACGCGCGCCACGGCCAGGGTTGCTTCAGACAAGAATGCGCCTCCGCAAGCCATCAACTTCTCGCTGATGGTCCACAAGATCCACGATGGAGCAGGTTTGGCCGCGGCCGGCTTGCCGCCCTTTGTGGTGGTCGGCTTTGGTGGAAGCCACAACGACTTCTCCAGCGTCACCTTCCCGGCTTTCAGCCCGGCCGGAGCGGTGGGCAACGTGCAAAATTGCAGTATGTGTCATGTCAATGGGTCGGAAGCAAACCTTCCTTTAGGCCTGAACAACGTCACTACGCCCAACAGCGTTCTCAATCCGACACCGCCCATAACGGCAGCCTGCACGGCCTGCCACGCGACTTTGCCTGAGTTATCGCACGCGGTTGCTAATACCACGCAATTTGGTGAGAGCTGCACGACGTGCCATGCTTCGGGCGCTGCATTCGATGTTGATTTGGTGCATGCTCAATAACTGCTCCCATGCTCAATAACTCCTCCAAGGGGTTTAGCAGGGCTTTCGCCGGTATCGTGCTTTTGGCCTGGGGCCTCACAATATCCGCGCAAGAGCCCGCCAAGTCTCCCGAGCCAGCTAAGTCTCCCGACGCCGCCAAGTCTCCCGACTACGTGGGCTCGGACACTTGCAAGACCTGCCACGAAGAAATCTACAACAACTTTCAGAAGACTCCTCATTTCGCCGTAGAGACGGGCGCTCGCAAGGGCTGGGAACAGAAAGCCTGCGAATCCTGTCATGGTCCCGGCGTCAAGCACGCCGAATCGGCCTCGGCCGACGACATTCGTAACCCGGCCAAGCTGGCGCCGGCTCAAGTGGACCGCACCTGCCTGGGATGCCACTTGAATCAGCGCACACCGGGCGGACGCATCGCGACCGGTCACGCCAAAGACCAGGTCGGCTGCACTACCTGTCATTTCGTGCACGGAACGGGCGGCGCCAAACTGGTGGAACACAAGAATTCGGAAATCAACGCCAAGTGCGCGACTTGCCATTTGTCCCAATGGGCGGCGTTCAATCGGCCCTACAAGCATCGGTTGCAGGAAGCCGCCATGTCGTGCGTGGATTGCCACAATCCACACGCCAGCTTCCGGGCCGACAGTATGACGTCCGCTTTCGGCAATGAGCCGGGCTGCTTGCAATGCCACAGCGATAAACGCGGGCCGTTCATTTACGAGCATGCTCCGGTGCGGCTGGAGGGTTGCGCGGCCTGTCACGAAGCCCACGGATCTGCGAATCCGCGCATGCTGGTCCGGCAGCAGGTCAGCAACTTGTGCCTGGAGTGCCACGCCAACCTGCCGATTGTTCCCGCGAGAACCGGGGTGATTGGCGGAGTGCCGCCGGCGCTGCACGATCTCCGCACCGCGCGCTTCCAAAATTGCACGGTATGCCACGTGAAAATTCACGGGTCGTACGTGGATCGGACGTTCTTCCGATGAGACTGCTCACTTTCTTTGTTCTGGTTGCCGCGCTGGCCGCGCAGGAGACCAAGCCGACAGATCAAGCTACCGCACCAGCAGGTGCCGCCGCGCCGGCCGCCGCTGCCAAACCCGCCGATCAAACTACACCCCCGGCGGCTGCAGCGCCCACAGCAGCAACTCCCGCAGCAGCAACTCCTGCCAACACCGGGGAAGGCTGGCTCGAGGGCAGCGTAGAAATCGGCTATCGCTGGGTCCCCAACATCACCGGGAATTACGACGCCTATCGCAGCGTGGTGAATTTCGGCCCAGGCTTCCGGCTGCTCAACGCGGATTTCACTATACGCGATCCGAAAAAGCGCCTTTTCGACCGCCTGGATGTACACGCGACGGCCTGGGGCGACCCTTACAACACCCTGCGCGTCGACATGCAGAAGCAAGGCTGGTATCGTCTCACCGCCGATTACCGCAACATCGCATATTTCGATTTTCTGCCGTCCTACGCCGATCCCACGCTGGCTCAGGGAACGGTGCTCGATCAGAACTCGTTCGATACCGAGATTCGCAACACGGATGTCGAGCTCGATCTGCTTCCTAACAAATGGATTACGCCCTACCTCGCTTTCGGACGGAATACGCAGTTCGGCCGAGGGATCACGGCCTTCGAGACGGACATCAACCAGTACCCGGTGGCCAGTCTGTATTCCGACCAGACCGACAATTTTCGCGGCGGAGTTCGCATGGAGCTCGGTCACTATCACATGACGCTGGAGCAAGGCGGCACCACCTTCAAGGACGATCAGGGCGCGTCCGACGTCACGCCCACCTCGGGGAGCTTCATCGGTCCATTTCTCGGGCAGAACCTGACTCTGAACTCGTTGTCGGAGCTCTATCGCGTCCGCGGCGATTCGATTTATACCCGGGCTCTGTTGGCCGCGAATCCTTTCCCTTGGATGAGCATTACCGGCCAGCTGGTCTATTCCCAAGCGCACACCGATGTCAATTACACCGAGGCTTCAACCGGTACGTTCTACTTGCAGCGCATCCTGCAGTTCTATAGTGCCGGCCAGGACGTATTGACTGGCGACGCCAACATGCCGCATAGCTCCGGCAACGTGACGGTCGAGATCCGGCCTTTCTCACGCCTGCGGATCGTGCAGTACTGGATGACCGACCGCTTTCATAACGCCGCCGGGGCGCTCCTAGCCGAAAACCTGCTGGTCCGCGGGGTTCCTTTGACGGATAGCCAGCTAGCCAACGATCGGCTGCTCCTGAACTACAACCAAGAAGAAGTGGACGCGTATTACGATCTGACCAAGACACTGACACTGCGCGGCGGTTATCGATACGAGTGGGGCAACACGGACGTGCTGGCGCCCATCTTGACCGGGCTGCCGTCTGAAGCCGCCAACCTGAGCCGCAATGTCGGTATCGCGGGATTCAATTATCGCCTGGGTCAAAAATTCCGTGTTACCGCCAGCGCGGAAGGCTCTAACTCGGGTGCCATCTATTTCCGCACCAGTTTGCAGAACTATGAGAAGGCTCGCATCCGGGCCAGTTACGATCTGATGTCCACCTTGCGCGTGGCCGCCGATTTCAGCCTGCTCAACAATAGCAATCCGGATCCGAGCGTGCGGCTCGACTTTTCGAGCAAAGTGGAATCGGCTTCGGTGTTTTGGACTCCGAATGGCGCCAAATGGGCCAACCTGTTAGTAGACTACTCGCGGTCCGCGATAAACTCCAGCATTCTGTACCTGGTTCCCGAAACCCTCTCTCCAGCTACCTCGATTTATAAAGAGAATGCGCACTCTTTCATCGCGATCGCCGCGCTCAAATGGTTCAGCTTCGGCGGTTCGCTGTTTATCTCCTCCGGGAGCCGGCCGACCGCCTACTACCAACCGCTTGCACGAGTCTCAATACCGATCAACAAGCATGTGCAGTGGAATACCGAGTGGCGTTGGTACTCCATGTCTGAGACGTTTTTCGCTCTCGAGAATTTCCAAAGCAATCAGGTGACGACCAGCCTGCGGTTCACACGTTAGCGGGTTCAGGCTCTCCTGCCACAACCTTTACGTCCATAACCGGAGGCTTGTTCAACGTGTGCTTCAGAAGGCAGGAGTCCATGGCTCGCAGAACACCGTCGCGGTGCCGCTGGGTGGGGCCCGGCGCGACCACTTCGATTCGCATCGAGACAATCCGAAACCGGCTTGTCGCCCTTTTTCGCCCGCAACGTGGATCTCGAGCCCGTCATCGGGCAGGCTGCGGGCGCGCAGATACTCGGTGGCGTAATAAGCCGCGCAGACGCCCAGCGAGCTCAGGAACATCTGCCAGTGGAATGAAGAGTTGCCCTAGCTCTGGATCACCGGTTGAGGGATACGGCTCACCCATGTGTCAAGACGGCTGCGCGCGGACCCTGCGCTACCATGGGATGTTCCAATGGCCATCGACTGGTTCCCGCTTTGGCTGAGCCTGCGCGTCGCGACGATCTCGACCGCGGTCGCGCTGGTGGTTGGGCTGTGGCTGGCGTGGATTTTGGCGAACCGGCAGTTCCGCGGCAAGGAGATTCTGGATGCGGCTATCACACTGCCGCTGGTGCTTCCGCCGACCGTTCTCGGTTACTACCTGTTGGTCGTTCTGGGACGCAACAGCCCGGTTGGGAAA
>DATHOT010000263.1:0-7564 GCA_035484655.1 Bryobacteraceae bacterium | reverse complement strand
CTGCGGAGGAGTCAAGGTCTGGGCCCAGGCCACGGCGGCCATGATTGACAACGTTGCCAATATTGTTCTCGTCACGGATGCCCCACGATAATGCTTGGATTGCCGATGCTGATGCCAGCCGGCGCCGCTGTGCTTGTCGTCGAGCTATGCGAGCGCGCCAGCACAAAGCCCGCCGCTGCCCCACCGGCCACTGCCAGCGTGATCAGGATCCACTTCGTACGACCCTTGTGAGGCGTAGCGAAGGTGCCTTCGCCCCCAGCCTTCAGGGCAACGGCATCGCTCAAGTACAGCGTGCTGATGATACCTGCTCGCGCCTGATCCTTGATGGCCGTAATGCGGATCTGTACCGGACCAGCGGTTTTGTTCCACTGCATCCCGAATACCGTCGCGCGGCCATCGGGCCCGGTGGTCACTACTTCGGTCCTCAGCCCGGAACTGAAAGCGCCGCCCGAACCTTCTTCAGGTAACCGGAAACTGACGGCCGCGTGTTCCACCGGCTTTCCGGACTCGTCAGTAACCAATACGGTTAGACCGCGAGCGGCTCGCGCGCCAGTTCTATAGACGGCGCCATCTCCTTCTACCACCTTCAATTGCACGATGACAGAAGCATTGGAAGGAATGGCGCAAGCCAAAGCGCAGCAAAGAATGCCGCGCCAACCATTCATGACTAGGTTTCGCACGACATATACGTGCTGGATAGGAGGGGATACTCTCAGCCAAACGTAGGGGCAGATTCGGGCAAGCTAGATTACAAGCCGCTGGCGTACTCGCGGTCCGGAGCCTGGACAATGCATTCCAGTTCACCGTGGTCGAGCCAGTTGAGTTCGCAACGCTCACAATCCTCGATAATGACGTTGCCGCCGCCACCATACGGATGCGTTTCCATTTCCTGGCGGCACTGCGGGCACTGAATGCGGCGATCCAGTTCGCTCCAATCCGGCTGATGGGCCGCTTCGCTCAAGACTTCGCCTCGCGCGCGCAGGTTGTGGATAATCGCTACGAAGGGATCCATCCCGACCAGCATTCCCCGGCACTGGCCGCAGTACAGTATCCGCTCGCGCGCCACGGCCGCGTGAACCAGGGGCACGGCACAGATCGGACAGCTTAGCGGACTCGCTTCTCCCAGCACCCGGACGCCATCTGCGTTCGACTCCGGGAAGTGTACGCTACCGCAATAGTCGCAGACCAAGCACTCCTGGTCGGGCCTTAGGCGCATGGGCGCGCCACAGTTCGGACAGGTCACTGAGCATCCATCGGCGGGATGCCCGGTAACCTTCAGGTGTCACTGCCCAAAGCGATGCCATCCATCTGACGAAGCAGAGGTGTTGGCAGGCGGTGGCTGAGGCGCGGCGTACGAATAGTTACCTGCCTGTGGCGGTGGTGCAGCGGGATACTGCGCTACCGCACCGCCGTCAGCGCGAGGTGGCGCTTGGTAAGAAGCAGAGGGTCCGTATGCTTCGAATCCGCTATTAGCGTAGGGATCGTATCCGTAATAACCCGGATATCCGTAAGCGTAAGGATATCCATAGTAAGGGTATCCATAAGCGTAACCGGGCCAACCCCAACCCCATCCCAATCCAAAGCCCCAGCCGCCCCAGTAGCCGCGTCCCCATCCGCCGTAACCGAAGCCGCCATATCCTCCCCGGAAGCCTCCGCCATAACCGCCGCGGAATCCACCTCCGCCGAAGCCTCCGCCGCCACGGAACGCACCGCCGCCTCCACCACCGTGGAATCCGCCACCACCGCCGCCGCCATGGCCTCCGCCGCCACGCTGGGCATAGCAGCCCGTTGCCAGCACCAGAGACAAAAACACCATATGCAACTTACGCATAAAAAGAGCTCCTGTAAAACAGCATACACCCACAAGGGCAATGCCGGAGAGCAATCCCGACGTTCCACCACCAGTTCTTAGACATGGCCCTCTTCCGCACTCGTAGTGCTGCCGTCTTCGGCATCGACGCTCACCTGATCGACGTCGAGGTGGACATGTATCCAGGGGGTAGCGCGCGCGACTTCGTCACAGTCGGAATGCCCGACACCGCGGTCCGCGAGAGCCGCGAGCGCATCAAATCGGCGCTGCTCAACTCCGGCTTCGGCTATCCCAATAAATCAGTGACCATCAATCTCGCACCCGCGAATATCCGCAAAGAGGGAGCCGGCTTTGACCTTCCGATGGCGCTCGGGATTCTGGGCGCTATGGGAACGGTGGGTAACAGTGATGAACATTTACTGGTTGGCGAGCTTTCGCTCGACGGGACGCTGCGGCCGGTTCGCGGAGCATTGTCGATTGCAGTATGCGCGCGGCGCCAGGGCATCCCGAATCTGCTGGTCCCGTTTGACAATGCGGCTGAGGCCGCCGTCACCGAAGGCGTGCGCGTCTTCGGAATGCGGCACTTGGCCGAAGTGGTCAAGTATCTGAACCAGCCCGACCAGTTCCACCCTACCGTATGTCCCACCAGCGCTGGATCGGCGGCTGACCCGAGCTTCCCGGACTTTCGCGAGGTACGCGGTCAGACCACGGCCAAGCGCGCGCTGGAAGTGGCAGCCGCAGGTGGGCATAATGTGCTGATGATCGGCCCACCGGGGTCGGGGAAGACCATGCTCGCCAAGCGATTCGCAGGCATCCTTCCTCCTCTGACCTTTCAAGAAGCGATTCAGACCACGCAGGTTCATAGCGTTGCGGGTCTGCTGCCGCGCGGAGTTGGCTTGGTTGCGCAGCGGCCGTTCCGGGCCCCGCACCACACAATCTCGGACGCAGGATTGATAGGGGGCGGTTCAGGCACGCCGAGGCCGGGTGAGGTTAGCTTGGCTCACAATGGCGTGCTGTTCCTGGACGAATTGCCCGAGTTCGCGCGCGATGTACTCGAAATGCTGCGGCAGCCGCTCGAAGAGTCGTCGGTGATGATCGCCCGCAGCAACATGACGCTGTCGTTCCCCTCCGATTTTATTTTGATCGCGGCCATGAATCCTTGCCCCTGCGGATTTTTCTCGGACCCCACGCACGAATGCCGCTGCACCGGTGCGATCATCCAGCGCTATTTGAGCAAAGTGAGTGGACCGCTGCTCGACCGCATCGATCTTCACATCGAAGTTCCAGCTGTGGCCTATAAGGAATTGCGCGGCAAGGACAGCGGCGTGACTTCCGCGGACATGCGCACTCGGGTGGAGAATGCCCGCGGCATCCAGCAGCGCCGCGGATTTTATAACGCCCGTATTCCCTCGCGCCTGTTGCGCCAACTTTGCGCCCTGGACGATGCCGGCGAGCGTACACTCGAGATGGCCGTCCGCCGCATGGGCTTGAGCGCCCGCGCGCACGACCGCATCCTCAAAGTCGCACGCACCATCGCCGATCTCGACTCCGCCGAATCCGTCACCACCAAGCACCTCGCGGAAGCGGTGCAATATCGAAGCCTCGACCGCAGCTACTGGAGCTAAGCTAAATTCACTGACGCTTGGCCCCCGTGCGCTACTATCGGAGGCGATCGGATCCGACCGGGTCCGTTAGGAAAGGTTACTCCCCATGATTCAAATCAAAGAGGACTTAGCTCAGCGCATCCAGACTCTGGAAAAAGAACTTCAAATCGCTCTCGAAGAAAAGGAGCGAGCGTTCCGGTACAACTTGCATCAGGGGAAGGCGAAATTCGAAGGCGAGGTACTTTCTCAGCATCGCAAGCTAAAGCGATTCCTCCCAATTTACATTCTGCATTCCCGTTTCTTAGTGCTCCTGACGGCGCCTGTCATCTATCTTGGCTTCGTTCCCTTCGCTTTGCTCGATCTCTTCGTCGCCTTCTTTCAAGGTATCTGCTTCCCGATCTATGGAATTCCAAGGGTCAGGCGAGCTGACTATGTCATTTTTGATCGGGGCCAACTAAAGTACCTGAATCTTCTCGAGCGCTTCAACTGCATTTACTGCTCCTACGGAAATGGCCTGTGCGCGTATGTGGCCGAAGTGGCGGCCCGCACGGAACAGCATTGGTGCCCTATCAAACACTCGCGCCGGCTGCGCGCGCCGCATTCCCGTTATCCGCATTTCTTCGATTACGGCGATGCTCAACAATACAGCAGGGAAATCGAAACTGTGCGCAACGATTTCGTGGATATACGGAGTTTGACCTCGGCCAGGCCCGATACGAACGCAAAATAGACGCGCAAAGATCGCCTGGTAGGGCAACCAATAAAAGTTTTTGTTGATACAAAGCGCGGCGAATTGCGTCCACGTTTTGTGAAGCATCCATTTTCCGTTTTTGCCCTGATTTTGCTTTCGGCAACCAGTCTCATCTTGGCGCAGAATCCGAATAATGCCGTTACGGATACACGCTATCTGGCGCTGGGCGATTCCCTCGCGTTTGGATACGATCCAACCGTTCCGGTGAACCTGAACAATTATCACGGTTATCCGGAGTTCGTTTCCTTTCGGATACATGAGAAGCTTGCCAATGCATCCTGCTTTGGAGAAACCAGCGGAAGCTTCCTTTCGCCCACTGCGCCCGATTTCGGCTGCCGCCAGTGGAAGCAGGAAGGTCGCCCCTTGTTCGTCTCATATTCTGGAACCCAAATGGATTACGCAGTGAACTATCTGCTGAACAACCCAAACCCGGGGTTGGTCACCATCAACATCGGAGGCAACGATCTCGCGCTTCTGCAGATAAACTGCAACTTCGATGTGACATGCGAACTCGCTGGATTGCCGACCGTACTCGCCGCGTATGGTCAGAACATGCTCACCATCTTCACCAATCTACGCGTCCAGGCGAAATACCATGGTCCGATTGTCTTGTTGACGTATTACGCCTTCAATTACACTGACCCGGTCCAGGTGGGAGCGTTTACGGAACTGAACGGGATTGCATCCGGAATCGCAACTTCATTCGGCGGCAAGATTGCAGACGGATTCACAGCTTTCCTGATTGCAACCACACCCTTTGGAGGCGATGCGTGTAAAGCGGGCCTGCTCATAAAGCTCCCGGACGGCACCTGCGACACACATCCGTCCCGAGCCGGGCAGCTGCTGCTCGCCGGCGCGGTCTTGGAAGCCGCCGGGGGCGACCTTCACTGACCTGCGGGCGGGGCCGGGCGCTGCGACATAGCTGCGATCGGCGTCTTCAAGGTCCCGATGCCGTCGATTGAAATCTCCACGACATCGCCCGGTTTCAAGAACTCCTGCGGCTTACGCGCCACGCCCACGCCACCCATAGTGCCGCTCGATATCACGTCGCCGGGATACAACGTCATGATCGATGAAATGTAAGCGACTTGGTGCTCGACATCGTAAATCATGTCGCTGGTGTTGCCATCCTGCTTTACAACGCCGTTGACGCGGGTCATGATGTGGATGTCATGCGGGTGGGTCATGAACTCCTTCGGAACGATGAAGGGGCCGAAGGGCGCCGCTCCATCCAGGCTCTTGCCCGAAAACCAGTCGGGTCCTGTAAACATCGGGTCTTTGCGATGGCGTCCGCCGCGGTCGGACACGTCGTACATGATGCTGTAGCCGAATACATAATCGAGCGCCTTCTGCTTCGACACCCGGAAGGCCGGCTTGCTCACGATGATGGCAAGCTCGCCTTCCCAATCAATATGATCGCGCCCCTCGGGGATATAAAAAGGCGTGCCTGGATCGACAATGCACGAGCGCGGCGACTTCGCGAAGATGAACGGATCGTCGCGATCCTGATCCACATCCTTGTTGACGCCCATCTCTCGCGCATGAGTCCAATAGTTCGCCGCCATGTTCATCAAGTTATAGGGATACTTGATGGGCGCCTTGATCGCGACTTTGTCGAGCGCCAACGAGAAGGCCTGACCGTCCAGCCGCTTGTCCTTCAAGTAATTCGCGATCTGGTACATGCGCTTGGACGTGGCCGGGTATTGCTCGATCAGCTCGCGCATTTCCATGGGAAGCCTCAGGGCCGGCAAACCGATCTGCTTTTCCACGTAGGCATTGGCGCCGTTCAGATCGAGCATTCGATCACCCAGCGCCATCCCGACCCGAGTTTTTCCCTGGGCTTCAAAGGTCGCCAGCTTGAACGGCGTATCCGGTTTATCGGAAACCAGGCTGGCGCCGGCGAGCAAGGCGGAAAATATCAACGAAAGGGCAACAGGGCTTCTTCGCATGAGCCACATTGTAGCTTATGGAATGCCGGCCTGCATGCCCTTCAGCACGTCGTTAGCGAAGAAGAACTTTCCATCGTTGGGAACCATCATGATTTGCACTTTGTCGGACAGCTTTTCGGCGATGATCTTTTGAATCAGCAGCGGATTTTCCTTCAGCACCACGGCTTCCAGCTTCATCCGCTCGGCATCGGCTTCCGCGACGTGGCGAATGCGATCGGCCTCGCCTTCGGTAACCATCTTGCGCTTCTCAAGTTCAGCTTTGCTGTCGATCACTTTGGCCTGGGCCATCGCCTCGGCATTCATGACCGTAGACGCCTTCCGAGCCTCCGCCTCCAGGCGTGACTGCTGGATCTGCTTTTCCTTCAACGGGAGCGTGTGCTGCATGGCGTCCGCTTGCGCCTTAGCTTCGATGACCACAACCTGCGCCCTCGCCTCAGCTGCCTTCACCTCGCGGGCCTTCTGTGCGTCAGCCTCAAGTTCAGCCTCTCTCACCATCTTCTGTTTCACTTCCAGCTCCACCGAAAGACGCTCGTTCTCCTGCTCCTTCAGCAGCAGGCCTTCCATGCCCTTGGCATACTCGGCCGGAAGCTGAATGTCGCGCAGCATGATCTCCTTGACCACGACCCCGTCCGACGCCAGCTTCTGGGTGATCTGCGCGGCCACCGCCCGCGCCATTTCGTCGCGGCGGGTGGCAAAGATTTCGCGCACTGTGTAGTTGGGCGCGGCCTGCCGGAAGGCGCTGGCCACCTCAGGCGGAACAATCTCCTCTTCCACCGGCTGAGGCAGGTTGCTGTAAATATAGGACAGCTTCGAAGCGTCGAGCTTGAAGCGGACGGTCACCGCCAGGACGACGCCCAAGCCTTCTTTAGTCTGGACGCGCAAGGTGTCGGTCTTCTTTTTGGGATCGTCACCGAGCGCGGTCGTGAAAACACGATCCCGAATGTTGAAGAGCTCGACGTGTTCCACCAGTGGCGTAACCCAGTGGACGCCCGGATAAAGAGTGCCGGGCAATGCGCCACCGAATTGGCTGACCCGAACGCCCGCCTGGCCGCCAGGCACGACGGCGATGCTGACGCCGAGCAGCAAGGGAATGAGCGCGAACGCCCCCAAGCGCACCGCGCTCCGCCACCGTAGCGAACTGAGCGGACTGCTTCCGCTTCCGGGTAACTCGGCCTCGTCGCCCCCGATGGACAGCGGACGCGGTCGAAAGACTATATACAGGTCCCAAACCAGGATACCGGCCGCCGTAAACAGGAGACCGAATCCGCCGGTGATCAAAAGATATTTCACGAACAACATAGGGTTGTCTTCTCCTCTAGGAGGTTGCTGAAAAAGTCTCTCGCAGGTCGGAGACCTGCGCCACGTGTAGAGCTAAGTCATTGACCTGGAGTTGTGGAGCAGGTCCCCGACCTGCCAATGTGAGCTCTTGAAAGACTTTTTCAGCAACCTC
>DATHOT010000262.1:0-9397 GCA_035484655.1 Bryobacteraceae bacterium | reverse complement strand
GGGCCGCGAAGAGGAAGTGCTGCGCGTGTTCCGCAAATGGGGACTGGATGCCGTCGCGATCGGCCAGGTAACTTCCGACGGAATTCTCCGCGTGAAGGATCACGGCCAGGTGGTCGCGGAGATTCCGAATCGCGCACTGGCAGATGAAGCTCCGCTGTATGACCGGCCGCACACCAAGCCATACCGGCCTGTTCCGATGAATGCCCCGGCGATCCCAACCCGCGCTACGCCGGACGCCATCAAGTCCGATCTGATCGCGCTGCTCAGCTCCGGCGACATCTGCTCCAAGCGCTGGATCTGGCAACAATACGACCATACGGTTCGCACCAATACCATCGAAGGCCCTGGCTCGGATGCGGCGATCGTGCGGATCAAAGAGACCGGAACGTCGATCGCGATGGCGCTGGATGGAAACGCCCGGTACTGCGTGCTCGATCCACGCGAAGGCGCCAAGCTGATCGTGGCGGAATGTTGCCGCAATCTGTCGACCGCCGGCGCGTTGCCCGTGGCCGCGACCAACAATCTCAACTTCGGAAATCCCGAGCGGCCGGAGATCATGGCACAGCTGGTCGGATCCATCGAAGGCATCGGCGAAGCATGCAAGTTTTTCGAGACGCCGATCACCGGCGGCAACGTGAGCTTGTACAACGAAACGCTGGGCGAAGCAATTTATCCGACGCCGGTAATGGGCATTGTTGGTCTGATGAAGACGGCCGCTCCCACGCCCATGCATTTCCAGAATCCGGAGCGCGCGGTCATGCTGCTGGGCGAATTTGGCGAGTGCGATGAGACGCATTTCGGAGGTACCCAATACGCCAAGGTGATTCTCAATTCTCTATGGGGCCTGCCGCCCGTGCTCGACATGGACTATGAGAAGCGCGTTCAGCAAGCCATTCGCGAGATCGTCCGCGCTGGACTGGCCGAATCTGCCCACGACATCAGCGATGGGGGATTTGCTATCGCCCTCGCCGAGTGCTGCTTCGGGCAGGCCGGCGTCGGCGCATGCGTTTACCTCGACGAAGAAGCTCGTATAGAACTAGCGCTGTTTCATGAGAATCCTTCGCGCATCATTTTATCCACCTCCGAGCCGAAGAAAGTTCAAGAAATTGCGCAATACAATCATGCGCTCGATTGCACGCAGATCGGTGTTACGATAAAAGAGCGGCTTCAGATCAGTAACCGTTCTGAATGGTTGGTGGACTGCTCTCTCAGCGATCTGAAAGCACCATGGGAGAAAGCCCTGGAAACCCGGTTGCTCCAGCCATGATGGACCTTTCCTTCGACAAGTTCCACGAAGAGTGTGGCGTGTTTGCGATACACGGCCATCCCGAAGCGGCCAACCTCACCTATCTCGGCTTATACGCGTTGCAGCACCGCGGCCAGGAGAGCGCGGGTATTGCCACCAGCGACAGCCGCGAGATCCGCTGCTTCAAGTCCATGGGCCACGTAGCGGACATCTTTACTCCGGAACGGATCGCAAGTCTGCCGGGTGATCTCGCCATCGGCCACACCCGCTATTCCACGGCCGGCGACACGGTGTTGCTCAACGCGCAGCCGTTCCTGGTGGACTGCAACAAGGGGCAGATCGCGGTGGCGCACAACGGCAACATCACCAACGCGGGCGAGCTGCGCCGCGAGCTCGAGCGTGAGGGATCCATCTTCCAGGCCTCCAGCGATACCGAAGTGATCTTGCACTTAGTGGCGCGATCGCGCGAGCGGACCCTAGCCGGTGCATTGCGCGAAGCTTTGCTGCAACTGGAAGGCGCGTTTTCGCTCGTGTTTCTAGCTCGCAATCAAGTCATTGTGGCGCGCGATCCCCACGGCTTCCGGCCGCTTGCGTTCGGCGAGTTGGCGATGCCCGACGGCAAGATGGCGTACGTCTTTGCATCGGAAACCTGTGCTTTTGATTTGATCAATGCCGTGTATGTGAATGATGTCGAACCCGGGGAGATGATATGCGTTGGCCCCGCCGGCATGACGCGGGAGCGATTTGCACCCGAGTCTTCACGCGCCCAGTGCGTGTTCGAGCACGTCTATTTCTCGCGCCCGGATTCGATCGTATTCGGCCGCGCCGTCGAACAATCGCGCGAGAATCTCGGGCGGCTGCTGGCCAAGGAATCGGCGGTCGAGGCCGACGTCGTGGTCCCCGTCCCCGACTCGGGTGTCGCAGCGGCGATCGGCTACTCGGCCGAATCCGGGATCCCGTTTCGCCAAGCGCTCATCCGCAATCACTATGTCGGCCGTACTTTTATCGAGCCGTCGCAGGCCATCCGCGATTTTGGGGTGAAGCTGAAGCTCAATCCCGTGCGCTACCTATTGGAAGGCAAGCGCGTGATTCTGGTGGACGATTCCATCGTGCGCGGAACCACCAGCCGCAAGATCGTCCGCATGGTGCGCAATGCCGGCGCTCGTGAAGTGCATCTGCGCATCTCCTGTCCACCGACCGTTTCACCCTGCTTTTACGGGGTCGACACGCCCCGCGAGAGCGAGCTGATCGCCTCCAACCACTCGGTAGAAGAGATCCGTGAGTTCGTCGAGGCCGATTCGCTCGCCTACCTCTCAATAGACGCCCTGCGCCAGGCTGTATCCGACGACAAGGGTCAATACTGCTACGCCTGCTACACGCGCGATTACCCCACCGAGCTGATTCAGATCGAGGAACTGGTAGCCGCGAAAGGTCGCCGTCGCTAGGCGAATAGTAGAATTAAGACATGGCGACCACGACGCTGGTGACAGTCCAGGAGTTCCTGCAGATGCCCGAGCCCGAGGGCCAGAAGCTGGAACTGATCGGGGGCGAAGTCGTCAGCATGGGCAGAGGCAAGATTCCGCATGAAGTAGCAAAAAAGAATCTGACGAAGGTCCTGGTGGTGTGGCTAGCGCAGAATCCGATTGCGGAATTATTCCCAGAGACGATGTATCAGCTCGACAAATACAATTCACTAATTCCGGATCTGGGCGTTATCTTTCCGGGGCGGCTCAGCCCTGGCAGCACCGGCTGGATTCAAGCCGCGCCGGAATTGGCGATAGAGGTCGTTTCCTCCGAATCGGCGGAACGCCTGGAACAAAAGATTGAGCTCTATTTCGCGCATGGCAGCCAGTCGGTCTGGGTCGTTTATCCTAAGCAGCGCGTCGTTTGGGTGTTCGACGACAACGGCCTGTCTAGGAAATTCGAACAGAGTCAGACTTTAGAAGACCCAGTTCTACCCGGATTCTCCGCGCCCGTCTCCTCCATCTTCGAAGGCATTTAAAATAAAAAGTAGCATGACTCCCACTCTCGCAGCCTCTGCGCTGCGCGTTCCCCATTCCCGCATCCGTGAGCTGGCGGAAATCGCCATGTCGATGGATGGCGTATTGAAACTCTATTTCGGCGAGTCGAATCTTCCAACGCCGGAGTACATCAAGCGAGCGGCCCAAAAGGCCATGGCCGACGGCTTTACGTTCTACACCGAGAACGCCGGTCTGCCGACGCTTCGCAAATCGCTGGCCCGATACTACCAGGAATTGCAGGCTGTCGAGCTCGATCCGGCGAACGAAATCGTGATTACCGCGTCCGGCGTGCAGGCCCTTAACCTCGGCATCCGTTGCGTGATCGATCCCGGCGACGAGGCGCTGGTATTGACACCCGCTTGGCCGAACGGCGCTTCCAACGTCGTCATGGCGAACGGGGTTGCTAAGGAAATCGCGCATCCATTGGTGGGCGACCGCTATCGGATCGACTTTGCCGCGCTCGAAGCCGCCGTCACGCCGCGAACGCGAATGCTGCTTTACACCTCGCCGTCGAATCCTCTGGGTTGGGTGGCGACCGTCGACGAACAGCGGCAGCTCTTGGAGTTCGCCCGCCATCACAATCTATGGCTGGTCGCGGACGAAGTTTATGAACGGCTCAACTACACGGGACCCAAGCCGACCACGCCGGCTCCCACCATTCTGAAGCTCGCCACCCGTGACGATGCCGTCATTGTAGTGCAGTCGTTTTCGAAGATGTATTGCATGACGGGCTGGCGGCTAGGATGGCTGGTGGCGCGGCGCGATCTGGCGGCGCGGGCTACCCAACTCAACGAGTTCATCGTTTCGCACGCGCCCAGTTTTGCTCAGCGTGCCGCCGAAACGGCGCTCCTATGGGGAGAGAATACGCTCTGCGAAATGCTGGTCCGCCTGAAAGACAATCGCGACTTTTGCCTGGCCGCGCTCGGCAAGATGCCGGGCGTCACCGTGCCCAAACCCGATGGCGCGTTCTACCTGTTTCCTAAGATTGCCGGCGCTTCCGACTCGTTCGACTTCTGCAAGCGGCTTCTCATGGAGACTAAGGTAGGGCTCGCTCCCGGTGTCGCGTTCGGCGCAGGCGGCGAAGGCTCGGTGCGCATCTGTTACGCGGCCGAGCGCAACATCGTCGAAGAAGCCATGGCGCGCCTCGCCGTCTTTCTGCGGTGATAGCGCGCCCGGCTTCTCCTCCTCCGAAAAGTGATTATTGGTTTGGTCCGTCGTGCTTGGTTTGGTAGATGTCCTTGCTCAGCCGGTTTTGCTGGCGGTTGATCTGTGCCTTTTGGTTGTTGGTTAGATTGCCGCCGTTCGCCTTGCGATCGGTACGAATCTCCTTGTTCAGCTTCGCCTCTTTGTTCTCGAGGTGCGCGGTCTCTTTCGGCGTCAGCGACCCGTTCTTCACGCCATTCCCGATGCGCTGCTGCTGATTTTCCTTGCGCTGCTGGATGCGGCCCTCCTGAGCAACTGCGGCGGTGCTCGCGATCAATCCCGCCGCCATCATTGTTACGAATATGTTTTTCACGGCTGTTTTCTCCTTCCATACCTGCAAATGCATTCGAACGGCCGGAGTTTCGGTGAACTGCGTTAAAATCCCCTCACGTGAACTGGGTTTAACTGTTGAGCCCCAGGAATCTTCGTACTTCCTGTTCAAAAGCTGGAGCGCAGAGCACGCAATTGCCGGCGTAAATGCTGCTGCCGCCATCGAAGTTGAGAAAGCGGCCGCCGGCTTCTTCGACGATCACCTTCAGCGGCGCGAAGTCCCAGGGCGAGGCGTGAGGCTCGATCCAGATTTCGGCCTGTCCGGAAGCGACCATCATTGCATCTGTCGCTCCACCCAATCCCCGTACGGCCCAGAAGCGGGCCATCCAATCGAGCATGCGGCTCTTCAGCGGAGTGCCTTCGAGCTTGTCAAATGCGCTCATGCACAACACCGCTTCATTGATTGAGCTTTTCGAGGAAACGCAAATAGGTGAACCGTTAAGCAATGCCCCGCCGCCGTGCCCCGCCGAATACAGGTTGCCTAGCATCGGCAAATTTACCACTCCAACCACGACCTCGTCTCCTTGCTCGAGAGCGATGAGATTTGCCCAAAGCGGATTACCGCGGACGTAATCGCGCGTGCCATCGATCGGATCGATGATCCAGCGGCGGCCGCTGCGGGATTCGGCTTTCGTCCCTTCTTCACCCAGCAAACCATCTTCGGGAAATGCTTCGCTCAACATGCTCGCGATGAGCCGTTCGCATTCACGGTCGGCCGCAGTGACCGGCGAATTGTCGGGCTTCGTCTCAGCGACGACATTGGGCTGATACCGTAACGCCAGCTCGGCGGCCTTGCGGGCGGCCTCTACCGCGACTGCAATTTCCCTGGCCCAGGTCTGTTCCACAATCCACACGCTAGCATGCCTAAAATATCTGCATGGGCGCTCGCACCATCTATTCGGTCCTGGAGACCACCGCGCAGGCATACGGAAACGCGCCCGCTCTTCACCAACCGCTCGGTAAAGGCAAGTATCAGAGTTATTCCTGGACCGAGTACAAGCAAGCCGTCCAAGAGATCGCTTGCGGACTCCGCAGGCTGGGCATCGGCAAAGGCGACATCGTCGCGCTATATGCGGAGACGCGCGCCGAATTTTACCTGGCCGACCTCGGCGTCATGTCCAACGGCTCCATCGCCGCCGCGCTCTATCCCAGTTATCCGCTCCCCGATCAGATCGGCAACCTGCGCACCAGCGACGCCAAGGTAGTCATCATCGAAGATCCCCAGAGCATGCAGGCTCTGATGGGCGCGGCCGGCGACGATCCCCTTCAAGTGCGATGGATTCTAATGACTGGCGAAGCGGGCGATACGCTCACGCTCGAGCAATTGCGGGCTGAAGGCCGCCAGGCGATCACCGAAGACCCGCGAGCGTTCGAAACAATCCGCGCGGAGGTAAGCGAAGACGACCTGGCGATCCTGTACCTCACCAGCGGCGCCACTGGCGAACCGAAGATGGGCCTGATGACTCACGCAGCTCTGGTCGCCAATGTAGACGCGGGTCCGACTGTGCTGCCTCTTCTGCCCACTGATAGCACCATCGGTTTCCTCCCTTCAGCGCATATCGCGCAGCGCATCGTGATCGAGCTGCTGCCGGCGCGTCTAGGCGTCACGGTCTGGTTTTCGGAGAGCCTCGGGAAGCTGCCTAACGAATTGAAGACCATCCGGCCGACGTTTCTCCTCGCTCCTCCCCGTGTGTGGGAGCGGATCTTTGCGAGTGTCAGCGCCGAGATCAAGAAGAAGAGCGCGCTCGCCAGGAAGCTGTTCTACGGCGCGGTGGGCTTGGGCTCGGAAGTCAGCCGTTTGCGCGAGGAAGGCAAACCGGTTCCCGCATGGATGAAGGCATCGCTGAAGATCGCGCACAGGCTGGTGTTTTCGAAGGTCCACGCGCGTCTGGGTGGCCGGCTGCGCATCGTTTGCTCAGGCGCTGCGCCGCTCGGGAAAGAGCTGGCGCGATTTTATTCCGCGATCGGCCTCCCATTGATCGAAGGCTACGGCCTGACCGAGGGTTGCGTGGTCTGCTTGAATCCGCTGCATCGGCCTAAGTCCGGCAGCATCGGGGTCAGTTTGCCTGAGGTCGAGCTTCGCCTGGCCGAAGATGGCGAGCTGCTAATCAAGAGCCCGTCGCTTTTTTCCGGATATTACAAGGATCCCGTTTCGACTGCGGCGGTGCTCCGCGATGGATGGTTGTACACCGGCGATATCGCCGAAATCGATTCCGACGGCTACGTCTATATCACCGGCCGCAAGAAAGAACTGATCGTTTCCTCCAACGGCAAGAAGATTTATCCCGCGCGCATCGAAGGTCTGTTCAAGACCGAGCCGATCGTCAATCAGATTGTGCTGATCGGCGACCGTCTGCCTTACGTCACTGCATTGGTCACTGTGAATGTCGCCAGCGCCGAGGGCCTGAAGAGCGGAGAACCCTTCGCCGAAGTGAAGAAGGCCGTCGAGCGCGTCAACAAGCAGCTCGCTCCTTTCGAGCAGATCCGCAAGTTCCGAGTGATCGAACGTGAGTTTACGATCGAGACCGGCGAGCTGACTCCCACCATGAAGGTCCGGAGAAACCGCGTGCTGGAGAATCATCGCGGATTGGTGAGTGAACTCTATATGGGCAAGGAAGAAAGCCAGTAGCCGCTCACGTTCGCTTGATCCGAAATAGCACGTGCCTTCGCATCGGATGACCTTCGGGCAGATCCGGATGATCGAAGTCGTCTGCAGAATCGTGCGTCATGCCGAGCTTCTCCATCACTCGCCTGGAGCGCATGTTCCCTGGCACGGTGAACGCGACAATTTCGTTGAGTGCCAAGCTTTCGAAACCGTAACGAACGACTTCGCGGGCGCCTTCGGTGGCTAGCCCTTGCCCCCAATATGCCGCCGCCAATCGCCAGCCGATTTCCACGCAGGGCGTAAAGTGCGCCACAAAACGGGGCACGTTCAACCCGATGAAGCCGATGAAAGCGCCATCTCGGCGGAGTTCCGCGGCGAACAGCCCGAATCCGCGCTCGCGAAAGTGCTTCTCTACCCCATCCACGCCTTGATCGCTTTCAGCGCGCGATAGACACGCCGGGAAGAACTCCATCACCGCAGGATCAGCGTTCAGGCGCGCGAACGGCTCCCTGTCCGCGGGACGCCACTGCCGCAAGAGGAGCCGCTCGGTTTCGAGACTGGCGATCAAATTGTCAGTTACTACCTGTTCGTGGCGAGGCTTTCTCGGCGGCAAAAAAGCGATCGAAGAAATCGAGCGTCGCTTTGTTGATGTCGTGCTGCACTTCGACGCGATCGCCGAATTGCATCGCTGGATCGTTCTTCACGTCATAGGACGGCCACTTCGGCAGTCCTTTGCCGTTCGGGTTGCCGGTGGCGGCGAAGTTCGCCCAATAACTCGACATCTCATCCGCCAGCTTGCGGTCGGCGTCTTCCCAGGGCCGATTAGGCCGCAGATTCGCGAACACATACTGAATCTCGGCGGCGTGGTAGGCGCGGTAGCGACTGCTCTGCTCCCACGGTGGGATGCGCGTGAAGTAATAAAGATAGGCTGGGGCTCTTCCGGACTTAGTCTGCGCACGAACCCAGGTCCTCATTTCCCAACCCATACCCCCGTCGGTGGAGCTGCGGTAGTGCGATTCGGCCGCTTGATCGTTGGATCCGGGGGGATAAAGTTTCAGGAACTCGTCGGTGAAATCGCCATAGCGCTTGTGGGCTTGATCGACGAATGTCTTGGCGGTGGCGTTCGCGGGCCACGGCGCGAGCGACCTTGCTTCGTCGGCATTGGAGCCCGCGATCACCGGTACATCGCTCTGCTTGTGCTGCGCGAAAATTTCGCCCACGCTTTCAGGCAGGAACCAGCCGTCCACGCAGGGCCGGAAGGAGCCTTCGGTTCTCAGCAAATCTTCAGCCGACTTGGCGCGCAATGCAGCCAGCGATCCCAGCCGGCTCCCGTTTTGTTCCATTTCGGTCAGCGCCACGCCGCGGCCGAAGTTCGCGCCACTTTCGCCGATCACGCGCTGGAAAAGCCCTTTCGCCAGCGGCGATGCCATCAGAAAATTGACCGCCGAAGAGCCGGCCGATTCGCCGAAGATCGTGACGCGCTTGGGATCGCCGCCGAACGCAGCGATGTTCTTCTGCACCCATTCCAGCGCCGCCATCATGTCGAGGAGGCCATAGTTGCCCGACGACTTCACATCGGACTCTTTTGTCAGCTCTGGATGCGCGAGGAATCCGAAAATGCCGAGCCGGTAGTTAATCGTGACGACGATCACGCCCTTCTTGGCGAGATTTTCGCCGTCATAAGTTCCAACGCTGCCGGAGCCGCGCGTGAAGCCGCCGCCGTGGACCCATACCATCACCGGCCGCTTCTCCTTGGACGATTGCGCCGCGGTCCAGATGTTGAGGTACAAGCAGTCCTCGCTCATCGGCTCGGGAGGCCGGTAGTAGATCGAAGTCTGCGGGTAAGGCGCCTGCATGCAGGCCTTAGGAAATTCTGTCGCTTGTTTCGTGCCTTGCCACCCAGCGGGCGCTTGCGGTTTCTTCCATCGCAGGTCGCCCACTGGCGGCGCGGCGTACGGAATGCCTTTGTAGACGTGAACGGCCGCGTCCTTG
>DATHOT010000261.1:0-10773 GCA_035484655.1 Bryobacteraceae bacterium | reverse complement strand
CTCTTACAAGCCCGAGTTGCAGGCCAAGGTGAAGTATTTATCGGAAAACGAGAGCAAGGTGGATCAGGTTTTCTATTGTGGGAAGCCGGGCGTGCCGCGCATCGGTTCTCCCCGCAAGATCGTTCAACTGCCGGGCGAAATCATTTTCTTCTATGAAGACATTTCAGGTGATCCGTATCGCATCATCCCCACCGATGGCCGCGCACACCGGGCCGACGCCAATCCCACTTACTACGGAGACTCGGTCGGACACTGGGAGGGAGACAAGCTGGTGGTGGACGTCACGAACTTCGTGGAGGACACCTGGTTTGGCGAAGAAGGATATTTCCACACGGCCGCTCTGCATGTGACGGAGCGTTTTTGGCGAAACGGCGAAAACCTCGTGTATCAGTTTACGGTGGATGATCCCGGCGTACTAACCGCGCCATGGACGGCGCCGCCGCGCGTGGTGAAGCCGTCCACCGAGCCGTTGGAGGAATCGCCCCGATGCGTAGATGACGATGGCAAGCGGCTGATGAATACGGATCATCACGGGCAAAGGTAGTTATCCGAGTAGTCAGCCGGCGATCCATTCCATGGTCTTGGCTGCCAGCCGATCGAAGGCGCGGACGGCCAGTTCCAGATGCTCTTCCCTGGTGTCTTCGATCTTGTTATGGCTGATGCCCTGCAGCGATTGCACGAACATCATGACAGTGGGAATGCCGGCTCTCGAAACCTCGGCTGCATCGTGCAATGGACCGGATGGAAGACGATGCGCGCGTCCGGCTATTTCTTGAACCGCTTGCTCGCATCGTTCGATTAACGCGGGATGAAACTGAATGGGCTCGATGTTCCAGATCCGCGACCACTCCACTGTGCATTTCTCTTCGCGGGCGAACCGCTCACTGGCCTCGCGCGCTTCGCTATACATGCCGGCCAGCACCTGTGCATCCAGGTCGCGCTGATCGAGCGTGGCTTCACAGCGCCCGACCACGGCAGTCACGATGCCGGGGAAAGTCTTGACGCTGCCGATGGTGCAGACCGCATCGGGATGGCGGCCAGCGATCGTACGGATTTCGAGCACGAGTTTTGCGGCGGCGGCCAGAGCGTCGTGCCGGGCTAGCATGGGTGTTGAACCGGAATGTGCCTCCTGGCCGTGGAACGTGATGGCGTGACGCTCGACTCCTTTCGTGCCGAGTACGACTCCCAGCGGTAGCCCCAGGCTTTCGAGCACTGGGCCTTGTTCTATGTGCAGCTCCAAATAAGCGGCGGCATTCTTTTGTTCGCGCCCCGCTTCGCCGGACCGATCGATGTCGACGCCACAGCGCCGTAGCGCGTCCTCCAGACGAATGCCGTCCTTGTCGGTGCGCTTGCGATCGGCATCGATGGACTGTGTTCCGGCAAATGCGGAGGACCCAAGCAGGCTTCTGCCGAAGCGCGCACCTTCCTCGTCGGCCCAGTCGACCAGGCGAACGGTGATGGGTGGACGACCCGAGAATTCACTAGCAATTCGCCGCAACACCTCGAATGCGGATAAGAATCCCAGGCAGCCGTCCAGCCAGCCGCCGTTAGGGACCGAGTCGAGATGACTTCCCAGCAGTAGCGCTTTCTCAGACGCGCCCGGAAGAGTCACCCAGCGATTACCTGCCGCATCGAAATGATGTTCGACCGGCAAGCCTTCCAGTTTGGACTCGAACCAGGACCGAGCTTTCAACCAGGTGTCGGTCCAGGCAACACGCTGTGAGCCGTTCTCGTCGGCCGTGAGGGCTTTCAGTTCTTTAAGCTCTTGAATGGTTCGCTTGGGATCCAGACTCATCGTATTCCTTTGTAATTCCACCGCAGCGCGCGCATTCCGAACGATTCACCCAGGTAGATGTTCCCTTTCGAATCGCTGGCGATACTGTGAATGTGGAAGAACTGTCCGGCGCCGTGTCCGCCGCGCCCGCCGAAGAAACCGACCACTTCGAGCGTATCGCGATTGAGAATCTGTACCTTCTTATTGCTGCCATCCGGCACGTACAGGAACTGTTGCTGTTTGTCGGGTGAGAAGGCGATATCAAACGCAGTTCCTTCAGGCGTGGAGGTCTTGCGCTCGATGTAACCCTCCTTGACGAAGGTGCCGTCGGGCCGGAAGACCTGAATGCGGTTGTTCACGCGGTCGCCGACGTAGACCAGATCGTCGTTCGAAATGCGAATACCATGCACCGTGTTGAATTGCTGCGGACCAGGGCCTTGATAGACTCTGGTGCGCGGGACGGTGTCATCAGGTTTATTTCCGTACGCTCCCCAGTGCCGCTTGTAGGCGCCGGTATCGGCATCGAAAACGATGACGCGACGGTTGCCGTAGCCATCCGCCACGAAGACTTCATTGGTCTTCTGATACACACAAATCCCGGCGGGCCGTTTCAGATTCTCGGTGTCGTTGCTGCCGCCGGATTTGCCGTGATGGCCGATTTGCAGCAGGAATTTGCCCGTCTTCGTGAACTTGAGGATGTTGGTATCTTTGTCGGAGTTTCCTCCCACCCAAACATTTTCTTTGTAGTCGATGAAAATGCCATGCTCATTATCGGGCCACTCGTAACCGGGGCCAGGACCGCCCCATCCCTGGATGAAATTGCCGGCCTGATCGAACTCGATGATGGGCGGCGCGGGAATGCAGCAGTCGGCTTGGGGCGGATTGAGCGCGGCATATTTGTCGTTGTTGTCCAAGGTTCGCGGGCGGCTGGTCACCCAGATGTGGTCGTGCGAGTCGACATAGATGCCGGAGACCTGACCTAACATCCAGTTGTTGGGAAGCTGCTTGGGCCAGTAGGGATCGGGCTCGAAACGCGGAACGCCGGCCTGCGCGGCTCGGGCGTTGTGGAACGTAGTGGGTATGGTAAGCGCGACGGCCAGCAGGACAACGATGGTCAGGAGCTGCGGCTTCACAGGCTTCATACGCGATCTCCTTTTCGGTAACATTATATGGTCATGAGAGCCATCCATCGACGTGAGTTTCTCACAACGGCTGCCGCGGGCGGTTCGCTGCTGTTCCTGCGCAAGGCTTACGGTGCGCCGGGCCGAAGGCTGGAGGGGATCTTCCCAATCATGCAGACGCCTTTCAGCGACTCAGGCGCGCTGGATGTGGAGACGCTGGCGCACGAAGTGCTGTTTCTCGACCGCATTGGCGTACAGGGGATGGTGTGGCCTCAGTTGGCGAGCGAATTTCCGTTGTTAAATTTCGACGAAAGGCTGTCGGGGGCTGAGGCGCTCGTTCGGGCCAATAAAGCTCTGGATGCGAAGACTCGTCCGGCGGTAGTGATCGGCGTGCAAGCGTCCGATATAGAGACTGCGGTGAAATACGCTCGCCATGCGGACAAGCTTGCTCCGGACGCGATCATCGCGATCCCTGTGAACGGCGGCAAAGACGATGCAAAGCAGATGGAATATTACACGGCCATCGGCGAAGCGTGCAGCCGTCCGCTGATCGTCCAGACCATCGGTCCGATGAGCGTCGACCTGGTGTTGCGAATGGCTAAGCAGATTCCGACGCTGCGGTACGTGAAGGATGAAGCGGGAGCGACCCTGCCTCGTTTGACGGAATATCGCAAGCGAGGACAGTTACTGCAGGGAGTTTTCACGGGCAAGCACGGCCCCACCTTTCTGGACGATTTAGCGCGTGGAGCGGTGGGGAACATGCCGGCGGCGGGCTTTGCCGATCTTTATGTGGCGGCGTGGCAGGATTGGAATAACGGCAAGCGTGATGAAGCGATGGGAATGTTTGCGAAAACTTTGCTGTTGATCGCCGACGCTCAGGCGTACGGGGTAGCCGGGCAGAAATACATTCTGCAATTGCGCGGCGTATTTTCAAACACAAGATGCCGCGGCGACGCGGCCGCGCTTGACGACGAGGCGAAAGAGGCGATCCGGCGCACGGTCGCCTACACGCAGCGGTGGTTCCGAAGCGGAGTCTAACTAGTGTCTTCCGATGCCCTCAGTCCTTTCAGTAGTCGACCTGCGCAAACTATATGGCAATGCCGTCGCCGTCGATGGAATTTCGTTCGAAGTGCGCCGCAACGAGATCGTCGGGCTGCTGGGCCCCAATGGAGCCGGGAAGACCACGACCATCAACATGATTCTCGGCGTTCTGGAGCCGAGCGCGGGCCGTATTCTTATTGAGGGCATTGATATCGCCGAGCATCGCACTCAGGCGCTGGAGCGTACGAACTTCGCCGCTGTCTATGCTCCGCT
The DNA here is from genome assembly GCA_035484655.1 of Bryobacteraceae bacterium. GTDB lineage: Bacteria > Acidobacteriota > Terriglobia > Bryobacterales > Bryobacteraceae > Palsa-89. The sequence goes on along the minus strand of DATHOT010000261.1, from coordinate 6,564 downwards.
GCCCGGAAATCTGACGGTATATCAAAACCTGCGCATCTTCGGCTTGCTGTACGCGGTAAAGCAATTGAGGGGGCGAATAGAGGCGTTGGTCGAGCAGTTTGATCTTCAGAAATTCAGAGATGTGAAATGCGGAGTGCTCTCTTCCGGCGAGCAGACTCGGGTGGGGTTGGCGAAAGCTTTGATCAACGATCCGCAACTGCTGTTGCTGGACGAGCCGACGGCATCGCTCGATCCGTCTACGGCTCGCGATATCCGCGCCCGCATTCGAGAGAACACGGCGCGCGGTACAGCCGGTGTGCTGTGGACCTCGCACAACATGTATGAAGTCGAGGAAGTCTGCGATCGCGTGCTCTTTCTCTCGCGCGGGAAGATTCTGCTGGAAGGCGATCCGAAGACCTTGCCGGGCGAGCACGGTAAGGCGACACTGGAGGAGTTGTTCGTCACGGTGGCGCGCGAGCCGCTTACGCTCGAGCAGGTATAGCAAATGGAGCGGGTCTAGCAAATGAACGTCGACCGTATAGCGGCTATCATGCTTCGGCAGTTTTATTTGTACCGGGGAAGTCCAGTGCGAGTGATGCCGCTATTTGCATGGGTCACGGTCGATATCGTCTTGTGGGGATTCATCACCAGGTACCTCAATGCCATCGCTTCTTCCGGCTTCAATTTCATTCCGGGGCTTCTGGGCGCGGTTCTGCTGTGGGATTTCTTCATTCGCGTCATGCAAGGCGTGACGATGGCGTTTTTCGAGGATGTGTGGTCCCGCAATTTCCTGAATATCTTCGCGACACCGCTTTCTATTTCGGAGTACATTGCAGGCCTGGTGCTCTCGGCCATCGCAACCAGTTCGGTAGGGCTGCTGGTAATGCTGGTTCTGGCGAGCACGGTTTTCGGTTTGTCGTTTCTCGTTTATGGCCTCATGCTGATACCATTTCTTCTGGCTCTTTTTGTGTTCGGCATTGCACTTGGTGTTCTCGCGTGCGCAATGGTGCTCCGGTTCGGTCCGGCATCAGAGTGGCTGGTCTGGCCCATTCCGGCGCTACTCTCGCCGTTCGCAGGGGTCTTTTATCCTGTCTCGACACTTCCGCAGTGGATGCGATCTATTTCGTACGCCCTGCCTCCCTCGTATGTGTTCGAGGGCATGCGAACGATCGTGTCAGGCGGGGCGTTGTCGTCCACCAAGCTCTTCTGGAGCAATGGTCTGGCAGTCGGATACGTTGTTCTCGCGGCGCTATTTTTCACGCGAATCTACCATCAAGCCGTGCGCACGGGCCTGATCGCGCGCTACAGCGCCGAAAGCGTGAGCTGAGAATCCGTGGCAAAAGGCCCGCGCACTCAACTAAAGTTTTGGATTTCAGTAGGACTGCTGCTGGCCCTACTGACTGGATTCGAGATCTGGTCCGCGACCAAGGAAAGCCAGGTGTGGGACGAAGGGTTCGAGTTGGGCTCCGGATATGCCTACCTCAAGACAGGCAGATTGCGCTTCAATCTCGAACAGCCGCCACTGGCCAAGCTGCTGGCGGCTCTACCGCTGCTGTATCTCAATCCGCGCCTACCGGTCGAAGATCCGAGCTGGATCAACAAGGAAGACATCGGGTTCGGATTTGCGTTCATGTATCACAATCGTGTCTCGACCGACACCATGCTGATGGCTGCGCGCAGCAGCATCATTTTGTTAACGGCCGCGCTCGGTTTTCTAATGGCGGTGTGGACGCGCTGCAGATTCGGCGTTGGACCGGCTCTGCTGGCGCTCGCGCTGCTGGCGTTCGATCCAAACATTCTGGCGCACGGCCATTACGCCACCACCGATTTAGGCGCAACGTTTTTCATTTTCGCCGCGTGCATTGCCTGGGATGCGTTTCTCAGCTCGCGGCGTAAGCTTCATCTGGCGCTATCGGGAATTCTGCTGGGCTTCGCGGTCGGAACCAAGTTTTCAGCTGTCATGCTGTTACCCGCCTTTGCAATTTTGTATGCGATCCGGTGGTGGCAACAGAACGAACGTTTCACGCTGTTGCATTTCGCAGGTTCACTGCTGGCGGTCGCGGCAATTGCATACGTGGCGATTGTGGCCGTTTATTTGCCTGAAGCGAAGTCCTTCGTGCCGTCATGGGCCGTCAAAAGACCGGGGCCGCCGCTCGAGACAGCGGTGAATTGCACGAATACTATCGGGGATCTGCTCTGCCAGACTGGGCGCGTAGTGTCGCTGCAAGCGAATTCGTTCTATCGAGGGCTGAGTAACTTCGCCCAACATAATGCCGGAGGGCATCTTAGTTACCTGCTCGGTCAGTTCTCCCAGTACGGTTGGTGGTATTATTTTCCAGTTGTCTTCTTAGTCAAGACGCCTACCGCGGACCTGCTGTTGTTCGGTGTTCTACTCGTTGGCGCAGGGCTGGCTCTTTTCCGAAACAAGTTCCGCATAAATGTACAACAGGTGCCCATCGCCTGGGCAACCATCCTCGTGCCGCCTCTGCTTTACTTCGGTTTGAGCATGGCGTCCCGCATCGATCTGGGGGTTCGCCATCTGCTGCCTTTCTATCCGTTCTTCTTCATTGCGCTTGCGGCCGGCTTCTTCGAGCTCGTGAAATCACGGCCGCCGTGGACCGGGCCGCTGTTAATCCTTGTATGTGTGCTGCTGGCAGCCGAGTCGCTGTCGGCCTTTCCCGACTATCTGTCGTTCTTCAACTTAGTAAGTGGTGGTACGTGGCGAGGGCCGAATTATCTTCTCGATTCCAATATCGATTGGGGTGAGGATCTCAAAAAGTTGAGAGGTTACATCAACGCCCATCCAGCGCCGCAGTATTGCCTCGAATATTTCGGAACCGCGGTGCCGGATTATTACGGCATCGAGCATACCGGCTATGTGGCCAGAACTAATCAACCGGGCGAACGGCAGAACATGGATTGTATGGTGGCCATCAGCGCCACCGTCCTATACGACCTCTATGAAGCGCCCGGCTCGTTTACCTGGCTGCGCGCGCGAAAACCGGTAGGCCGGGTAGGCGGCATCTGGATCTTCGACGTGCGGAAGCCTCACGATTAGTGGTGGGTATCGGAGTGGTACAGTCCTCTTGTGAACAAGTATGACGCGATCATTGTCGGTGGCGGCCATAACGGATTGGTCTGCGCTGCTTATCTGGCCCGCGCGGGCCGTAAGGTGGTGGTGCTGGAACGTCGCGAAATCGTGGGCGGCTGCGCGGTCACCGAAGAGATCTGGCCCGGATACCGCGTTTCTACAGCGTCATATTTGACGAGTCTACTGCAAGAACGCATCATCCGTGAACTCCAGCTTCCACGCTTCGGATACCAGGTGGACGCAAAGGATCCGGCGTTCTTTTCGGCATTTCCGGACGGCCGGTATCTATTCATGTGGCAGGACCGCGCGAAGACGCTGGCCGAGATCGCGAAGTTCTCCCAGCACGATGCCGACGTCTTTCCCGCTTATGAAGACCATCTGGAGCGGCTATCGCAGGTGGTGGAAGGGCTGCTGTTGACCACGCCGCCGGAGTTTCCACCGCACGGGCTCGGCGATTTCGTCGACTACTTGAAGCTGGCCGGAAAGCTGCGCGGCCTCAGCCCCAAAGAGATCGTCGGGCTGGTCAAAATCTTCACCCAAAGCGCCGCTGAATTTCTGGACGAGTGGTTCGAGTCCGATTCAATCAAAGTGACGCTCGCCACCGATGGCGTGATTGGAGCTAACGGCGGGCCACGATCGCCGGGCACCGCATACATCCTGCTCCATCATGTGATGGGCAGCGTGGGCGGCCACCGGGGTCTGTGGGGCTTCGTGCGCGGCGGGATGGGTGCGGTTTCAAACGCCATCGCCGATTCGGCGCGCAGCCATGGCGCCGAGATCCGCACCAATGCGCCTGTAGAAGCGATCCTGGTGGAGAATGGCCGGGCGCGTGGGGTGGCTCTGGAGGGTGGGGAAGAGATCGCCGGGTCTGTGGTCGTGAGCAATTTGACGCCGCACTCGACGTTCCTGCAGTTGATGGACGCGCGCGAACTGTCCCCGGAGTTCCTCGATTCCATCCGCAAGTATCGCAGCGAAGGGACGTCGTGCAAGATCAATCTGGCGCTGAGCGGGCTGCCGAATTTTCGCGCGCTGCCGGGCGACAATGGACCGCAGCATCGTGCCACCATGCACATTTGTCCCTCAATGGAGTACGTGGAACGCGCCTGGGACGACGCCAAGTACGGCCGCCCATCGCAATCGCCGCTGCTCGAACTGACGGTGCCCACGCTGTACGACCCGTCGCTTGCGCCGCCAGGGAAGCATATCATGGGCATCTTCATTCAATATGCGCCCTACACACTGCGCGACTCGCACTGGGACGAACTTCGCGAACCGTTCGCCTATCGTGTGCTGGATCTGATCGAGGAATATGCGCCGGGGTTCCGGGAACTGGTGATCGACAAGCAAGTGCTGACGCCGCTCGATCTGGAACAGCGTTTCGGTCTGACGGGCGGCAACATTTTCCACGGCGAGATGAGTCTGGATCAGATGTTCGTGATGAGGCCGGTAGCTGGTTGCGCGCGCTATCGGACGCCGATCCGGGGTCTTTATTTATGCGGATCCGGTACGCATCCTGGCGGAGGTGTGATGGGCGCGCCAGGTCACAACGCCGCGCGGGAAATTCTCAAAGGTTGATGGGGCGCTCGGGAAATTAGATTTCGGCTTGGCCTTCCAAGCTCCGCCATAAATACCAGGTCGCCACCGAGCAGTAGGGCCGCCAGCGCACGGCGATCTCCTCGATGTGCTTGGGATGAGGAAGCTCATCGAGTCCGTAAGCTTTGCGGATGGCCATTCGGATGCCGAGGTCGCCAGTTGGCAGAACGTCGGGACGCTGCAGCGCGAACATCAGGAACATGTGGGCGGTCCAAACGCCGATGCCTTTGACCTGCGTCAAATGCTCGATTACCTCTTGATCGGCCATGTCGGCCAAGGTTTCGAATTTCAGCGCGCCGCGGACCGTCTTGCGCGCCAGGTCGCGAATGTAGGCGGTCTTTTGTTTGGACAATCCGGCCTTTCGCATCCGGGCCGGGGTCAGCTTTAGAATAGCTTCCGGGGTGAGCTTTCCACCCGGCGCCAGCGCGCTCAAGCGGCCGAAAATCACGGTGGCTACCCGCCCGCTCAGTTGCTGATAGACAATAGATCTAACGAGTGTTTCGAAGTTCGGCTCGCGATATTGGATCCCATAGCGGCCGACCCGCTTGATGACGGAAGAGAGTACGGGATCCGCTTTTTTGAGGTGGAGTATGGCTTTACGCATTGCAACGGGACGCCCGATCGGCGCATCTACCAATATAATCTGTATGCGAACGATTTCCATTCTACTCGTGTCCGCGATGCTCCTGGCGCCCGGCGTGCCGCTCACGTTTGCGCAGGACGAGCCCACCATCAAAGTCGAAGTCCAGCTTGTTAACATCCTGTTTAATGTGCGTGACAAGCGCGGAGGGCTGGTCGGAAGTCTCAACAAAGATGACTTCTCGATCTTCGAGGACGGCAAGCAGCAGGAGGTCAAATACTTCAATCGCGAGACGGATTTGCCCTTGACGATCGGGCTGTTGATCGATGTCAGCGCGAGCCAAGGCAATCTGATCGATATCGAACGGAACGCCGCGTATCAGTTCTTCGGCTCGGTGCTGCGGAAACAGGATCTGGCTTTCCTGATCAGCTTCGGCTCGGAGGCGGAACTGTTGCAGGACTATACCAACTCTGCGACGCTGCTGCGCCGGGGCCTGGAAGGATTGCAAGTGAACTCGGATGTGGGCGGGTTGCATCCTGGGCCTGTGCCGACCATCTCGCAGCCTCGCGGGACGATCCTGTATGACGCGGTCTATCTGGCGGCGAGCGATCAGCTCAAGGGGCAGGTGGGGCGCAAGGTGCTGGTGCTGATTACCGACGGCGAGGATCAAGGAAGCCGCTACAAAATCGCGCAGGCCATCGAAGCCGCCCAAAGAGCGGACGCGATCATTTACGGGTTCTACTATGTGGATCGGGCATTCTACTATGGGCACGGCCTGGTGTTCGGAGGCGTGAGCGATTCAGAACTGCGGCGCATGGCTGAAGAGACTGGGGGCCACGTGTTCCATGTCGACAAGAAGCTGCCGCTGCAGGATGCATTCAGCGAGCTTCAGAACGAGATGCGCAGCCAATACGCGATCGGCTATACATCCACCAACGCCAATAAGGACGGCACTTTCCGCAAAATTGAAATCAAGACCAATAATAAGGACTGGAAGGTACAGGCCCGCAAAGGTTACTACGCGACCAAGTGACAGCTGGGAACCTCGCGTGGCGCAGACATTCGAGATTCGGCCGGCGACCATTGGAGACTCCGAGATCATCGCGGCGCAACGCCGGGCGATGTTCTTCGAGATGGGCTATCGCGACCAAGCGGTCCTGGATGCGATGATCGTTGCGTTTCGTCCCTGGCTCCTTCGGAAAATGGAAGCAGGCGAGTACCTGGCGTGGCTTGTGACTCGAGTGGACGGATCGGTAGCGGCTGGTTTGGGTTTGTGGCTGATGGACTGGCCGCCGCACATGGTCGGCCCCGGGTCGCCGCG
>DATHOT010000260.1:0-12378 GCA_035484655.1 Bryobacteraceae bacterium | reverse complement strand
CTAGGAGGTTGCTGAAAAAGTCTTTCAAGAGCTCACATTGGCAGGTCGGGGACCTGCTCCACAACTCCAGGTCAATGACTTAGCTCTACACGTGGCGCAGGTCTCCGACCTGCGAGAGACTTTTTCAGCAACCTCCTAGGCCATCCGGTAGGCTTCAATACGTCTGGAGCTTTGGTGTGCTCTTGCAGTGCGGCATTCAAGGGCAAGCAACAATTCCTTCTTCATAGTATGTGGAATTGTCCCGACAATGCATCTCGCGACAACAGGAAGCATCATAACCAACGTGGGATAGTGGCCTCGCCGGACGCATTGCTGCCGGAACAGAGGAGCTAACCTAATAGGAGGCCGAATGAAAGCCTTAAAAACACTCATACTTCTTGTGACGGCACTGGCCGTCACGACTGCGATGGTGCCGCAAGCGTCATCGCAAACACCACCACCAGCGCAGCAACCGCCTCCAGCAGAGCAACCGCCGCCAGCGCAGCAACCGCCGCCAGCCGAGGAGCAACACAACACCCATCCGGTGGCGAAGGGTGCGGCAGCAGGTGCTGCATTTGGAGCCGCCGCGAACGCCACTGGCGGGGGCGGAACGACTGTCGTACACACTGGCAGTGCGCATCGCTCCGGCAGTGCGCATCACCAGGCCAAACCCCATAAAACCGGGAAGTCTAGGAGGTAGGCCGAGTAAGACCTGAAGAACGGGCGCGCTCGAATCAGCAGCGGAACGCGCGCCCGACTCGCTCACGGTTATTGACGTAAACGAGGTAAACGGTGCGGGCTCAGATCCGGCTGTCAGAGCGAGTGCGACCGAGATGGAGGTCTACAGGCACCTCTCGTTGGCCGAATTCGAGCCCGGATATCAGCAGGCCGTTCGCGACCTGAGCTTAGCCGAGGCTGATCGGCAGCACAGAGATTCCCCAAAAATCGGAATCGAGCACACGCGACTGCAGGACGCGTCTGGGTCTTCACGAGCGAACTCCCCAAAGCCAGCATTGTAATTGCCCTTGTTAAAACGCGGTGTGAAAACATGGTGAGCCGGGCGGGGCTCGAACCCGCGACCACCGCATTAAAAGTGCGATGCTCTACCAACTGAGCTACCGGCCCGGGAGCTGCTCAAGGAAGGTCTGCTCTCTCAACATAACATAGCTTGCCACAAAAGATGATGCGAGCCCAATCTCGCGGCGTGTAACAATCTCGCGGCGTGTAACAATGTGGATTAATGCCCAATTCTATCGTTATAGTCGCAAATGGAGACTTGCGACTTTCTGCCAATCGAAAATGCTGGCCGGCCCAAGAACGCGTAGAGGCGGCGGTCATGGCGGCCATTCGACGGTCCGGCCGCGAGGTTCGGCGTGGCCATTCCTACGATCCAACCAAGCAGCACGGCTTCATCGACAGCCAGAAATACGGCATGGAGGTTTTTCGGAACATCCCGCCCACTTCGCCGCTGGTGGTGGTGGAGGCCGTCTGGCAATACACGCATCATCTGTTGCACGGGCTGTACTCGCATCAAGGGCCGATTCTGACCATCGCGAACTGGAGCGGCGAATGGCCTGGCCTGGTCGGCATGCTCAACCTCAACGGATCGCTGACAAAAGCCGGCATTCGTTACGAAACGCTGTGGAGCGTCGATTTCACCGACGACTTCTTTCTTAAGGGACTCGATCGCTGGCTGAAGGGCGAGCCGGTTGGTCACACCACGTGCCACGTTCATCCGCTGCAGGATTTTAAGCTGCCGGATCGGGTCGAGACCGCCGCACGCGAAGTGGCCGGTCAGCTACAGCGCGATAAAGCGATCCTGGGGGTGTTTGACGAAGGTTGCATGGGCATGTACAACGCCATCATTCCAGATGAGCTGCTGCATCCCACCGGCGTGTTCAAGGAGCGGCTCAGCCAGTCGGCACTGTACGCCGAGATGCAGCGCACTTCCGATCAGGAGGCCCAGGCCGTGCGCCGGTGGCTGGATGGAAAAGGTATGCGCTTCATCACCGGCACGGACCCTGACACCGACCTTACCGCGGATCAGATTCTCGGGCAGTGCAAAATGTATATCGCGGCGATGCGAATTGCGGACGAATTCGGCTGCGACGCGATCGGCATTCAATATCAGCAGGGGCTCAAAGATCTGGCGCCGGCATCCGACTTAGCGGAAGGCTTGCTCAACAATGTGGACCGCCCGCCCGTGTTCTCGCGTGACAACGGTGAGCTTTATTCCGGCCACGCGCTGCCGCACTTCAACGAAGTGGATGAATGCGCCGGTTTGGATGCGCTGATCACCAATCGCATCTGGACCAAGCTCGGCTACGATCCCGAGACCACCTTGCATGATGTGCGCTACGGAGAAGACTATCAAGGCGAGTTCGTCTGGGTGTTCGAGATCAGCGGCGCTGCGCCGCCGCAGCACTTTATCGATGGCTATAAAGGCACAGTCAGCGAGCGCCAGCCGCCCATGTACTTCCGGCTGGGCGGTGGAACTGTGAAAGGCATCAGCAAGCCGGGCGAAATCGTTTGGAGCCGCGTATTCGTCGAAGATGGCGAGTTGAAGGCCGACCTGGGGCGCGCGGGTGTGCGCGATCTTCCTCGCCAAGAGACCGAGCGAAGATGGCGCATTACCACTCCGCAATGGCCCATCATGCACGCGGTGACTTACGGCGTTTCGCGCGATCAGATGATGGCCCGTCACAAGGCCAACCACATCCAGGTAGCTTATGCGCCCGACGCTGCAGCAGCGAACCGAGCCTTGGCTGTGAAGGCCGCCACGTTCCGCAATCTCGGAATGGAAGTAAGTATCTGCGGCAGCGAGAACGGTCTCGTACAATAAACCAGAAGCCAATAGCAAGAATCCAGGAGCCAGGAGGGCCCGAAAAGTTCGCATGAGGGTAGGAATCATCGGCACGGGTGCGATTTCGCACAAACACGCGCAGGTCTACGCCAAGATCGGTTTCGAGTTGGTGGTGTGTACCGATATCAATGCGGAAGGTGGCCGCGACTTCGCCAAGCGCTACGGTTGCCAATTCGTCGAAACCTACGAGGAGGTCTGCCGCCATCCGCGCGTTGACTACGTCGACGTCTGCACCTTTCCGGACTTTCGTTTGCAGCCGCTTCAGATTTGCGCGGAAGAGAAGAAGCACGTGCAGGTCCAGAAGCCGATCGCGACCAATCTCGAAACGGCCCAGAAGATGATCGATACGGCTCGCAACGCGGGCATCCAGCTGGGCGTGGTAAGCCAGCACCGCTTCGACGATTCCACCCAGTTCGTGCGGCGCGCGCTGGCCAGTGGACGGCTGGGTAAGCTTCTTCAAGCCGACGCCTACGTGAAGTGGTTTCGCACCGCCGCTTACTATTCGCGTCCCATTAAAGGAAGTTGGGCTACCGAAGGCGGAGGCGCGTTGATCAACCAGGCCATCCATCAGGTAGACATTCTGCTGTGGCTCATGGGCAACATCGCTGAGGTCTTCGGCTACTGGCAACTGGCGGCGTTACATAAGATCGAGTCGGAAGACGTCGTCGCTGCGGTGCTCAAGTATTCTTCGGGCGCCACGGGTGTGATTCAGGCCTCCACCGCGTTCTGGCCGGGCTACACCGAGCGGCTGGAGATTCATGGCACCAAAGGAACAGCCATCATTTCGGGCGACAAGCTCACTACCTGGAATGTAGAAAATGATTCCGGCGATCCTGCGCCGGTGGAGCGCGAGGTTGCCTCCGGCGCATCCGACCCCATGGCGATTTCGATGGCGCCCTTCGAACGGCAGTTTCTCGATTTCGGAGACGCCATCCGCACTGGCAGGAAGCCGGTCTCGTCAGGGGAAGATGGATACCGTGCGTTGCAGGCCGTAGTGTCCATCTACGAGTCCTGCCGGAAGGGAACGGCAGTGCGGCTCTAGCCCGAGGCCATCTCCGAATGCAGGTTCGCATCCCCGCATCCAGCGCCAACCTCGGCCCCGGCTTCGATGCCTTAGGGCTCGCGCTGGGGATTTATTTGACCTGTCGATTCGAGCGCGCCGATAGTTTATCCATCCGTGCCTCGGGCCGTGACGCTGGCCGGATTTCGACCGGCGAGGACAACCTGATCTGGCAGACCGCCCTCGCCGTGGCCAAGGATGTCGGCGAGAAGCTTGCGCCCATTGCTCTCGATATTGCAAACGATATTCCCATTGGAAAGGGCCTCGGATCGAGCGCCGCCGCGCTCACCGCGGGAGTGGTGATTGCCGATTATTTGCTGGGACTGCACTGGAAAGCGCATCGCATCCTCGACGAAGCGGCGCGAATCGAGGGCCATCCGGATAATGTCGCGGCCTGCGTTTTAGGATCGATCGTCGCGGCCGCCATCGATGCCGGCGGTGTGGCTCGCGCGGTGCGGCTGGAGCTGCCTTCGAGCTACGGTGTTGCCGTGGTGGTGCCGGATTTCGTCCTGTCGACTGCCCAATCCCGCGCCGTATTGCCGGACTGTTATTCCCGCGAAGACACACTGTTCAATGTCCAACGCAGTACTCTGCTGATCGCCGCGCTGGCCACCGGAACCACCACCGCATTTCCGGCCGCGCTCGAGGATCGCCTGCATCAACCTTATCGCTACGCTCTGGTGCCTGGGTTGGAAGAAATGGTAAAGCTACGAGCGCCGGGATTGCTCGGCTGCGCGTTGAGCGGCGCCGGCCCGTCGATCCTGGTGTTCTACGAACGAGGCTATGAGGACGTCTGCGATCTGGTGCGGCAGATCTTCGCCGCGCACGGCCATCAATCGGAGACACTTTGGGTGCGGATCGCCGAGCGCGGGTATGAATTGAGTACGTGAGACCTACACCCCACGCCGGTTGCCCCACAATTCAATGTGTAGCCGCGGGCTGAAACGAAAGCCCTCTTGTTTGCAAACCTCGACCAGCCAGCGGCCGCGCTCTGCCAGCAGCGCCGGATCAACGCCCTCAGGCATCAGCAGCACGCGGTCCTTCGACGCTTCAAGTTCGTTGACGATGGTGCGCACTTCGGTCAGGTCGCCTGGATCGCTGATGACAAACTTGAGCTGATAAAAATAGCGCTCCATCAAGCGCTTCAGAATTTCCGGCTGATGCCGCAGCCGCTCGTGTTGGGCCGCCCAACGGCCGCCATCTCGATCGCGTGGCGTGGAATTGGCCAGCTTGGGGCTGATACTCATCAGATCGCACCGCACCGCGACATCCACGGTTCCGGCGGTTTCAACAGTTACGTGCTGCGTAAGCCGTCGCGTCAGCTCCTCGATCCCGGGCGCAATCATCGGCTCGCCACCAGTAATCACGACGTGCTCTGCGCCATACCGGTCGACTTCTTCGGCGATCGACTCGATGGAACGATCCTCCCCTTCCGGCTGCCATGACGTGTAAGGCGTGTCGCACCACGTACAGCGAAGGTTGCATCCGCTGGTACGTACAAAGACCGACGGCACGCCGGCCAGCATGCCTTCCCCCTGAACCGAATAGAAGATTTCAGCGATCTTCACTGGCGATATTCGAGCGGATCTTCGATCCCTGCCTCGGCGAAACCTTTCAGGCGCAGGCGGCAGGAGTCGCATAAGCCGCACGGCCGGCCGCGCTCGTCGGGATCGTAGCAACTGTGCGTCAATCGGAAGTCCACGCCAAGCTGCCTGCCCAACTTAATAATCTCGTTTTTGGAGAGCTTGATTAGCGGAGTGTGAATGTGAATGCGCGTGCGGCCTTCCACTCCAGCTTTCGTTGCCAGATTCGCCATGCGCTCAAAAGCGGAGATGAACTGGGGCCGGCAATCGGGATAGCCGGAATAGTCGATGGCATTGACGCCGGTGAAGATGTCGGAGCATCCGAGGACCTCCGCCCAAGCGAGAGCGAGGGCCAGAAAAATAGTGTTGCGCGCGGGAACGTAAGTTACCGGAATGCCTTCGCTCACCCCGGTCTTTGGAACCGCAATCTCGCTGGTCAACGCCGAGCCGCCGAAGGGCCGCAAGTCAATCGGTACGATCAGGTGTTTCGCCGCGCCCAAGCTTGCGGCAACCCGTGCGGCCGCCTCCAGTTCAATGCGATGCCTCTGCCCGTAATCGAAGCTCAGTGCGAAGCATTCGAAGCGCTCGCGCTTAGCATAGGCGAGCGAGGTGGCTGAATCCAGGCCCCCGCTCAACAGGCAAACAGCGGGTTTGGTAATCAAGTCTTATCGTCGCCCAGAGCGATGACGAAATAATGCGCGACTTCCGTTCCGCTGTTGATCAACCCGTGCAGTTCGTTCGAGGCTATGTAAGCGACCGAGCCCGGCCCGAGCCGCGTAGTCTTGCCGCTGATCGTCATATCCACCGTACCCTCGCGCAGCATGAAAATCTCTTCGTGAACGTGACGATGCGGCGCGTGGGGGGCCTGGCCGGGGTCGAGCTCAGTCAGGTGCAGCTCAACCGGGTATCCGGAATGGGTATCGCCTCTCATTACCGCGCGACCCTTGCTGGTCTTGTTGACCTTCACCGGCAGGTCTTCGTACTTATAGGCGCGGGCGGGAAGTACCTGGCCGTCTGTCTGGGCCTGGGCACTGGCCGCGGCCACTCCTGGAAGTAGAAGTGCAAGATCTCGGCGGGAATAATTCACGGTTTTCTCCTCGTTTCAGTTTAGCCCGTTCCACGTTGTTAAACTAATAGTCGAAGTGCAGCGTTTCTACTTCGATCACAACGCAACGACGCCCGTATCTCCAGCGGTACTCGAAGTACTGCTTCCAGCGCTACTTGAAGTGTATGGAAACGCGTCCAGCATCCATCAGGACGGCCAGTTGGCCAAGCAGAAACTGGAGTTGGCCCGGCGCCAGACCGCCGCGCTGCTGCACTGTGATCCCAAGGAAATCGTCTTCTTGAGCGGTGGAACCGAAGCCGACAACCTGGCGATTTTAGGGACTGTCCGCACTCACCCCGCCGCGCGCAAGCACGTGATTACCACGGCCATCGAGCACCCCGCTGTTTTGAACCCCTGCCGGGAACTGGAGCGCGAGGGCGTGGACGTGACCTATGCAGCCGTCGGTTCGGATGGCATCGTCGATCCCGAGGACATCCGCCGCGCGCTGCGTCCGGAAACGGTCCTGATTTCCGTGATGCACGCCAACAACGAGCTGGGTACGATTCAGCCCATCCAGAAAATTTCTCAGATCGCGCGCGAGGCCAATGTATTGCTGCATGTCGACGGTGTTCAGGCTGCGGGAAAGACCCCGGTCGACGTGAAGGCGTTGGGCATCGACCTCTATTCCATCAGCGGCCATAAGCTGTATGCACCCAAGGGAATCGGCGCGCTGTATGTCAAGAGCGGCACGCGTTTGTCGCCGATCCAGTTTGGCGGCAAGCATGAGCGTGAGCGCCGGCCCGGCACTGAAAATGTTCCCGGAGCGGTGGCGTTGGGCGCAGCGGCCGCGCGATCCTCCGTCGAGCTAAACGAAGAATCATCCCGGTTGGCCGCCCTACGCGATCGCCTGGAAAATGGCATTCTCTCCAGCGTGCCTTCCTCAGGCGTGAACGGCGCGCACTCGCTTCGCACGCCCAATACCACCAACCTCTACTTCGACGGTTTGGAAGGCGAGTCGCTAGTAATCTCGCTCGACCTCAAGGGATTCGCGGTGTCCAGCGGATCGGCTTGCTCCAGTGGCGCCGTCGAGCCCTCGCATGTATTGATCGCCATCGGACTGCCGCGTGAACGCGCGCGCGCCAGTCTCCGGTTCTCGCTCGGCCAATCGAACAATGAAGAGCAGGTGGACGCGCTGATCTCGGCGGTCGCCGAATCCGTCGCTCAGTTGCGAAAGTTGTCTCCTACTTACACCGCTAGTGTCTGAAAACACCATCTCTGAAAACACCATCGCCGTTGCCATGTCGGGCGGAGTGGACAGCTCCGTTGTCGCTGGCATGCTGCATCGCCGCGGTCTCGCGATCGTGGGATTGACCATGCAGCTCTGGAACCAGCGGCGGCTGCCGGAATTGACTTCTGAGAGCGGGCCGACCGGCCGTTGCTGCTCGCTCGACGACGTCTACGATGCCCGTTATGTCGCGCAACATCTCGGCATTCCATACTACGTCGTCAATTTCGAGCAGCGTTTCGAAGAGCAGGTGGTCAAGCCCTTCATCGATGAGTATCTGGCCGGGCGCACGCCCATCCCGTGCACGCTCTGCAACAACTTCATCAAGTTCGATCAGTTTCTCGACATGGCCGCTGGCGTGGGCGCGGAGATGATCGCCACCGGCCACTACGCGCGAATTTCCCGCGACAATTCCACGGGCCGCTATCAGATGCGCAAGAGCGTGGACGCCGCCAAGGATCAGACTTATTTTCTGTTCGGCCTGGAGCAGCAGCAGTTGGCGCGGACGCTGTTTCCCCTAGGCGAATTCACCAAGCCGCAGGTACGAGAGCTCGCGCGCGAGCTCGGCTTGCCCGTAGCCGAGAAGCCGGATAGCCAGGAGATCTGCTTCGTCCCCAATGGCGATTACGCGGGCTTCATCGACGCTTATTTTCGGGAGCAGGGAATTACGCCCGAGCACACGCGCGGCGAGATCCTCGACCGCGAGGGCCACGTTCTGGGCGAGCACCTCGGCGTTCATCACTTCACCGTCGGCCAGCGGCGTGGGCTCCGGATTGCCGCGGGCGAGCCGCTGTACGTGATCGCGACCGAGCCGGCATCGCAGCGCGTGATCGTCGGGCGCAACGAGGACCTGTTGCGCGCGCGGTTAATAGCCAACGATGTTAACTGGATCTCCATCCCGCCCATCGCTGCGCCAGTCCGTGCCCAGGTCAAGATCCGCAATAAGCACCTCGCGGCTTGGGCGACGCTATATCCGGCCGATGCCCCCAAGCGCATCGAGGTCCACTTCGATGAGCCGCAGCGCGCCGTCACACCCGGCCAAGGCGCCGTATTCTACGATGGCGATCTGGTGCTCGGTGGAGGGTGGATAGAATAGCAGTCATCCAATACCTCGTCGCCAGGTTGGTGCTGTGGTCGCTCGCGCATTCGCCGCCCGCGCTGGGAACTTTCTACGCCAAGCTGCTCGATCTCGCGTTGCCGAGGCTGCGTCGCGTCGCCATGCGCAACCTCGAGCTGGCATATCCCAAGAAAACAAGGGCCGAACGGAATGTAATCGCCGGCGAAGTCTTCCGCTCCATCGGCAGGCTGCTTTACGCCTTCGCGCGCTTCCCCCAAATCAATCGCCAGAACATTTCCGGTTGGATTCGTTACGAGGGGTTGGAGCATTTCACGGAGGCGAAGAAGCGCGGCCGCGGCGTCCTGTTCGCAACTGCGCATCTCGGCAACTGGGAACTGAGCGCCTTCGCCCACGGATTGATGACCGAGCCGATGCATGTCGTGATCCGGCCGCTTGATAATCCGCGCATTGATCAGATGGTGGAACAGCGGCGACAGCTTTCCGGGAATCACCTGATCGAGAAGTGGGACAGCGCGCGGTCCATTCTGCGGGCCCTGCAACAGAACGAAGCGGTCGGAATCCTGATGGATCAGAATACCTCGCTCCAGGAGGGCGCTTTCGTCAACTTTTTCGGTACGCCGGCCTGCGCCAACACGGCGTTTGCAAAAATCGCCGCTCGAACAGGCGCCGCTGTTATCCCTGGGTTCGCCTTGTGGTCGGATCACGAGCGGTGTTACGTGCTGCGCTTCTACCCGCCGGTAGAAATGACCGGCGACCCGGTCGAAGACACGCGCCGCCTGCACGCAGTATTGGAGAATGTCATTCGCGAGTATCCCGGCCAGTGGCTGTGGATCCACCGCCGCTGGAAAACCCGCCCCGAAGGTGATCCGCCGATCTATTAACTTTCGAACAAGAACTCGTCGGATTCAAATGGGTTATACTTTCAAACACCGGAACCAAAGAACTGATTCCGGACAACTATAATCCTCAAGGAGACCCATGGATTCGAAAAAACCCAATCGGAGGGGATTTCTAAAAGGGGGAGCCGCACTGGCCGGTCTGGGCGCGGGGGGTGCAGGAGTTGCGAAGGGCCAGACACAAGGGACGCCTCCCAAGAAAATCGACGAGTTGATCGCCTATGGCGACCGCTCCCGCTTCGAGACGGCGATTCGCATGCCCGTCGCCGACAGGCATTCGCCTGATGAATTCGGCCTCACGTTTCACGTCCTGGCTCCGCTTCAGGATTCGGTCGGGATTATCACGCCTTCGTCGCTTTTCTATACGGCCACGCACCGCGGCGCTTTTGTTCCCGACATCGACCCGCGGGAGCATCGCCTCATGATCCACGGGATGGTGGACCGGCCGCTGATTTTCACCATGGACGAGCTCAAGCGTCTTCCTTACGTATCTCGGATTCATTTCGTCGAGTGCCTGGGAAACCGGGCGAGGCCGTCTCACAAGACCGTTCAGGAAACCCACGGATTGACGAGTTGCGCCGAATGGACCGGCGTGCCTCTGCCTCTGCTCCTGAAGGAAGCCGGCGTGCAAAGCGGGGCGTCCTGGATTGTCGCCGAAGGCGCCGAAGAAGTGAAGGGCGCCTCGAGCATCCCGCTCGCCAAGGCCATGGATGATTGTCTGGTCTGCTACGGCATGAACGGCGAGGCCATCCGTCCGCAGCAGGGCTTTCCCCTGCGGCTGATGGTTCCCGGCTTTGAGGGCATCTATCAGATCAAATATCTGAGGCGAATCAAGGTCGTCGATCGCTACTACATGACCTACGACGACTACGGCCATATTAATCCTGACCCGAAAGCGGCCGCGCTGACTCACATGATCGGACCGAAGTCTGTCATCACGTTTCCTTCCGGTGGGCAGCAGCTGTCCGGCCCTGGGTTCTACGAGATTAGTGGCTTGGCATGGTCCGGATCCGGCGCCATCCGCGGCGTGGAGATATCCACCGATGCCGGCGTGACTTGGAAGAATGCCGAGCTTCGGACGCAGGCCTATCCAATGGCGCATACGCGATTTGGCTACCACTGGAAATGGGACGGAAAAGAATCTGTGCTGATGTCGCGCTGCACAGACGAACTGGGCACGGTTCAACCCACGCGAGCCGACGTGGCGAAATACTGGAACGAATCCGAGGACAAAGTCCGGATCCGGGGGGCCGACAACACAGTTCAGCCGTGGAGAGTCGCCAGCGACGGGAGCGTTCACAATGGGCTTTCCTAAAATTTTCTTCGTTACGGCGGTGCTCACGATTGCCCCGACTGTCTGGGCACAGTCGCCCACCTACGGCGTCGGGAGGACCCCGAGCGCGGAAGAAATCCGGGCTTGGGATATTGCGATCAGCCCGACTGGAAAAGAGCTTCCGAAAGGGCAGGGTACCGCCAAGGAAGGCGCGGGACTCTATGTGCGGAAGGGATGCGCGGCATGCCACGGTGCAACCGGGTCATCCGGAGGTCACACTCCCACGCTCATCAGTATCCATGACGTTCAGGCGAAGTCCTTGGTACCTTGTCTCGCGCCATGTGTGAACGACTCCAACACCATGTCGGTTCACTCACCCTTCGCGACGACCATATGGGATTACATCAATCGCGGCATGCCCCTGGGCAAAGAAGGGTCGCTGACACCCAATGAGGTGTATGCCATCACCGCCTTCCTGCTGTACAAGAATAACGTCATCAAGGAAGACGATGTGATGGATCAACAGAGTCTCCCGAAGGTCAAAATGCCGAATAGTGGTGGGTTTGCTCTTCCTACGGAGTGGAAGCACGGCACCCCAAGGCTGCAGGGTTACCCCTAATCTCCAATCAATAAGAGCCGGTCGACTGCGGAATCGCCGACCCGTTTAAAATAGAGATAGGTGTCCTCCCAATCTCAACCTGAGCCCGCCGGTTTTGCGCCCATACTCGCGGATTTCGATCCGCTCGTCGCCGAGTGGTTCGTCACCCGTTTCGCCGGTCCCACCGAGCCTCAGATCCTCGGATGGCCCGAGATTCGAGCCGGTCGCGACGTCCTGATTTCCGCTCCCACCGGTTCCGGCAAAACGTTGGCCGCTTTCCTGATCTGTCTCGATCGTCTGGTTCGAGCCGCCCGCGCCGGCCAACTAGCCAATGAAACCGAGGTCGTCTACGTCTCGCCCCTTAAGGCCCTCAGCAACGATATCCGCAAGAACCTTGAATTACCGCTGGCCGAAATCTCGGAACTGGCTGCGCGCCAAGGCATCGCGCTCGACCCGATCCGCACCGCCGTCCGCACCGGCGACACTCCCGCCTATGAACGACAGCAGATGGGCAAGCATCGCCCGCACATCCTGGTCACGACGCCGGAATCGTTGTACATTCTGCTGACCGCCGAAGGCTCCCGGAAAATGCTGCGGACCACCCGCACCGTAATCGTCGACGAGATCCATGCCGTCGCCGACGACAAGCGTGGCTCACACCTGGCGCTCTCTTTGGCCCGCTTGGACGCCCTCACCGCCGAGGCCGGATACCGTTCCC
>DATHOT010000259.1:0-4786 GCA_035484655.1 Bryobacteraceae bacterium | reverse complement strand
GCCCGTCATGGGCTGGTCGCACGCCAGAACGATGCTCGACTGCGGTGTGTTTTCCCCGACGCGATTGGCGATCATCTGATCCACGCTGATACCGGAGTGGATGATCGCTCCTTTCGATATGTGCGCGCCCGAAAGAAGGCTGCCCGTTTGCGCGGGGTGAATGCCCTGACCCGTGAGCGCCTGCACGTACAGGCCATCGATGACGTTGATTTTCTGCTTCAAGGGCTCCAGCGGTTGAAGCGTTTTGCTCAGCTTCATGGCGACGCCCGAGCCTTCGGCGCTCCAATGATCCTCGTTGACGCCGCACCCCAGAAAAACAACGCCGAACCGTTTCGGAAACGCAGCCGGCGTGGCGGTGTCGGCGAAAGCGTCCAGGGATTCCAGCCACGGCAACGCCATAGCGCAGCCTGCCCCGCGTAGCACGGTGCGGCGGGAAATGCGAGGCGCGGAGTTTTTGGTCGATTCGGGCATCTTCCTCACCTTTTCGATTGTAACTTGCCGGACCGTAAGTCGGGTATTTCCCGCGTATCCGGAACCCGCGTGTTCAGAAACTGCGGGCTGGTGACGATGGTCTCCACCAGCGAATTAAAGCGATATTCTTTCGCCTGGAGGCTGGTTTTCATGCGGTCGATGACGGATTCGTCCGAGAGCTGGAGCGAGCGGTTGAGCGCGTAGGCGAGCAATTTACGGCTGAGATTATCCACGAAGCCGGCTTGGCGATGCTCGCGGATGTAGGTCTCCACGCCGTCCACTCCGGCGCCCTGGCTACCGCCGGGAAAAACCGCGTTGGTATCCACTGGGCGACCAGCGAGGTCGGTCGACCGCGCCTCGCCCACCGGTCCATAGCCTTCAAACGCGAGACCGAATACGTCGAACCGCGCATGACAGCCAGCACACACCGGGATCGAGCGATGTTTGGCCAGCATGTCGCGAAGCGGCAAGTCCGACTTCGCTTCATCCGCCGGCAATTCGGGAACGATGGCCGGCGGTGGAGGTATAACTTCGCCGAGTACGCGGTGAACCACCCAGTATCCCCGCTTAACGGGGCTGGTTCGAAGGCCGGGCGAATTCTGGGTGAGGAAGACGGCCATGGGTAGGAGACCGCCTCGGCCGTACTTGCCGGCATCGTCCACGCGAACCCAAGTGTCGGGCTCGCCTTTTACATCCGGCATGCCGTAATGCTTCGCGAGCACTGGATTCACGAAGGTGTAGCGGCCATATAGCATGTCGAGCACTGAGTGATCGTTGCGGACCAGGTCCTCGATAAAGCGCATCGGTTCCTGAAACATCGCCTCGCGCAAATCATTATTGAAATCGGGGAAGCGCTCGCGATCGACCGAGTTGTTGGTTTCGAAATGACGGAAATCGAGCCAATTGCCGGCGAATTCGGTAGCCAGCCCGCGCACTCGTTCATCCTGCAGCATACGGCGAGTCTCAGCCAGCAGAACCTCCCGCTTTTCGAGATCGCCAGCGGCTGCGTGGCGCAACAGCTCGTCGTCGGGCATGCTCGACCACAGGAAGTAACTCAACCTGTTCGCCAGAGCATAGGCGGATAACGGGCGGCTATGGAAACCCGCGGTCGATTTCAACGCCACGTGATGGATGGCCGAGCCAGCGGACTGCATGCCCGCGTCGAGAAGGTCGATCCGGTAGAGGAAATCGGGCGACATCAGCACGCCGGCAATCGATTCCCGGATGGCGTCTTCATGCGACAGGCCGTTCTTGTCCCGGAGCCGGTGATAATATGCGACCAAATCCTTGCGCTCTGCCGCAGTAAGGGGCCTTCTGTACGCCCGCGCGGCGAACCGCAGAAGGGCCTCGAGATGCTTGGGCTCGGCGGCGGCGTGTTCCTTTTCCAAAGCCCGCAAGGTGGCGTTTACGCCATCAAAGTGGACGTTGATTGCATCCAGAGCGACCGGGTCATTCCGCGAGTCGGACAGCGCTTTGTCCAGATAGGCGTCGCGCAAGGCGAAAATGACTGGCTGGTCGGTGATCTCGTGATCCAGCGGGCGCGCAGTGCCGGATTCCGCGCCTTTTCCTTGGACTTCGCCACTCTGATTGAAAAAGTACTGAACCCAAGTGCGAGCCGTGTAGGCGGCGATGTAATCGAATTCATTCCAGAGGCGGTTGAGCTCCTTGCGGCCGTTTTCGTCGAGGATTAACTCCATTAGCGGCGTGTCGTCGCGGAAGTAACCCATGGTGTTGTGATAGCTCGCGCTCAGGAGCCGTCCCTTGTCCTCGGAATCATCCGGGAAATAACGGCCGCGCTCCTGGACGTAGAACGTATCCGGGAAAACGGAAGCAAAGCGTGAGAACGCGGCTTCGTAGCGGCTGCGCTCGGCGGCCGGAACCACGAGATCGGGATCGTCGGCGCGGGCTTTGGCCGAGAGAGCGGCCCAGCGTGGAGCGGCTTCCCGATGCAGCCCGGGATAGGGCGGGATTTCGGGCACGACGGGCGGCGGGTCGGTATCATTGCGCAGATCGTTGGGATCGCTATTGCGGCGGTGCGAGGCGAATTCGCGCAGCTTCCAGTCCAGCAGGGCCTGCGATCCGGGGGGCAATCCTTTCACCACCGGCGCGGCGAACTGCATAGCCGTGTGACTGCGGATCTTGACAACGAAATCGCGCATCTCGATGCATTTCGCGCGCAGCACATCCGGCTGGTCCGCGTTGGGCGCCGGGAGATCGCGCCACATCCGCTGCAGCTTCGCGATCGGACCAACGGCGTCTTTTTCCTGCAGAATCCGCCACACCGTGGGCAGATACACGGCGCTCACTTTCGAATCCGCGGCAATGGCGGCCAAGCTCGCGCCGGGCTTTCCGATAGCGGCGCGATACTTGAATCGCCAGGCGGCTTGGAAGTAATCCGCAAAGTCGGTGGGTTGACGATGGTAGAAGTTTATGATGCGCTGGATCGAGTACTTGTCGCGATCCGTTTCGACCAGCATCGGATAGGCCGCGAAGTCGAATCCATCGGGTGTCAGGACCATGTGTTCGGCCACGCCGCGCGCGGACTGCAAATATTTATTCAGGAGCGCGGGAGACATGGTCAGCGATTCGCCGGAGTTGTCGAAGCCCGCAGGATTGGCTGGATCCACGGGAAACTCGCGCGCGGGCTGAATATCCTGGCCGGTAAGGTCGCGGATGGTGTAGTTGTATTCGGCGTTGCTCAAGCGGCGCGGCAGCACCAATCCGGGATCGCCTGCATTTTTCCGCAGCTCTTCCGTGCGAACGGCCTGAATCCAGTCAATCACCTGCTGCCGGGCCTCTTCCGGCGGCTGCGGAGCCGGCTTGGGCGGCATCGCTTTCGCGGTCAGTTTTTCGAGCACCAGCGCCCAGCGAGGATAATCGCGGGTCACCATCTCCAGCGTGTCGTAGGCCTTGAGGTCGAACTGTGCGGCGGGCGTCTGGCCGCTATGGCATCCGGTGCAATATTTTGCTACAAAAGGCCGGACGGTTTGCTGGAACTCCCGATCCAGCACGGGTGCGGGAGCTCCGAAAGCGGGCAAGGCTGTCATGGCGAGCACGATGGAAAGGGCTCGAAACTGCATAGGCTCATCAATATGATACTGAATTCGAGAGAGCCTGAACTCCAACAACGACGCGTGTATAATGAACTGCATAACGCAAGGAGCTGCGCTGCCGCATGAAAATCACAAGATGGATACTGCTTTTGGTCACGGTCACAGCCCTGGCCTTGGTTGCCGCGCCCTACCAGGCGCCCAAGGCATCGAAATCACCAAGCAGCTCGACTGCAAGCAGTTCGACGTCGAGCAAGCTCATCGACATCAACTCTGCATCGCAGGACGATCTCAAGGGGCTTCCCGGCATTGGCGACGCGTACTCGGCCGCGATCATCAAGAATCGGCCATACGCCAATAAGAGCCAGTTGGTCTCGCGGAAGGTCATTCCGCAAGCGACGTACGACAAGATTTCGAGCCGGATAATCGCGAAGCAAAGCAAGTGAACTTGAGCTGAGCCGCGACCCGAGGGTGCGGGCGATTCACGCTAGAATATCGCTGACCACTTGTCCCGAAATGCCGGTCAACCGCGCATCCATCCCTTGAAACTTCACCGTGAATCGTTTGTGATCGATACCCAGCAGATGCAGCATGGTGGCATGGAAGTCGGGAACCGCTACGGGATTCTCTTGCGCCGCGTATCCAAAGTCATCCGTCGACCCGTAGGTGATTCCGCCTTTGATGCCGCCGCCCGCGAGTAAGAACGAGAAGCCCTTGATGTGGTGGTCCCGGCCGTCGCCGCCCTGCGACATCGGCGTGCGCCCGAACTCGCCTCCCCACACCACCAGTGTGTCCTCCAGCAAGTCCCGCTGTTTCAAGTCGCTTATGAGCGCCGCCGTGGCCCGATCCGTTTCTTCGGCCTTGATGGCGATGTTCGCCTTCACTCCGCTGTGATGATCCCAGTCGCGATGATAAAGCTGAATGAAGCGCACCCCGCGCTCGGCCAGCTTGCGCGCCAGAAGGCAGTTCGATGCAAACGATCCGTCACCCGGCTTCGCTCCGTACATTTCAAGAATATGCGCCGGCTCTTTGCTCATGTCGACCAAATCGGGAACGCTCGCTTGCATCTTGAAAGCCATCTCGTATTGAGAAATACGCGTGAGGATTTCGGGATCGTTCGCGGTCTGGTTCTCAAAACGATTCAATGCATTGATGGCGTCGATCGAATCGCGCTGCACGCTAGCGGACATTCCGGAAGGCGTGCGGATGTGCAGCACCGGATCGCCCACTGAATTGAATTTCACGCCTTGGAACCGGCTGGGAAG
>DATHOT010000258.1:0-4931 GCA_035484655.1 Bryobacteraceae bacterium | reverse complement strand
ATGTCGGCCCGGTTGAATACCAGTTCCTCGTACATGTCGTGGCGGCTCCCGTAATGCACCAGCACCAGGTGCCGGCCGGGCACGCGCTCCAGCCGCTCGGCGATTGAGGCGTGCTTGGCCTGCACGTGATAATCGATCGGTCCAAACAGATACCTGTTCTCGGGCGTGAGCATCGCCAACCCGGTAGTCAACGCAAATAATCCGAGCACGGCCCAGATCATAAAGCGGCGTTCAGCGAACGTGCCAGGCCATGCGTTCCTGGCCGCGCGCAGCGAACAGGCCGCCAGAATATAGATCAGGGCGGTTGCCGGAGCGGCGTAATGCGGAAAGAGGCGGGCATCCCAAGCTACTCCGGCATAGAATCCAGCGGCCAGCAACAGAGCCCAGCGAGCCTGAGGATCACGCCACAGCGGACGCGCGAACGCGATCATACAAATGATCAGCGGCCATCCCAGAAAGAAGTGACCGAGCGTGAGCAGATCCGAAACATGCGCCTTCAGCCAATGGTCGCGCGCGGACTGGTTGTCATTGGCCGCGGCAACGGTCCAGAATTGCTTAAGGACCGCGCTGCTATAAACCGGCGCGGTGTTTAGATGGGTCTTCCAAAGCAGCGGCGAATGGACCACGTACTGCCTGTCGTGGGCCACGTACGGTATCTCGATCGCATTGCCGGTGACGCGATAGTTGTAATAGGCCATCCATCCGAAGACCGGAATCAGCAGCAGGGCCATCGGCACAATGAAGGCCCGCGACAGTCGTCCGATCGTCACTGGGCGCCGAGCGAGCCCGAAAACCAGCACCCCCGAGCAGACTATCGCCAGCACCAGGCCTTCATAAGGACGAGTATTTGCGAGAATCGCGAGGCCGCCTGCGAAGGCCAAGGCAGGACCTGGCTGCATCCGCCGCAGTAGTCTCGGCAGCGCTCCGATTACCAGCGCGCCTCCAATAGCAGCGCAGGTTCCTCCCCAATAACTTTCAGACCAATAGCTCACTATGCCGATGCGGGCCAGCGCCAACAGGCTCCCGACCAAAGCCCAAACCGGCGGAAGCCAGCCTTGGAGCGCCCAGCATAGAGTGGCGCACAGGATTCCGGTGGCGAGCCACACTCCCACCCAAGGCTCGCCCGTGATGCTCTGGCCGAGCGCCATCATCAGGGCCGAAAGCGGCGGGTACTTGGAGGCATAGGTGGGATGCAGCAGCACCTGCAGCGTCTCGAAATGCTCGGCAAAGGGCGGGGTCGGGTTCGTGAGTTTGCCCGAGGAGAAAGTGTCACTGGCGAGCAGGTAGCTGAATTCGTCCTGGATGGCCGGCTTCGGGATCGGTAACACGGGCAATAACAACGCGCGGGCCGCAAGTGAGATAAAGCCCACCAGAAGCATCGCCAGGCCTTTGTGATGCGCCAGCCGCACGAACATTACAGGAGCCGCAGGTGTTGGAATTCGTCGATCAGCGCGAAGTTCGACTGCACGGACGCGATCGTCTCGCCGCGCTGCTCGATGCGCTCGGGATGCACGTGGCCCAGATCGGCAGCCATGCGCAGATAGTCGACCTTCTCCGGATCGATGCCCATGATACGGCAGCAGGTGGCATCGACGGCCACCAGGTCGCTCCCCATCACCAGCACCCCGGACTGCTTGGGGGTACCTTGGATGGGCCCGTTGCCTTCCATTCCTACTACGCCGTCGACGATGGCGAAGGTGTTGCGGAAGGTGCGATTGAGCTCCACTACCGACTCGGGAATGCCGATGTAATGCAGCTTGTTCTTCGGCCATCCATAGATGGAGCCGGGGACCAGGCCGAAGAAGTTTTTCATCGAAAGAGTCGCGCCGGCCCAGTGATGGGTCTTCATCTTGGCGAGCGAAACGATCAGATCCGCAGCCAGCACCGTTTTCGCGAAGTAGAAATCCGGCTCGCCTGCAAAGCCGTGGATGGCTGCTACATCGTCGCGATTCAAATCCGTGAAAATGCTTTCGAATTTGGGGATGGTGGACCGATAGCCGGCATCGTCGGCCAAATCGAGGGTGTCGCGCCGATGCCCCGGGCCCTCGCCGATCTTGACCTCGGAAGCGCCTAGACGGTGGAAGACCTCCACGGCAGCGGCAATGATGGACGCGTCGGTATTGACCACGGTGGCGGAATCGAACTCCACCAGGTTGGGCTTCAGCAACACCTTCTTGCCGCGGACGTCTAAGCCGCACTGGCGAATTCCGGCGAGCATGTGGCTGACAAGGTCCTCCGAGTAAGACCTCGCGCGCACAATCGAGACGGCGGAACTGCCAGGCGGTCCATCGGACACTTTGGGCGGTTTCTGAAGCTTGAGGCTGGCGTAGCCGGCGGTGGCGGCGATCCCGACCAGCGGGATGAATTGGCGTCGTGTCATGCAGGCGCTCCTGTTTTGAGCAGCGCGTAATTGCCGTCGGGATGTCCCAGCGCTTCGAGCGCAGTGAGCATTACGTCGGTGGATACGCTCGCGTCCTGACCGGCCGGCTGCGGATCTCCACCATGGCAGCGCAGCGCGATCACCAGCCAGGCGCGGGCCAGCGACGATCTGGTTTCAGCGCGAAATCGAACGGCCAGAGCCAGCGGCTGGTCGAGCTCGGACCGGCTTCGCCCTTGCAACCCGAGCAGCGCCAGGGCTGTAGTTTCGGGATAAGAGGGCAGGTCGTAATTGAGCACGTTCGGATTTCCGCAGTTCCATCCGCCATCGCTGCAGCGGCGGCTGAGAATGAGAGCTTCGCCGTCGGCTACACGCCGGTCGAGCTCCGGGCTCTTATAGTTCTTCGAAACCTTCTTCAGCGCCACCAGGGCCTGAACGGTGGGCTCAATCCAGGAGGCGTTTCCGTCACGCCAAGGCCATCCCTGATGCGAGACGTCGGCTTTGGTCTTGAGCAGATGGACAAAGGCGGCCGCGCGCATGGCCAGGCTCGATTCGGCGCCGACTACGCGCAGCAGCCAGTCCACCGAGCTGCGGACCTTATCGTCATATATACCGCGCACGCAGGCCAGCGTCACGGCCTGGGCCGTCACCCAGGTTCCGCCCTCGACTTGGCCGTTAGGCCGCGAGCTGCCGTCGGGCGTTTGCCAGGAGCGGAGCAATTTGAAGGCGCTCTGGAGAGATTGCTCAGAGCCAGGCCGTCCCTGAAGGGCCAGCATGGCATAGGTGGTTGGCTCGAACCAGGACTGTTTACCCGGAAAATATCCCCAGCCGCCATCGGGGTTTTGGGCCTGTCGCAGGAACTTCAGCCGGGATTCGAGGTACACGCCGCCCACAGGCGACTTATCGGCCGATTTCAGGCCAATCTTTAGGCATCAACTGTAAGGCCTTCTTATACTTAGCCGTGGTGACCCCAGAAAAGCTGGATCAGCTCAATCACCAGAATCGCGACCACCATCAACTCCAGCACAAAAGCTCGGGCCTGGTGGAACTCGTTGGTCATGAACTCGTATAGCTCGCCGGCAGTGCGCAGCTTCTCGTCGACCAGGTTGCGGTAATCGGTGACGCCGACGCGGCTGGCGGCTACCTTATATGCACGCGCGTAGAACATGTCGCTCAGAAACTTGATGGCGTTGTCGGTGCGCTCGGCCAGCTCCATGACGTCGAGGCGCAGCGTGTTGAGCCGCTCGGCTTCACTGGCCATCTTCCAGCGGCGCAGTGTGCCGCGATGCTCGAGAGTGTCGTAGACCTTTTCGAACACGCGCGTGAGCACCTCATCGTAGTGGCGAAATTCGAGGAGCTGCGTGTTGGCGTATTCGAGCAACTGGATGGTGGGTTCGGCGCCGGCGACGGTGTCGTAGACCAGCGCGGCCACCCAGCCGACGACCAGCAGGTCGGTTGGATAGTAAGAGAGGCTGGTTTGCAGGATCTCGCGGCATTCGGCGTCGGACAGCGGCATAGAGTCGCCTCTTACGATTTGGGCAACCTGGCCGCCACGGGTCTCGAGCATGGCGGCGGCGGTCATGGGCTGGCCTTGGGCGTTTCGAGCCTCGTTGATCTGGATGATGTAATAGTCTTCGTTCAGGTGCGATTCGTAAGGCTGGATCAAAGCCTCAGCCGCGCAGGGCAGGCGCTTCCGCAACAGTTCGGCAGTTAGGCGCTCGGTCTCGGGCGCGAGGATCCAGCGGTTCGAGAGGCGGATTAGCTCGTCCCAGTCGGCCTCGAACTGTAGTTTGAGCTCGACACTGACGACACCGTAATCGAAATACTTGATCTGCGCGTCGAAGCGCTCGCCGGTGGCAGTGACGATGGGCTCGGGAAACTCGACCACGGGAGGCCGTTCGAAGCGGACGTATTCCGGGGCGGGATGCTTGAAGCTGGGCTGCGGCTTCACGGGCTCGACACCGATGAGGTTGCAGAGCTTGTCGAGTTGGATTTGCTCGGCCACGTCGTAGAGGACCAGGACCCAGAAGGAGCCGCGGAGTGGCCGCATTCCTCATTGTCCCGCATGGGGGGGAGGGGAGTCGAAAAAACGAACCCAGTTGGGGGAGCTTGACGCATTGTCGTGAGATTTCGCAGGTCGGAGACCTGCGCCACGGGGCGGTGGGGACAAAAACGTGATTTGAAAAAACGAACCCAGGGCCGGAACTGGGGGCCGTTGAGGCGGACATTGAAATACCTCTTAACTCCGATTTAACACAAGAGCAAGTGGGGCGATGGGGTCGAAGCCAGGAAGTTGCTGAATAGGAACGAAAGAGAGAGTTTATGGCGACGTGACTCACCCATGCCGGCGCGGACGCCGGCACAAGGAAGGATGAAAACGCCAGCGATTCGGAGCACGATGAAGAGGTCGCCGGCGAAGCAGGCCGACCTCAGTCTGGTGCTTTGAGCCCGTTCGTGAATCTGGCTGGACGTTTGTTAGGAACCAAGAAGTGTGCCTCCGCCGCCAGGCGTGAGAGCACGAGAAGGAATGTCTGATTTTTCTTTCAACGTCTTT
>DATHOT010000257.1:0-10436 GCA_035484655.1 Bryobacteraceae bacterium | reverse complement strand
GAGTTCACCGGACGCATCTGCCCGGCGCCTTGCGAAGCCGCTTGCGTGCTGGGCATTAATGAGCCACCGGTGGCGATCAAGGTCATCGAAAAACAGATCATCGAGCACGGGTTCCGCGAAGGTTGGATTCGTCCGGAGCCGCCACTGGAGCGGACGGGCAAGCGGGTGGCCATCGTCGGCTCGGGACCGGCGGGACTCGCGGCGGCGCAACAACTGAATCGCGCGGGGCATTCTGTGACGGTCTTCGAGAAGGCCGATCGCGCCGGCGGATTGCTGCGCTATGGGATCCCCGAGTTCAAGATGGAAAAATGGGTGCTTGACCGGCGGCTGAAGCAGATGATTGCCGAGGGCGTCGAGTTTCGCACCAACGTCCATGTCGGCGAAGCGATTCCTGGCGAGGAGCTGCGTGAGGATTTCAACGCCATCCTGCTGTCGGGCGGCGCCGAGCAGCCTCGCGACCTCACCGTTCCGGGCAGGGAACTCAAGGGCATCCATTTCGCGATGGAGTTTCTCCCGCAACAGAACCGGAAATGCGCGGGAGACATGGTGGCCAACCAGATTCTCGCCACTGGCAAGCGCGTGGTGATTATCGGCGGTGGCGACACGGGCGCGGATTGCCTGGGCACATCGCATCGCCAGAAGCCGATGTCGGTGCATCAGTTCGAAATTATGCCGATGCCGCCGAGCGAGCGCGGGCCTCAAACGCCTTGGCCTTTGTGGCCGCTGCAACTCAGAGCGGAAAGCGCGCACGAAGAAGGCGGGATCCGTGACTGGAGCCTAGCGACCACTGATTTCAGCGGTGACGAACGCGGGCGAGTGCGCAAACTGCACGCCGTTCGCGTGGGACCAGCGCCGAAGTTCGAGCCGATTCCGGGCACGGAATTCACGATGGATGTCGACCTGGTCCTACTGGCCATGGGATTCAGCGGGCCGGTGCGCGGCGGGATACTCGATCAACTAAGCGTGAATCTGGATGCGCGCGGGAATGTCGCGACCGACGCCGGCTATATGACCTCGTCACCTGGAGTCTTCGCTGCCGGCGATCTTCGCCGCGGCCAATCGCTGGTGGTGTGGGCGATTGCGGAAGGCCGGAACGCCGCCGCCGCGATGGACCGCTACCTTCGAAATTAGCCCGCACGTTAAGATAGAAAGAAATGGAACGACTGGCCGATCCCGCTCAATTGATCCGGGCGAAGCGTGACGAGATTCTCCGGATCGCAGCCAAGCATGGCGCTCGGAATATTCGTGTGTTTGGTTCCGTGGCAAGAGGCGAGGCGCGAGCGGAGAGTGACGTGGATTTCCTGATTGATGCAGGACCGGTTACCAGCTCCTGGTTTCCAGCTGGCCTGATTGTCGACCTTCAGGACCTTCTCGGAAGGCCCGTCGAGGTTGTGACGGAGAAGGGACTGAATCCGCTGATCCGCGACCGGGTCCTCGAAGAGGCTATTCCTCTTTGAAGGACGACTCCGTCTATCTACGCCACATTTTGGAGTGTATTCGGCGAATCGAGGAAGACGGAGCAGCCGGTATCGAGGCGTTTCGTGCGTCCCATACACTCCAGGATGCAATTCTAAGAAATCTCCAAGTTCTTGCCGAGAGCAGCCGGCGAATCTCGATGTGGGGCGTAACCCAGCGGGATATACCGGAGCTGAAGAAAGCCGTGGAACGAATATTGCGTGAATCGGTCATGTGATCAAGAAGGCGGCCTTGTCAGGCCGCCCCGAGGTCAGAGGAATAACACCTCCCACCGAATCTTGCGCTAGCCGCGCCGCCTAGCTACAACCGCTGGTCCCGCCGCAGTTCTCGCACTTGTAGCAACTCCCGTTGCGCGTCATCAAGCCGCCGCATTCCGAACACAGCGGCGCATCGCTCACCGATGGATCGAATGGCAGCGCCTGTTGCGGCTCTGGCTCGGTCGGACGCAGCACCTGCGCGTTGCCAGCTTCGCTAATCGCGTATTCCGGTCCCAGGAATTTGGTGCCCATCCAGCGGAAGATGTAATCCATGATGGACTTCGCGTACGGCACTTGCGGATTGCCAGTCCAGCCGCTCGGCTCAAAGCGCACGTGGCTGAACTTGTCGACGAAGAACTTCAGCGGCACCCCGTACTGCAGCGCATAGCTGATACTAGTGGCGAAGCTGTCCATGAGACCGCTGATGGTGGACCCTTCCTTGGCCATGGAGATGAAAACTTCGCCCGGCGTGCCGTCCTCATAAAGTCCGACCGTGATGTAACCCTCGTGCCCGCCGATCGAGAATTTGTGCGTGAGAGACTGCCGCTCATCGGGCAGCTTGCGGCGCACCGGCCGGTACACGATCTTCTCGACGGGAGCCGGCACAGGCAGAACAGGCGCAGACGGCTTCTTCTCACCTTTGCCCGTGCCCGAACTCAAAGGCTGCGCCTTCTTCGATCCATCGCGATAGATGGCCACAGCCTTCAAACCCAGCCGCCAGCTCTCCATGTAGGCGTCCATGACCTCTTCCACCGTGCATTCCTCGGGCATGTTGATGGTCTTCGAAATCGCGCCCGTGATGAATGGCTGCACCGCGGCCATCATGCGCACATGGCCCATATGATGGATGGACCGCTTGCCGTTCTGCGGACGGAAGCTGCAATCGAACACCGGCAGATGCTCGTCCTTGAGGCCCGGCGCGCCTTCGATGGTCCCGGTGGCATCGATGTGCGTGACGATCATCTCCACCTGCTCGGGGCTATAGCCGAGCTTGATCAGCGCCTGCGGCACCGTGTTGTTGACGATCTTGATGATCCCGCCGCCCACCAGTTTCTTGTACTTCACCAGCGCCAGATCGGGCTCGATCCCGGTGGTGTCGCAATCCATCATGAAGCCGATGGTGCCGGTGGGCGCGAGCACGGTAGTCTGCGCATTGCGGAAACCGACCCGCTCGCCCAAGCCATACGCACTGTTCCAGCATTCGACCGCCGCCCCGTACAAGTCCGCCGGAACGCGCTTGCTGTCGATCCCGCTGACCGCCTTGCCATGCATCAGTATCACGTCCAGGAACGGCTCTTCGTTCACCGCGTAGCCGGGACACGGCCCCACCGCTTCCGCGATTCGCGCGCTGGTGAGATACGCCTGGCCGCACATAACGGCTGTGATCGCGGCGGCCCAGTCGCGCCCGTGCGGGCTGTCGTAAGGAATGCCCATAGACATCAGCAGCGCGCCGAGGTTGGCGTAGCCCAGGCCCAACGGCCGGAAATCGTGCGAATTGCGCGCGATCTTCTCGGTGGGATAGCTGGCGTTGTCGACGATGATCTCCTGCGCCATGGTGATGGTGTCGCAGGCGTGGCGGAACGCTTCCACATCGAACTCACCGCCCGGTCCGACGAACTTCATCAAGTTCAGCGACGCCAGGTTGCAGGCCGAATCGTCCAGGAACATGTACTCCGAGCAGGGATTCGAAGCGTTGATCCGCGCGGTCGCTTTCGACGTATGCCAGCGATTGATAGTGGTGTCGAACTGCATGCCCGGATCGCCGCACTGATGGGTCGCTTCGGCGATCTGGCGCATCAGCTCCTTGGCGTTATAGCGCTTCTTGGGCTGGCCGTCGGCCACCGAGCGCGTCCACCAGTCGCCGTCGGACGCAACTTTCTCCATGAACTCGTCGGTCACGCGCACCGAGTTGTTGGCGTTCTGGAAAAAGATGGAGCCGTACGCCTCGCCATCCAGCGTGGCATCGTAGCCGGCCTCGATGAGCGTGTGGGCCTTCTTCTCTTCCTTGGCCTTGCACCAGACGAACTGCTCGATATCGGGATGATCGACATTCAGGATCACCATCTTCGCCGCGCGCCGCGTCTTGCCGCCCGATTTGATGACGCCCGCGAAGGCGTCGAAGCCTTTCATGAAGCTGAGCGGTCCCGAAGCTGAGCCGCCGCCCGCCAGCGGACCATTCTCTTCGCGCAACGGCGAAAGATTAGTCCCGGTGCCCGAGCCCCACTTGAACAGCATGCCCTCGGTTTTTGCCAGATCGAGAATCGATTCGAGCGAATCTTTCACCGAGTTTATGAAGCAGGCCGAACACTGCGGCCGCGATTCGCCCTTCTTCAGCTTCACGATTGCGTCCGTGGCCTCGTCGTAATAGAAACCGTAGCCGCGCGATTCTTTGACTCCAACGTTAAACCAGACCGGAGAGTTGAAGCACGCCTTCTGAGTCAGCATCAGGTGCGCGAGCTCGTTGCGGAAATTGTCGGCGTCTTCGTCTGTTCTGAAATACCGATCGGTCTTGCCCCAATCGGCGATCGTGTCCACTACCCGGTGCACCAACTGGCGCACGCTGGTCTCGCGCTCGGGCGACCCCATCTTGCCGTAGAAATACTTGCTGACGACGATGTTGGTGGCGGTCTGGGACCAGTCGGCCGGAACCTCTACGTCATTTTGCTCAAATATGATTGCGCCTTTGTCGTTCGCGATGACGGCAGTCCGCAGTTCCCAGGCGATCTCGTCGTAGGGCGTCTTTCCAGCCTCGATCTTCTGGGTGAAATGTTTTTCAAAGCGCACGCCCGTCCGTATGGGTATTGGAAGTGGCTTTTTCTTGGTCGTTTGACCGTCTGTAATCTTGGCCAATGCTGTGCCTACTACTCCCATTGTATCTCCTTCAAAGTGTTCGCCTTGGATTTGGTCAATTCAACGTTGACTTGCGGCTGTTTGTAATCATGCCGCAACATATAGTGGGTCGTCAAGGACTATATCTATATAAGGTGCAGTACCTTACGAAGAACGTACTTTCGGGGCTTCAATTGCTCGGCAAAATGTCGATATCTGCGGGGATTTGCCAGCGGCCAACCTGGATGAGAAGCCTATGGCGCCCGGGTGGCAAACCGTCAGGAACACGTAGATTCAACTCGTGCCGTGGGGCGCGTGGGTCGATGCATTTGATCTCGAGCCAATCCACTGGGCGATCGCCTATAGTGATTGCGAGCGAGTCGGGCGAGGCGATCTCTTCCAGTTGGATTTTCAAGATGCCGCTGCTGGAGGCGTTCTTTTCCAGCAGATTGAATCCATCGCTGATGGAGATGATACGGGGGGCCAGTGGACCCGCGGGAATCACGCGGACCGTCCCTGGCCCGCAGAGGCGTTCACCATTCAGACGGAGTTCTACGGGAAGCAATCCGGTGCGCATGCCCTCCGGCAGCCACGCATTCACCTGGCGAACGCCTTCAGCGATGGGCCAACTGATAAAGTACGGATCGGCTGGTGCACCTTCGACCAGCACTTCGAGGTTGTTCAGATCGCACTCGTCCGGCAGGTTCTCCATCCAGACGGAAATTGCGGCGTGGCGTTCGCGCTTGGGCGCCACCGGTTCGTAGGAGTGGGCGTTGGTGATGCCCTTGATGCGCGGCGCGCCCGGTTGGACGATCGGGTGCTGTGGCCACCGGCGCCAGGTAGTCCACATATATTGCGTCCGGACGTCTTCCAGCGCCAGCAGTTGGAGGCGTTTCTCGCGCGTGAAAGCCCGGAGGTCTTCGCCGGAGAACGTAACTCCTGACCAGGTATCCGGCGCTCCCGAGTGGGGAAGCCCGTTGAATTGGCCTCGGAAAATGCCGCCGGGCTTGAGCACGCGGCTAATCTCGCGCATATATTCGAGGACGACTTGGCGGCTGGGAATGTGCTGGAACACGGCGTAGGAATAAACAAAGTCGAACGACTCGTCCGCGAACTGCGCCAGGCTGGCGCCGCTGGTGGCGTGCGGGTGAGCGTGCGGGATATCGCGCAAACGCTCGCGCGCGAGCCGGATCATTTCGTCCGAGACATCCACGCCGTGAATGTCACTGAAATGGCGGCTGAGCGGCTTCATGAGGCGGCCGGGGCCACAACCGATTTCGAGGGCGCTGCGGTCGGCTGCCTTTGGCAATCGCCGGAGTTCCGCTTCCAACGACCGGATGACATCGGCGGCCGTGGCAAGAAAGGTCTCTTCGTCCTGGTCGCGCCCGCCGAAGGCGACGTAGTAATGCGGATCTTCGCGGGCCCGCTGGTTCCAATCGGAACGCATTCGCTCGGACACGCCGTTTGGTTCGTCACTCATCCACGCACCGGTTTCCTTGGATGGTATTGTCCGCCAGCTTGACGCTGGGAGCGGACTCGATGCAATGCGCTTTCATCTTGTAGCCGCTGATCACGTTGCCTTGAATGATAATGTTTCGCGCCGGGCCGGGCCGTTCCCCGCCCTTGGCGAGATAGATGCCGCTCTCCAGAAAGCCTGGCTCGCCGGCGATCGCCAGACAACCGAATTTTGCATGCGTCTCGTTGCAGTGCGCCGTATTGAGATGCAGCATGCGATTATTGATGATCCGGTGCCCCTCGCCCAGCGCGAAGATGCCGCCAAATTTCATGCCTTCGAGCTGGTTGTTCTCAATGAGGATGTTCTGCGAATGCATTCCAGCGTTGGTGTTATTCATGGCGATTCCAAAATTGCCGTAGGGGTAGTCTTCGGGCTTGCCCTGATTGATGCACGTGTTGGAGCGGACCGCGCCATCGTGAAATCCATCGAGGTCGATGCACTTACCGTCGATCTCTTCGAAGTGATTGCCTTCGTAGGTGGACTGGTCGACGTTGCCGCCTGTGTCGACGCCGACCGGAATTCCGAGGCCCTCCACGTCAACCAGGTCAACTGGAAATCCTATGCGACTGCCGGTATTCCCCGTGACCACGACTTCGGTGGCATGTCCCACCTGAATCGCATCGCGCCCGATTTCGAAAAACTTGTTGTTGGCGATCTTGCCGCCCCGGTTGCGCGGCGATTTGTTGTAGGAATGCGTCCACACCCCGTTGCCCCGGATGTTCCGGAAAACCGAATCGGCGACGGTGAAGGCATCTGTCCCCTGCTCCAAAAGGATTCCGCCGGACGTATTGTTTCGACCTTTTGCATTTCGCGAGCCGCTGTTTTCGACCGAGATGTGATCGAAAAACACGTCGCGCGAATGATTCACCAGGATGGCGAAATTGGCGATGTTGGTGAAATCGACATGGTCCATCGCCACGCCATCGGCGTCTTCGATAAGAATGCCGTTATTCGGATAGAAACTCGCAAAGGTTTTATCGCCATCCGGCAATGGCAGAGGCTTCTCGAGCGCCGCGCGGTTGCCGTCGATGGCGAAATTACGGAAGGTCACGTGGCGACAACCCCGGCAACTCAGAATTGCTCGGCCGTGGAAGGTCGCGGACGCACGCAAGACGGTGTGGTCGCCGGAGATGATTAGATCGTGCGCGCCATCAGGCAGCCGAAGCTCGGAAGAAACTTCGATTGCGCCGGACGCCAGATGAACCGTGCCGGTCGGGGGAAAGCTGAGAGCGACGAGCAGCGCGAGGACCAAGCGTTATTCTATCTAGCATGGCGATTGAATTTCGCGGCGCGCGCTTTCCGCCGCTGTGCAATCTGACGGTGTCGGCGCCGAGCGGCGCGGTCATCGGAGTGATCGGGGAGAAGGGCGCCGGAGAAATCGCCTTGTTGCGCCTGGCCGCTGGAATCGAAAAACCGTTAGCCGGCGAAGTCATCTGCGAAGGCATCCGGCGCTACCTCGGCCCCAGCGACGCGGTCGATCTATCGCCGGTCGACATGCTGGTGATGGAACATTCGCTGGCACAGCAGGATGCCCTGGCGCGAGGCCAGGCTCTAGTGGGGATCGACCGGCTGCGAAGCGACGGAACGACGGTGTTGATCGCGTCGCATGAAGCGGATCTGTTGCGGCGGCTGTGCGATGAGGTCTGGTGGCTGGATGCAGGGGCGCTCCGTGGCCGCGGGGATCCTGGTGAAGTACTGGATGCTTACCAGGAGCTTATCACGGAAAAATTTCGTGCTTGGGGCGAGACTCAGCCGAGCCCGGTCCGGCGTTTACTACAGCGCGGGGATGGGCGCGCCGAAATCATTTCGCTCGACACGCTGGGCGAAACAGGACAGCCGACCATGATTTGGCGCTGCGGCGAACAAGTTTCCGTTCGCGTACTCGTGCGCTACCTCGGGCCGGTGCAAGAGCCAGTGATCGGAATTCTGATTCGCACCCGCATCGGCCTGGCTGTGTACGGGACCAATACTGAGCTGGAGAACATAAAGACCGGCAGCTACGTAGCAGGCGACCGGATGCAGGCAGTCTTCCGGTTTCGATGCGACCTGTGTCCCGGCGAGTACACGTTGACGGCCGCCTCGCACGATCCGGATGGAACGGCGCACGATTGGATCGACAACGCGCTGGCTTTTGTAGTCACGGATTCGAGATACACGGCGGGAGTGGCTAATCTAAGGGCGCGTATCGAAGTGGAAAAGACGGAAGTGGAGCAGCTCTAGAGCATGAAGGCACGCGACGCCGGCGATACTGAAAAGATACAGCAGCTCATCACACAGATGAATGCGCTGGGCTGGTACCACAGCATCGAACTGCCGAACGGCGAGGTGATCCAAGGCATTCAGAGCCTGGCGCAGCAACGTCTGCGATTGCGGCAGTTCCCTATACCGGAGGATCTCCGCGGCAAGCGCGTTCTTGACATCGGCGCCTGGGATGGCTGGTTCAGCTTCGAGATGGAGAAGCGCGGCGCATCGGTTGTGGCGGTGGATGCGGTCCGCAATGAGAAGCTTCTGCAAGCGCGCGAATTGCTGGGTTCTAAAATCGAGTACCACGTCGCGGATGTGTGCGATCTGCGGTCGTCGGATCTGGGAGTCTTCGACATCGTACTGTTTCTGGGCGTGCTCTATCATCTGAAGCATCCGATGCTGGCTCTCGAACGGGTCTGCGCAATGAGCACCGACCTTGTCTGCGTCGAGTCGGTGGTGCTCAATGATGGCTACAATCCCGACGCGGTCCCGCTGATGGAGTTTTACGAAACCACGGAACTGTGCGGGCAGTTCGACAACTGGGTTGCTCCGAACGTCGCTTGCCTGCTGGCCATGTGCCGCACCGCCGGATTCGCGCGGGTCCGGTTCGAGGGCATGTTGGGTGATCGCGCTCACGTCAGTTGTTTTCGAACCTGGAACGGCCGAGAAGGCGCGGGACCGGGGCCGTATATTGTCAGCATGGAAAACGCGATGTCACACGACCTGGCGTTCGCATCCTCCAAAGACGAATACGTGTCGCTTTGGTTTATGGACGATGGCGCCGGCTTAACCGTGGACGAAGTTTTTCCGGAGATCGGCGGTTACGGATCACGTCCCGTAAAGGTGGTGTCCGCGGGGCCGGGCGGATGGGAGACGGTATTCAAGCTGCCGCTCGGTTTGCAGGCGGGATGGCCGGAGGTCAGGCTCCGCGTGCGGGATAGCGCCTACAGCAACAGGATGCTGTTGGGGCTGGACGTGACCGAGGAGCAGCGGCGTCAGCGCACGCTCGCGTCGCCAAATTCAGCGGAGTTCGAAATCGACGAGGCCACGGACGGAAAAACCTGGGAACGCAACCTCACACGAAAGCGCCCGGACGCCTGCATTTCGGTGTGGGTTCGCGGCCTGCCCAGAGGCACTTCAAAGCCTGAGATCTGCGTGCGTTTCGACGGTTACGATCTCCCCTGCGAATATGTTGGGAACCCGGACGCGGCAGGTCTGACGCAAGTGAACGCATTGATTCCATCCGGAATCGCGCGGGGAACTGTGGACGTCAACGTGGCCGTGGGGAATCTGGTGACGCCGCCGGTGCTAGTGGAGGTGGTGTCAGGCTCCGATGTCAAGTTAGACTGATTCCAGCGCCATGCCGGCTTCGAGTCTGACGCAGAGTCCGGAGTTTCGCCGCCGTACGCAACAACAGGTGGATCAGTTGTCCAGGCACAGCAGCTACCATAGCCTGGAGCTGGCGGATGGCACCGTAATCCCCGGATTGATCAGCATCGATGCGCTTAGGACTCGCATCCGTTCCTTTCCGATTCCAGAGGATCTTCGCGGCAAGCGCGTGCTGGATGTTGGCGCGGCGTCCGGATGGAACAGCTTTGAAATGGAACGGCGGGGCGCGGAGGTAGTCGCGGTCGACTGCGTGGAGTTTGAAGAGTTCCACATGGCGCGCGCGCTGCTGGGCTCGAGCGTCGAATACCGTATCATGGACGTGGACGAGCTGACGCCGGAGTCCATCGGACGCTTCGATTACGTGCTCTTCTTCGGCGTTCTTTATCATCTTCGTCATCCGCTTCTGGGTCTGGAGCGGATCTGCTCGCTCACCACCGAAGCTGCGTTCGTGGAATCATTCGTGACTGACGCAGGGCCCGACTCGGCCGCTCCCTGCACGCTGGAGTTTTACGAGACCAACGAACTGGGCGGCCAGATCGATAATTGGTGTGGCCCGAATACCAACTGTCTGATGGCTCTGTGCCGTGCAGCCGGCTTCGCGCGGGTGGTCTTCGAGCATCAGACGGACCGTCGCGCGGGTGCGACGTGTTACCGGAAATTCGAGCCTGCGCCCGGCAATCCTAGCGCGGCAGCGCCCCGCATCCACGCGGCGGTGAACAACCGGA
>DATHOT010000256.1:0-3252 GCA_035484655.1 Bryobacteraceae bacterium | reverse complement strand
CCGCCCAGATACAACATCTCGGAGGTGTCCGGGATTCCGGCGTGCGAACTGGAGGGATAATTGTTGGCCGCCAGCCATTTGTCGAAATCGGCGTTGGCCTTTTCGTATACCTCGTCGCAGAAGACCACCCGGATGCCCTGTGACGAATATTTCTCGTCCAGCTTCTTGGCGACTTCGCCCAACTCCTTCTGCCCGCCGCCGTGATCGCCCATCAGGACGATGTTCTTGAAACCGCTCTTGATCATCTGCTCGGCCACCTGTTCGTTGACCGCGGCAAACACCGGTCCGGTCAATCCGATGGTTCCCGGCAGCTCAGCGCTGGCGTTGTTCACGGAAAACGGCATCACCGGGGCGGCGATCGCATTCCCGAGTTTTTCCGCGATCGCAACGACGGTGGCGTGCCCCATCAACGTGTGGCCTCCGTTTACGTTCTGCGGGCCGCGCTGCTCCGTGCCGCCGTTATAGATGAGCGCCGTGGTCTTTCCCTGCTCGTGGATCGCCTTCTTGACCTCGGGCCAGGTCATCATCTCGAAGTCGACCAATGCCTTCGTCTGGGAGTAGCCAGCGCCGGCGAAAATCGCGAGCGCAACAACGGTTGACAATAATAAACGCATACTTCGGCAGGATATCATGTCGCGCGAAAAAACAATTTGTTAAGCTGGATTCCGCGGGAGGAGTAACCCGGGAGGCCCAACCATGGAACAGCTCATCGCGCAGCTATTGCAGGATTTCGAGCTAGGTAAAGTGAATCGCCGGCAACTCATCCAGAGCCTCGCCGTCGCAGCATCCGCGGCAGCCGCGGCCCAGCCCCTTCTAGCGGCCGACGGCAAAGGGTTCAAAGCGGTCACCGTCAATCACATTTCTTATCGCGTGGCCGATTATGCCCGTACCCGCGACTTCTATTCGGATCTGCTGGGAATGAAGGTCTCCCACGACGATGGCAAACAGGCCTATCTCGCGTTTGGCGATTCGTTCCTCCTTCCACGCAATGCGCGAAACGGCGGACAGACGCCCGTCGTCGATCACATTGCGTACACCATCGACAATTGGAACAAGGAGTCCGTGGAAGCAGAGCTGAACCGCCGCGGGCTCAAGCCGCGCCCGGATACGGAGAATAGCTTTCATATTAAAGATCCCGACGGCTTCGACGTGCAGATCAGCGGCAAGGAAATGAAGCCCTAGCCTCCATTGCTTAATGAATCGCGACTGTGGCCGTCTGGCTGGACGCGTTGCCGATGGTCAGCACCAGCGGCGCGTTATTCGACGGCGTCACGCCCGAGGGAATAACGGCGTTGATCTGCAGCAGGCCCGCGATCTCAAACGGCGCTGCGCCCTGGTAGAGCAAGTTCGCTTGAACTCCCGCAATCGTCACCGAGACTTTCTGCGTGGGAACCGGATATGGCGCGGTCGCGACGCTCCCATCCACGCCCGCTGGGTTGGTTTGCCCCGCTCCGGTGGCATAGAAGACGACGATGTCTCCGGCCGTCGCAGGATTCGCGGGCGAATTCAACGTGTTGTCCTGATTGACCACCCAGATGCCCACTCCCCCGCCGGCGTCGCCCAGCTTGAAAATTCCAGGAGATGTCGGAGCGATCATGAACGACCCTGGCGCGGAAGGCTGACCCAGATATTCCACTTGCACCTTCGTCGCCGTCTGACCCGCCGTCACATAAGGAACCACAGCGCTCACCTGACCCCCGCTCGTATAAACCAGCGGCGCGGGCCGGCCATCAAATAGGACACGCGTTCCGGCCAGCGTGGTGTCCACGAGTCCAAATCCATTGACCGTTAAAGTGGCCAGTGCCGCCGGCCCCATGCCGGAGCCGAATAACGTCACGATTTCCCCGGGCGACAGCGGACCGGCGGCGAAGCTTGCAGCGTTGGTAATTCCGCCCGCGTTCAACGTCGGCAACGCGCCGCACACATCGATCCAATCGGCCGGTGGAACGCCGATGCGATTGGCAAGCTCTGCTTCGTAGAGCGAGGCCGGCTGCAGCCCGGTCTGATACAACCCTTCGTACAGCACATTTTGCAGCGCCCCCGGGCTGTTGCCGACCTGCAGCCCGGCGTTGGCCTGCATCTTTTGCCCGGGGACGAATGGCGTCACGTTCGCTTGCGTGCTGTCATACACCGCATGCGCGCCATTCACGCCCACCACTATCAGTTCGCCGTCCGGTGACGGTTTCAGGTACAGTGCTCCACTCAACGACACCAGGTTATTCTTCACACCATCGCCGTAAAAATTCCAGACTACGCCGGATGCCAGCGTCTCATAAGCTGCGGCGGTGGTGCCGCTTTCATTGCCTCGATTCACCATTTCAATCGCGCCGCCGTTCATCTGGGTGTGCTTGTCCCACGCAATCGCCTGCTCGAAGGCGTAATGCGTGTCGTCGGGGTCGATTTCGTTTACCGAGACGTTCTGCGTCTGCACCACCATCGAGGTCTGCGGATGCGACGTAATGAAATTGTGCCGATTATCCTCGCCGTGCGAGCGCTTGATCAGTATATTCTGCGCGGGCGACTCGATATATCCATACCCGTATCCCTCACCGCCCTTGTCTTGCGCAGTCTGGATCCAACAATCTAAAACCGTGATGCGCGCGCTGAAGTTGGAGTAAATTCCGTATCTCGGAAAATTGAGAATCTTCACGTCGAAGACCCACCCGTTCCGCACGCCTTCGAAATACGCACCCGTTCCATGCGGGCGGCCGGTGGAGGCGAGCGTGTTGTTGGCGAACTGGATGGTCATGCCTTTCAAGCCGACGTTTTCCTTCATTTGCCCGTCCGTCATCCCCACCCGCACCGAATTGTTAGCCGGATCGAGCGTCCACGGAATGGGCGCGTCAATCGAGACCTGGTTGCCCGATTTCGCGGTCACTTGCCGTAAATACGTGAAGGAAAACTCGCAGCACGAATTCGCCGGCCAAGGAGCGGGACTGCTGGAATTATCATTCACCAGCGCGGTCCAGAAAAGCTGCTGAATGACGATCCAGTCGCCCACATTGATCTTCGTCGCGCTGTCCACCATCACTACCAAGTCGCCTCGATGCGCAGCCGTTGCAAGGTGGGCTACCGTTGCGCCCTTGCTCACCCAGCCATCGTTGGTCGCCGCCCCCATCGCTCTGCCAAAGGCGAACAGTCCGTCGTTGGCGCC
This sequence comes from Bryobacteraceae bacterium, assembly GCA_035484655.1. GTDB lineage: Bacteria > Acidobacteriota > Terriglobia > Bryobacterales > Bryobacteraceae > Palsa-89. The sequence continues at coordinate 98 of DATHOT010000256.1, read as the reverse complement.
GTCATCGGAAGCGTAATTCGCTGAGACGTTAATGATCGTCTGCCCGCTGCCCGCGCCTTCAATTGACACATTGTTGTACGGCACATTCACTGGCCCAG
>DATHOT010000255.1:0-20979 GCA_035484655.1 Bryobacteraceae bacterium | reverse complement strand
CCTCAGCGGGGCTGGGTGACGACGTCGATCAGAGCCGGCTCGCCCTTCATCGCGACTTCGACGGCGCGGCCGAGAGCGGGGCCGAGATCCTTGGGATCGGTGATGGGGCCTTGGGCATACACGCCCATGCCTTGCGCGATCTTGGCGTAGTCGATGTTGGGATTGTCGAGCGTGGTGCCGATGCCGCAGTTATCGATTCCGCGTTGGTGCCGATTGGCCATGCGCTGCAGATGCATGAGCTCCTGATGATAAGCGCGATTGTTGTGCACGACACTGAGGAGCGGGATTTTGTGATGCGCGGAGGTCCACAAAATTCCTGGGGCATACATGACGTCGCCATCGTTCTGGAAGTTGACGGTCAGGCGGCCGTGTTTTCGATTGGCGATGGCCGCGCCGGTGGCGGCAGGCGCACCGTATCCAATGCCGGCGCCGCCCGCTCCGCCAATATATTGGTAGTGCTTGTCGAACGCCCATAGCCGCAGCGGCCAGTTGCTAATGGACGACACGGACGAGACCACCGACCAATCCTTGTCTTTGATCTGCGCCCACATCTCCGCCGATAAGCGCGACGTACTGATAGGGCTCGCGTCCCAGGCATAGGTTGCTTCGGTGCGGGCGCGCTCGACCGCTTGTTGTTTGGCGGTAGCGAGTTTGGCGCCGCGGTCCTGATAAGCGCGCTTTCGATCGGCGTTGATTAAACGCTTGACCTCTTCGGTAAGGGCGGGCAGCGTGGCTTCGGCGTCAGCAGCGATAGCGAGGTCGACTTCGGGGAAGCGCTGGAAGTCCTGATAATTGCTCTTAGTGTAAAGATCGACGGAGGTGATGCTGATCAGCTTCGCGCCGGATTTGGTCATCGGCTTCGAGGTGCGATGCAACTGGTCGCGATAGGAATTGACGGTGCCCCAGAAGTCGGTGAGTTCCAGCCCGACGATCACATCGGCGTTGGCGATCAGCGCGCGGCTGCGATCGGTATGGTTGAGCGCGTGGCGCGTGGGGAAGTTCATCCGCTCGGCTTGATCGATGACGGGCGCCTGCAGGACTTCCGCAAGTTCAACCAAGTGCTGCATGCCAGCGGGAGTTCGAGCGACACGACCGGCTACGAGCACCGGATTCTCAGCGGCGACTAAAAGCTTCGCGACCTCGGCGACGGCGCCGGAGTCACCCTGGGGCGGTGCCGGAATCGCGAGCTTCGGTATGTGCAGACGGGCATCGGGCGCGATCGCATTCTCCTGCAGGTCGCCATCGGCGACCAGCACGACCGGCAGCATGGGCGGCGTCATCGCGATCTTATAGGCGCGCACCGCGGATTCGGCGAAGTGGGTGAGCGAGGCCGGGTTGTCATCCCATTTGATGAAGTCGCGAACCATCGAGGCGGCATCCTGCACGCTGTGATTCCATTCGGCTCCGGGGCGACGCGAGGTGGCATCCATCAGGTTGCCGAGAACCACGAAGACGGGCACGCGGTCGCAATAGGCGTTATAAAGCGCCATGGAGGCATGCTGCAATCCGACGGTGCCATGAGCAAAAACGCAGGCCGGCTTGCCCTCGATCTTGGCGTATCCGTGGGCCATGGCTACGGACGATTCTTCATGGCAGCAGGTGATGAATTCGGGGCTTTTGTTGCCGCCATAGACGGTGATAGATTCCTGCAAGCCGCGAAAACTGGAGCCGGGATTGGCGAAGATGAATTCGAATCCGAGCGACTTGATGATGTCGACCATGAAGTCCGAGCCGGGCCGATCCGCGGTGAGCACCTCGACATTGGGTGTGGGATCGGTTTCGGCCGGCGCTGGGCGAGCGGCGGCATAGCGCGGCGGCGCGGCGGCCTGCTGCGCCTGAACAGTTTGCTGGCCGGTGGCGAGCGCGGCGGCACCTCCAGCGGCGCCCTTCAAGAAATTGCGCCGAGCGATCGAAATCTTCTTAGATTTTGCCATGCTGCTCCTTTACTCAGGCGACCTGGGTTCGAGCCGAATTTGAGGCAAGTATAGCACCGACGCACGCTGAAGTTTGCAGCTAGGTCGCGGCCGGAATCGACTGGCGTGACGCGAAGCGCTCAGCGAGCATCGAGAGCGCCCAGGTCCAGCCATCCTTGTGCTGACGCCCCAGTTCGTCCTCCGGGGCGCCGGAGTGGCGCAGAGTGACCTCGGTTTGGTCGCCACGTTGCTGGAACGTGACGGCCACGATGGACTCGACTCCTTTGGTGGCTTCAGAGACCCAGGTGTACTCCACTTTTTGGGGGCGTTCGATCGAAACGAAACGACCGTAATGGGGCCAAGTTCGACCCTCGTGCTTCACGGCGAAATAGAAAAGGCCGTCGACGACGGGGTGCAGGATGACGCGCTCGGCGCCGTACCACGGCCCGCCGGGACTCTGGGGATCGATCCAGACGTCGAAAACGTTTTCGGCAGGCGCGGAGATCAAGCGGGTGACGGTTATATCGATGAGCTTCATTGTGATTTCTCCTGTTTTGCGGCGAAGAATCCGTGGAGTCGATCGAGGCGGGCATTCCAGAATCGCTCATACCGCGAGATCCAGAGCGCCACTTCGCGCAGAGGTTCGGCGGATAACTCGAGCGTATTCTCGCGACCGCGGCGAGTACGCCGCACTAGACCGGCCCGCTCCAGCACGCGGACGTGCTTGCAGACACCGGTGAGCGACATCGAGAAGGGAGCGGCAACGTCAGAGATCCGAGCCGGTCCACGAGCGAGGCGGCTGATGATAGCCCGGCGGGTCGGATCGGAAATGGCGACGATGACATGGTCCAGGTTAGATGCCATGAGATAGTGAACCTATCGGTTCACTATTGCACGGGGCGAGCGGGAAAGTCAACAGGCGTGTAGCTCGGAAAACGGTGTCGCGACGAGTCGCGACACGGCACGCTGAGAGCGTGCGCCACAAAGGTCAGGCAATGGAGCGGACTACGCCACCGTCTACGCGTAGGGCGGTGCCGTTGATGGCTGACGCGAGCGGGCTGCAGACGAATGCGACCGCCACGGCAACCTCCTCGGGAGTGGCGAAGCGCTGGATGATGGAACTGGGGCGGGCGCTGCGAAAGAACTCGCGCTCGAAGGAATCACGATTGGTGCCTTGATCCTTCGCCAGCTTGTCCACGAATTCGACGACACCTTCAGAGGCAGTAGGACCGGGAAGGACGGCGTTGACGGTGACCGCGGTGCCGGCGGTGGTTTCGGCGAGGCCTCGCGAGATGGCGAGCTGAGCGGTCTTGGTCATACCGTAGTGGATCATCTCGGCCGGAGTCTGGAGACCGGATTCACTGGAGATGAAGACAATGCGGCCCCAATTGTTTTGGCGCATGGAACGGATGTAGTGACGGCTGAGGCGCACACCGCTGAGCACGTTGACCTCGAAGAAGCGGCGCCAATCGTCATCGGTGATCTGCTCGAAAGGCTTGGGCTCGAAGATCCCGAGGTTGTTCACCAGGATGTCGACGGTAGGGAATCGGGCGATTACCTGGGAAGCTCCGGCTTCGGTCCCCAGGTCGGCGGCTATGCCATGCGCTGCGCCGCTTTTCTTTATGGCCTGGTCGACACGCGGCTGCGTGCGGCCATTCACGATGACCGCTGCGCCCTCCTTTACTAGAGCGTGCGCGATGGCCAGTCCGATGCCGGCGGTGGAACCGGTTACGAGCGCGGTTTTGCCTTTGAGTTGAAGGTCCATATTCGATTAGATGCTCACGGGTATAAGATGGCGTCGGGTGCGAAACCTTGGAGGTCGGCAGGCACGGGTTGCGGCGTGTAGTAACCGCGCAGACGGGTCGCGGGGAAATAATAGTGGATCATCGGGAGGTCGTTCTGGGGAACGAGCAGCGCCTTGTTAGCGAGATTAGCTTGACGGATGTGTTCGAGGACCGCGGCGGGATGAGGGTCGGGCTGGACAGGATGGGTGGCCGCTTCATTAACGGCGGTCGCGAAGAGGCCGGCGACGAGCAAGCCGGCAATTCCGAAAGCGGCTGGTCTACGAAGCGAGGCGAGAAATGGAGCAAGGGTTACGGCAGCAAAAAGATCGAGGGCGGGCATGAAGGGAAGCGAGTAACGAGCTGTGTCGCTCAAGACGCGCGCCGTGGCGGCCAGCATGAGGATCGCAAAGATCAGTATCGGGTAGTCGAGCCGATGGTCCTTGTGCCAGGGCCGGCGAAGATAAAGAATCAGAGCGCAGACAACGACAGTCCATTCGAGCGGCGAGCTGAGGAGGCGGTTGCGCCAGATCCCAAAGAATCCAACGTCTCCCCAAGATCCTTTTCGAGCCAGCGCGAGGTAGGCCATAAACAGGTAGGACTTTACAAACGTCAATTTGAAGATGGCGGATGGCCAGACGATCAACACGGTAACAATGAACAACATTAGCGACCGGGCGGCGAGCCGCCAATTCATTTCAAGGCGATCGCGTTCGATGTAGCCGCAAACGGCGACGGTGAGAACAGCGACGAAGGCGACTTCCAAGGTGCAGAAGGCGAGCGCAGCCATCACGACCGCCGCGTACCAAGAGGAGCGCCGGCCGGTGGCCACGGTCTTCGCGAGAAAGATCAAGCAGCAGAGGTAGCAGAGAGCAAAGAGCTGATGAGGCGCGAGCTCAGTGGAGCGGAAGACGGTAAAGCTCGACAGGAACAGCACGCCGGCGAGGAGGGCGGCGGGCAGACCTAGCGAACCGGGGCAGAGCCACAAGCATCCGAAATAAATCGCGAGGAGGGTGAGCGCGGGGATGATCAGCATGGCAGCGCGGACATCGTGTTCGTTCAATCCCAGGCGCGAGATGGGGATGAGGAAGTAATGATAGAGCGGACCGTGCCAGTGCCGGTAGAACAGGACATCGTTGCTCTGGCGGATGAATTCCGATAGCTCCTGGCGGCCGGCCTGCTTGCCGCGGCTCAAGCCGATACGCAAGAAAGTTGGGAGTGAGAGGGTGGGCGTGTCGGTCCAGTTCGCAAAATATCCGAGCGAGGCGGCGTACATGTAATCGGCTTCGTCATAGACGTAAGGGTCGGGCGAAACCTTATTCGTGATCAGAAACAGCAGAAGCGCCACCAGGGCGGCGGCCGCGAGAAGGTGCTTCATGAAGGGGCTGGCCGAGTTCCAATTTAGCATGCGAGGCTGATGCTCAGGGCTGGGGCGCGGGACACGGTTAGAATGAGTAGATGTCTACCGCAGCCGATGCCAGCAAGCCGGGCTTGCATAATCTCTCGCGACGGCAACTGGCGGGAACCATAACCGGCTTACTGCTGACGCTGCTGCTGGCGGCGCTCGACCAGACCATCGTGGGCACGGCGATGCCGCGAATTATCGCGCAGCTGAACGGCTTCGACCGTTATCCGTGGGTGACGACTGCTTATTTGCTCACGTCGACTATCGCGGTCCCGATCTTCGCCAAGCTATCGGACATTTACGGACGCAAATGGTTTTTCCTGGCGGGGAACGTTTTGTTCGTCGCTTCCTCGGCGTTTTGCGGGGCGGCCGGTGAAATGCGTTGGTTGCCGGGCGACGGTATGACGCAGCTTATCGTGTTCCGCGGAGTACAAGGGCTGGGGGCGGGGATCGCGCTGGGACTGTTGTTCACGATCATCGGCGACATCTTCGCGCCCGCGCAGCGCGCCAAGTATCAAGGTCTGTTCGCGAGCGTGTTCGGTTTGGCGTCGATCTTCGGTCCGACGCTGGGCGGCTGGATCACAGATCAATTTTCGTGGCGCTGGACATTCTATGTGAACTTGCCGGTGGGGCTGTTGGCCGCGGCGGCCATCTTTTTCGAGTTCCCCTATTTTCGCCCGCATGGAGTCCGCCGGAAGATCGATTGGTGGGGCGTATTTACACTGACTGCCGGACTGGTTCCATTACTGCTGGCGCTGACGTGGGTGACTGACTATGGCTGGGGATCGCAACGAGTGCTGTCGCTGCTGGCCATCGCGGCAGCAATGCTGGGCGCGTTCCTGTTCGCCGAGACGCGAGCCGTGGAACCGGTGCTGCCGCTGTCGCTGTTTCGCGATCGGATCATCGCAGTGTCGACCATTGCGGTGTTTCTGTTCGGCATGGGGATGTTTGGAGTGATCGTTTATGTTCCGCTCTTTATGCAGGCGGTGCTGGGCGTCTCGGCGACGCGCTCGGGATCGCTACTGACACCGCTGATGCTGGCGTTTGTGGTGGCGAGCATGGCATCGGGAAACATCATGGCGCGGACTGGACGTTACCGCATGATGGCGCTGGTGGGTTCAGGGCTGGCGATGGTGGGCATGTTTCTGATGGCCGCGATGGACGGGAACACGCCGCAGTGGGTGGTGATTCGCAACATGATCATTGCCGGGCTGGGGATGGGCATCGCGCAACCGATCTACACTTTGGCGGTGCAGAATGTCGCGCCGCCGGCGCAGATGGGTGCGGCCACGGCATCGACGCAGTTCTTTCGCTCGATCGGCGCAACGCTGGGCGTAGCGGTTTTCGGATCGGTACTGCTGACCATGTATCACGACCGCTTTCAACACAGCATTCCGGCGGGAGCACCGGCGCGACTGGTGTCGTTGTTCGATAATCCGCTGCAGCTTCAACGGGGCTTGTCGGCGATGGGACTGCCGCCGGGCGCGATGGCGATGCTGCAACAGCTTTTGGGGAACGTTCGACAGGCGTTGCTGGCGGGGTTGCACTCGATCTTCGTGATGGGCGCGGTCCTGATGGTGGTGGCGGTGGCGGTGAATTTTTTCCTGAGGGAAGTTCCGTTGAGGAAGAAGCATCATGCGCCAGCGGGTGAGGGTTAGAGAGTGTTCGCATCAGTGCGAACACGGCACGCAGGAGTGCGTGCGCTACGAGCGACGCTCGGCTTCCTGCGCATCGACCACCGCGATAGCGGCGACGTTGACGATCTCGTTGACTTCGGCGCCGCGCTGCAGCACATGCACGGGTTTGGAGAGGCCGGTAAGAATCGGGCCGACTGCCTCGGCGGCTCCTAAACGCGACAGAAGTTTGTAGGCGACGTTCCCCGCTTCGAGATTCGGAAAGATCAGAACGTTGGCACCTCCTTTGAGCGAGCTGAAGGGGTAATCCTGCTCGATAATTTCGGGCGCGACGGCAGTGTCCGCTTGCATTTCGCCATCCACCATCAGCTCCGGCGCTCGCTTCTTGATCAGCTCCACGGCTTTGCGGACCTTGTCCGCAAGCGGATGCCGGGCGCTGCCGAAGTTAGAAAAAGAGAGCAAGGCGACGCGCGGCTTCACGTCGAAGCGCTCGGCGGTTTCGGCGGCTGAAATCGCGATCTCGGCCAGGTCTTCGGCGGAAGGCTCGATGTTCACGGTGGCGTCGGCGAAGAAATAGACGCCGTTCAGCGTAATCATCATGTAGAGTCCGGCGACGCGGCGCAGTCCCTCGCGAATGGGGATTACTTCGAGACCGGGGCGAATGGTATCGGGATAGTGCTGGGTGAGGCCGCCGACCAGCGCATCGGCATCTTCGAGCGCAACCATGATGGAGCCGAAATAAGTGTGATTCAGAATCAGTTGGCCGGCTTCTTTGCGAGTGACTCCTTTTCGCTGCCGCAGGCGGAAAAGTTCGTCGGCGTAGCGGGCGCGATCGAGCGATTGGGCAGGATCGACGATCGATACTGAGCTGAGAGTGAGCTGAAGGTCGGCCATTCGCTCCCGAATCACGGCTTCGCGGCCGAGCAGGATGGGCAGGGCGATCTTCTCGTCGATCAGAATTTGAGCGGCGCGCAGAATCTTGCTCTCCTCGCCTTCCGGGAACACGACGCGCTTGGGCTTTTGCTGAGCCTTGTGGATCATGATGCGCATGACGCCGTGTACTTTGCTCTGGCGCCGCTCGAGCTCGTCCCGATAAGCGATGAGATCCACCTGCTCGCGCGCGACGCCGGAATCCATCGCGGCCTTTGCGACTGCGGAGGCTTCGCGCAGAAGGACGCGGGGATCGAAGGGCTTGGGAATGATATACTCCGGCCCGAAACGGAGGCGCTCGACACCGTAGGTGCGGCTCACCGAATCCGGCACTTCTTCGCGGGCGAGCTCGGCGAGGGCCTGGGTGGCGGCGAGCTTCATGGCATCGTTGATGGTGGTGGCACGAACGTCCAGAGCGCCGCGAAAGATGAAAGGAAAGCCAAGCAGATTATTCACCTGATTGGGATAGTCAGACCGGCCGGTGGCGACGATGGCGTCGGGCCGGGTTTTCACTACCACGTCGTAAGGGATCTCGGGATCGGGATTGGCGAGGGCGAAGACAATGGGGCGCTCGGCCATGGCCAGCAACATTTCGGGCGTGACGCAGTTGCCCACTGACAATCCGATGAAGACGTCGGCGCCGCGCATGGCTTCCGAGAGAATGCGCATATCGGTCCTGCGAGCGAAGCGAGCCTTGTAGGGATTCATTTCCACGGCACGGCCCTCGTACACCACACCGGCAATGTCACACATGATGATGTTTTCGCGCTTCATGCCTAGGTTGATGGCATGTTCGGCACAAGCGATGGAAGCCGCGCCTCCGCCGTTGCACGCCACCTTCACCTGGTCGATTCTCTTGTTGACCAAGATCAAGGCATTCAGTAGCGCGGCGCCCACGATGATGGCGGTCCCATGCTGGTCGTCATGAAAGACCGGGATGTGCATGGTGCGCCGCAGCTCTTCTTCGACGATGAAACAATCGGGAGCTTTGATGTCTTCCAGGTTGATGGCTCCGAAGGTGGGCTCGATCATCTGGCAGGCGCGAATGACATCCTGGGGATCACTGGCGGAGAGCTCGAGATCGAAGACGTCAATGTCGGCGAAACGCTTGAACAGGACGCCCTTGCCCTCCATGACCGGCTTGGCGGCCAGGGGTCCAATATTTCCCAAGCCGAGCACGGCCGTGCCATTAGTCACCACCGCGACCAGGTTGCCCTTGGCGGTATATCGATATGCCATGTCGGGCTGCTTTTCGATTTCGAGGCATGGAATGGCGACCCCGGGAGTGTAGGCCAGACTGAGATCGCGCTGGGTGGAGCAGGGTTTGGTGGGGGTAATGGAGATCTTCCCCGCGGGCGCAGAGGCGTGGTAGTCGAGGACATCTTCCGGGCGGATGTTCATGTGACTTCATTTGTAGCAAGATGAGCCCAGGAAGCGCTGGCGGGAATTCTTTGTATTCTGTGGTTTGGTCAAACATGGCTGATGCACGATCATCCGCTGAACTGCGCTGGCATCCTTTGTTGCGGGAATGGGTGGCGGTAGCGACCGAGCGCCAGGGCCGTCCGCAATTACCGGAGGATTGGTGTCCGTTCTGTCCAGGGTCGGGGCGGGTGCCGGACGACTACGACGTTCATCTTTATCCCAACGATTTTCCGGCGTTCAGTTTTGAGAACCCGCCGTTTTCGGCGGAGCCGGGTTTGTTCAAGAGCACCGGTGCGAGAGGCGCTTGCGATGTCGTGCTCTATTCTCCAGATCATCGGCTGCTTCCCTCGCAGTTGGCGGTGGAGCAATGGAGGAAGGTGATCGATTTGTGGACCAAGCGGACAGTTGAGCTGTTTGCCAATCCGGAAGTTAGGTATGTATCGGTGTTTGAGAACGCCGGGGTCGCAATCGGGGTGACCATGCCGCATCCGCACGGACAGATCTATGCATTCCCGTTTATTCCGCCGCTGGTTCAGACGGAGCTGGATTCGGCGGAGCAGTATTTTCACGAGAGGTCGGAGTGCCTGTACTGCCGGATCCTGGCTGACGAGATAGAAGACGGGCGGCGGCTGGTGGCGGAAAACGATAGCTTTGTGGCTTTCCTGCCATTCTACGGGCGGTTCCCGAGCGAAATGCAGATTTGCGCGCGGCGTCACTTGGGCGCTTTACAAGAGCTTAGCGCAGCGGAGCGCGGCGACCTGGCTGCGCTGCTGAAAATCGTGCGGCAGAAATACGACAACCTGTATGGTTTTCCGATGCCGCTGATGATGTTGCTACGGCAGCGGCCAGCGCCGGGAGAGCATCCCTATTTCCATTTCCACGTGGATTTTCTGCCGATCCAAAGGAGCGCGACGAAGTTAAAGTACCTGGCAGCGGTCGAGAGCGGCTCCGGAACGTTTCTGAATGACACTCGGGCCGAGGAGCAGGCAGCGCTGATGAGGGAAGCCGATCCGAAGGCGGAGTAACAGCGCTCTGGTATTGTGGGGTAGGTAATAATACGCTAGTAATATACCCTGGATAGCAGTGCTACTATGAAACTGGGTGGATGAAATGGTACCGGCTCCCGCATCTCCGCCATCGAAGGTTTCTACACATCAACGAATTCTGCAAGCGTCCAAGAAATTGTTTGCGACCCGGGGCTACGAGCATACCAGCACGTCGGCAATTGCGCGACAGGCTGGGACCAGCGAATCACAGCTCATGAAGCATTTCGGGAGCAAGGCGGGGCTCCTGGAGGCGATCTTCAACGAGGGATGGGGCGGAATCACGGAAGAGGCTCGGACCGCCAGCCAGAATCTGACCTCGCCGGTTGAGAAACTGGGAGCAATCGCGGCCTGCGTGTTGCGCCGCCTGGAATCGGACCAGGAGTTGAAGCTTCTCATGCTGCTGGAAGGACGGCGGATTCGCAAGGAAGGGCCGGTGGTGGCGTTGACCGACGGCTTTCTCGGATTCGTCGGTTTGATCGACAGCGTCGTAGTGGAGATGCGCGCGATGCATCTGCTTCGGCCGGAGCTCAATCCGCAGGCGGTCCGGTCGGCGCTCATGGGGATGCTGGAAGGGATGATGCGCGACCGCTATCTGGCCGAACAGGTCCGGTTCCCGGCCGACTTCCAAGCGGTCCAGCTTCAGGAGATTTTGGGACTGGTCATGGGTTCCTTCACTGTGCGTGGGGGATAGGCGCCCGTAAAATCGGTATTTGAGTGTACTGTCCCTAATTTTTGGGCGTCCAATCATTCTATGCTCAATTCCTGGAAAGCAGTTCGCGTACTACTCCTGTCGGCCGGCGCCATGGCACTGGCAAACGCCGATACTATCGTGTTCACCAATGGAGACAAGCTGATTGGGCATTTCGTGCGATCAACTAGTACTACCGTTACTTTTAAGAGCGACGCGCTAGGCGATTTGACGATCGATTGGGGCAAGGTGAAAGAACTGGAGACCTCCGCCAAGGTCGCCGTGATCCGCAAGGGCGTGAAACTCCGCAGGAAAGAGACTCCGTCGGATATTCCGCAGGGAACGCTAGCGGTGCAGGATCAGAAGCTGCAGGTCACCCCGGCTCCGGGCGCGCCCCCTCAATCGATACCCGTCGCCGATACGGCGGTGGTCCTGGACCAGGGCGCGTTTCAAAAAGCAATCACGCGCACGCCCGGCTTTTTGTCCGACTGGACCGGGACGATCACCGCCGGCGCCACGCTAGTACAGGCGACGCAGACCAACCGGACCTTTACCGGAGCAGTCAGCCTGGTTCGCACCGAACCGGCCGAGAACTGGCTGGATCCGAGCTATCGCACGTCGTTCGCCTTCACGGAATCATACGGCGTGCTGACGCAGCCGGCAACTCCGTCCATTAAGACTTCGATTTTCCACGCGTCTGGGGAGCAGGATGAATATTTCACGCCGGTGTTGTTCGGCTTCGGGCAGGCGGATTTCGATCACAACTTCTCGCAGGGCCTCGATCTTCAGCAAACCTACAACGGCGGAATCGGGTGGACCGTGATCAACACTTCGGCGCAGGAGCTGGATTTGAAAGGGGCTATGAGTTACATCCGGCAACAGTTCGCCGCCGGATCGAACCAGAGCCAGCCCACGAGCATGAATCTGATCGGCGCCACTTTCGGGGAGCATTATCATCGCAAGCTGCCGCGCGGCGTAGGGCTGGATGAAAGCTTGTCGGCCACTCCGGCGTTCAACAATACGCACGCGTATTCGGCGGCGTTCACCACTCTGCTCACGATGCCGGTTTACAAGCACCTGAGCGGGTCGACGGGCGTGATCGATACTTTCTTGAACGATCCGCCAACCGGGTTTAAGAAAAATTCATTCCAGTTTACGTTGGGGCTGACTTACTCGTTGCAGTAGCTAAGTGATATCCAGAGGCACTACTGCAGATCGACCGTGAAGCGGATGTCAATCGTTCGCGGCGGCAGGCACTCTTTGTTGTTGCAGGCCTGGAAGCGAAGTTTTCCGGTCATCATGCCGAGCCCCGGGCTGGCACTCGGAAGGGCCTTGAAGCGCGTGGCAATCTCGAAATTGCCACTAAATACCGAGACCGGATTGGGCGAAAAGGCGTACTTTTCGAATTGCGGCTTGGGGTAAGTGACTTGCTCGGCATCGAGCGGCTCCTTCGCCCAGGTAAGTTTCAGCGGGATAAGAAACTCGTCGGCGGGGGCATTGCTGTTGGCGTGGAAGCCGGGCTGCAGTTGCGCCTTGAGCTTTACTTCGGCGGTAGCGCCGCGCTTAATAGTTAGTTTTTCAGGTGGCGCGATGCTGAGGACGGAATTACCTTGGGCTTGTAATGAAGCCGAAGTTGCCGCCGACAGGAACAATGGAAGTAGTCCGAGGCGCGTCCAGCAGTTCAGTGATGGCATTTTTGAATTCGTCTTTCCCGGAGAGCCCGATGTGAACCGCAGCGATTTTTCCCTGGCGGTCGATTAAGAACGTGGTAGGCAGGGACTCGACGCCCCCGTAAATCTCGCCCACCTGATCGTTTCCAAGCAAAATACGATAGTTGACTTTGTACTGCTGGATATAAGGCTTTACAACATTCCATCCATCTTCGTCCATCGATACGCCGACTACGGCAAAACCGCGGTCCTTCAACTGCTTTTCGAATTCCATGAACCAGGGAATTTCGATCTTGCAGGGGCCGCACCAGGTGGCCCAGAAGTCGAGGAGCACAACCTTGCCCTTGTAATCAGCGAGGTGAACCGTCTGGCCCTCGGAGTCTTTCAGAGTGAACTCAGGAGCAACTTTACGAGTCCCTTCCGGCTTCAGCGAACCGTCGGCTTTGACTGAATGATTGGCGCAGGCTGTCCACAACACAAAAGCCGCGATGGCAGCACAAAGGGGAACGAGTCGGATGGGCGTCGTCAAAGGGGAACAGCCTCCTAGGTCAATTATATCGATATTCCGCGGTTACGAAAGGTTTCAAGAAACCACTGCGCCCGGAGATGCTTAGAGCGCGCGCCAAGAGTGAATTCGCTGTGGCGGCGGACGCCGGAATAAAGCCAGGCGGCAGTGTCGCAAAAGCTTTCGCAGATGTATTCGCGCCAACGGGGAGAACGATAGGACGTAGGATCGGGGCGACGGGGCAGGGCTGACTTGCGGGATTCGGCGGACCATCCCAACTCGCCGCGCGCATGACACTTAAATTCCTGGTGCAGGAGACTTTCGTATGACCGGCGGGCGGGGTTACCCAACCGGACCCACGCAAAATGAAACAGCTCGTGGGTGAGAATGCGGGCCAGCTCATTCGGACGACTTCGCAGGTCGCGATCCAATACTATTTCGCGTTTGCGAATGTAGCTTCCGGCGTAGACTGGCTCCCCGCACGAACGCCTGGAATAAAGCTTTCCGCCGCGGACGGTCAGGGCGGGCAAGAAGCGGATTCGGATCGCGCGTCCTTGAAGCGGCGGCAGCCGTTTCCAAACCCGTTCAACGGACCGGTTGGAGCTGAAGCGGAGGCGTACGCGGTGTAAAGTATCCGGGGTTTTCAACTTTCACCTTAAATTGAGCCTGCATGCCGCTCATCCACTCATTGAAACGCTGCTGCTTGATTTCCTGCAAGATCTGCATGCTGACGTCGTCGAACGGTTCCTGATTGAACTGGTCCACGCGGATCAAATAGAATCCGTTCGGTTGCCTGATAGGTTCGCTCACCTGGCCGGCCTGGAGCGCGAAGACGGCGTTCTTCACGGCATCGGGATAACTACTGCCGCGCTTGATGACTCCGAAATCGCCATCCTTGGCGGCCGAGGCGTGGTCGTCGGAGTTCTCGCGGGCCAGCTTGCCGAAATCCGCGCCGGAGGCGATCTGCTTATGGAGATCGTCGATCTTCTTCTTGGCTTCGGCTTCGGTAGGGAGCTTGTCGGCCTCGGCGCCGGCCTTGGCAGGGGCGGGATTGAAAGTGATGTAGATGACCCGCACTTTGGCTTGGCGATACTTGTCGGCATTTTTCTTGTAGTACTCTTGCTGATCTTCGGCGCTTACCTGGATGAGGTTTCCATGCGTGGTCAACTGGGCCTGAGCGAGGGTCTGCATGCGTTGGAACTCCAGCGTCGCTTTCCAGGGATCATCCTTGTCGAGGCCCGCCTTTTCACCGTCCGCCGCCAACTGCTGGTACAAAAACAGTTGACTGAACATTTGAGGCTGCATGCGCGCGTTTTGCTGGAGCTGGGCCGGTAAAGCCTCGATGATTTTGTCCATCTCAGCCTTGGTGTATTTCTTTCCATTGGCCTCAAGCACGACGGTGTCGGGCGCGAGCGGCGGAGCAGCAGTGGCAGGAGCGGGAGCTGCCGGAGCTTGGGCCTGTGGCGGAGCGGGAGTTCCAGGCGTGACCTTGGGCAGGGGTGGAGTCTGGCTGTACACTAGGGCGGAAAACAGAACGGGTAGTACGAATGATTTCATTGGGGGCTTCCTTGTCTACTTTTTCGCAGGCCGAAAAACTGCGCCACAAGCGGAAACTTCAGTTTATCAGAAGCTAGTATTTCACAGACCGAGGGCCCGCGCCACTGGCGATCTTGATTTCGAACACCGGCACGGCCAGGTCGGCGGCATCGCGCAGGTTGCAGTATGGATCTTTGCCGAAGCCGTACCACAGCGTGGCGTCCGGGGGAAGCTTGCCTTGCACTGACAGCAGAACGCTGCTGGCCTCAGCTTGATCTACGTGTGACTTGTAGATGAGCGGCACCCATTCGCCGTCCGCCTGGTGAATGGAGAAACCAGAGATCGGACCTTCGGACTGGAGACGGCCATTTACGCCGGAAAAACTCACTTTCACGAAGCCGTCTTGAAAGGTGGCGGCAATTGGCCGTGGGCCTCGCTTCCGCTCTCCGTAGTCTTTGATGCGCGGAAACAAATCGAGGCAGACTAGGTCAGCGAGGCGCCGCGAGAGCCTTTTGAGATCTTCGGTGCCAACATGGATGCCATCGTCAAGCTGCAGATCAACGGCGGCGACCATCGCGGAGTGGGGAATCTCGCTTTCGGCGCGGAGCTGGACGAGTTGCACGGCGTTCCACTCCGATACGTTGCTCTTGTCGACATGCCGTCCGATTTGCACGTAGTAGAAGGGAAGGTCCGGCTGATTGAAATCGGCGCGAACGGCCTTGACAAAAGCCTCAAACTTGGGCAGGAACACAGGCGCGGCCTTGGGATTGGCATCCGACTCGCCTTGATACCACAGAACGCCCTTGACCCGCCCGCCGGCGGCCTGCACGCGGCGATACATCGACCCGTACAGCGATTCGCCTTCGCGATCTTTCAAGGCAGGGCTCCACTGATCCAGGGAAGTGCCGCCGTGAGCGCAGGGGATCAGACCGACCGGGACATTGGTGCGCGCGACCATCTCGACAGCGAAAGGCAAACCGAGGCCGGAGCCCTTCTTTCGATTGGTGACATAATTTTCGAGCGGCTGACCGGTCAACCGTTCAGGGACTCTTTCGGCATTGAGCGGCCAATGCACCGGATCGACAGCGTTCACGGTGGTGTGGAGCGGTTCTTCGGCGACCAACCAGCGGTCGGCCATGTCAAAGCTGTGGACCAGTGGGGAGGGTTGCTGGACGTCGACCAGATCGCCGTGGCCTTCCATGTTGGATTGTCCGGCCAGGACCCAGAGGTCGCCGACCAATAGATTGGCGATCGAAAGCGTGGAGTCGCTGCCCTGCAGGCGAACTTCGAGGCGATAGGGGCCACCGACCGGCACGCGCTTCAGTTCCCCGCCCCATTTGAGTTTCTGGATTTTTGCTACCGATGACCAATCGAAACCGGGGACAGGAGTAGAGTCGGCCGCGATAAGGCGGGCTTCAACATCCTTGCCGTTGACTTTCTTACCGGATGCCGCGCCGCTGAAGCTGATGTCGGCGGTCTGATCGGCGGTTCGTTGGAGGACCTGATTATCGACCGGGCCGGAGATGATCTTGATTTCCTGGGTGAAGGCCGCGCCCGAGAACGCGGCTACTAAGAGTAACATCTTAGCGCGCACGGATTGCATTGTAGCAAGGCGCTGCCACGCCGCGAAAGGTCATTCGCAGGTCGGAGACCTGCAGTAGTACTAGTTGGACTTAACCTCGCTGGTCTTAACGACGACTTTGCGGGGCTGCGCCTTCAAATCGCCGCTGGCGTCGGCTGACACCTTGATGTTGTTTACAACCTGGGTCGCGCCGGAGGTCTTGGCCATGCGCGTGGCCGCGCCTTTATGTTGCATGACGGTGGTGCTGCCGGTCCAAGTAGCGATGCCATTCTTCACATGCACCTGCAAACCATCCTTGCCAATCTTCGATTTGGCCAGCTTGGCTTTAATGGTCGCCTCGATCTCCTCGTCGCTGAACTTGCCTTGGCTGTGGGACTTGGTAAGCGTTCCCGCATAGGCGCCGAGGGACCAGATCAGGAGCAAAAGAATTGCGAAAACTCTCTTCATGCCTAGGTAGTGCGGCGAGGCCGCCATAATTCGCACATGAATCAGGGAAAAGAGCCGGACCAGGGGTCCGGCGCGGACGAGGGCGTCCGCCCCACCAGGCTAGGTGTTGCCCACGTATTTTTTAACATCGGGGTACAGCAGGTCGTGGATCTCGGGTTTGTCGAGATCGGGCTTGGTGACCACACGGGCCGGCAGGTCGATTTGTTTGGGCGGTGTAATTCCATTGAGTTTGTCCACTAAAGTCTTGACGGCTTCGAAGCCCATCCGGAACGGATCCTGAACGACCAAGGCCTGGATGGTTCCGTCCTTCAGATCGTCGATCAGATTATCGCTGGCGTCAAAGCCGACGCATTTCACTTTACCCGAAAGGCTGCGTGATTTGAGAGCCAGCGCAGCGCCGGTGCTGCTGGGCTCGGACGAGGCGAAGATGCCGTCGAGATCGGCATGGGCGGTCAGGATATTTTCGGCGGCGGCCATTCCTTTAGACCGGTCGGACATGGAGAACTGGCGGGCTACGATCTCGATTTTGGGGAACTCGGACTTAACCGCATCTTCGAAACCGCGCTCTCGATCCACAGTGGATAAGCTGCCGGGGATGTTCATGACCATGGCGACTTTTCCTTTGCCGCCGACCAGCCGCGCGAGCTCGCGGGCTCCCATCTGGCCGCCCTGGTAATTATTGGTCGCGATGAACGAGAGGTAGTTGGTGGAGTCGACTCCGGAGTCGAAGACTGTTACCGGAATTCCCAACTCGGCGGCGCGATCGAGCGAGCGGTTCAAAGCTTTGCGCTCGGTAGCCGCGACAGCGAGGCCGTCGACACGCTGGGCGATCATCGAATCGACAATCTGCATCTGGCGATCGTATTCGGTCTCCTGGGCGGGGCCGTTCCACAGTACCTCGACACCGAATTTCTGGCCGGCCGCCGCCGCGCCGGCGTGCACCGAAACCCAGAACTCGTGCGAGTTGGCCTTGGGAACGACAGCGATGCGTTTGGTCTTGTTGCCGCGGCAAGCCGTTAATGCCAGCAAGAGCGCCGCCCCCGCCAGAACGCGCCTATTGAGCACACCAGCCTCCGTCGACCACAATGTCGGTTCCGGTGATGAAGCCGGCGTCTTCCGAGCATAAATACAGCGCGAGCTTGCCGATCTCCTCGGGCTTGCCCCAGCGGCGCATCGGCGTCTTGGACATGAACTGCTCGTTTATTTCTGGATTGGTCATGAGCGGGATCGTCATCTCGGTAGCGAACGGCCCGGGACTGATGGACACGACCGTGATGCTGTCGGCAGCCAGCTCTAGCGCCAGAGCGCGCGTGAACCCGAGCAATCCGGCCTTGCTGGATGAATAGGCACAGCGCATCGGAACGGAGATGTGCGCCATGATGGACGCGATGTTGATAATACGCCCGTAACCGCGGCCTTTCATGTGTGGCACAAACGAGCGGCACATCAGGAACGCGCTGGTGAGGTTGGTATTGAGCACGCTCATCCAGTCCGATAGGGTCAGGTCGACGCAGAACTTGCGCACCGCGATTCCAGCATTGTTGATGAGAATGTCGACCGGGCCGAACTTGGCCAGGACGTCCTGTTCGAGCCGGCGCACTTGCGATTCGTCGGTAATATCGGCGCGGAAAACTTCGGCTTGCGCGCCCAAGCCGCGGGCTTGATCGGCGACGGCATTGAGTTGCTCGACATCGCGCGCAACCAAGGCGACGCGCATGCCCGCCTCAGCGAGCGATAAAGCCATTGCTTTCCCCAAGCCGCGGTTGGCGCCAGTGATGAGCGCGACACGTCCGTTCAAGGCCATAAGACGCTCATTGTACACAGTTGGCCTTGGTGGGAAAGAGAGGTGGCCAAAAACTGCACGATAGCGGCCCTGAAAGATTGCTAGTAGTGCATCAATGCCATAAATCCAAAGTCCATGTGGAACTGATGATGACAGTGAAATAGCGACGGACCTGGACTGTTCGCCAGAAAATCTACTTCCACGGTTTTCATCTCCGGCACCATAACCACGTCCTTGAAAACACCGGAGCTGGGCTCGCCCGCGTATTTCGTGATCTCGAAAGTGTGCCGGTGGAGGTGCACTGGATGAGCCATGTCGCTTCGGTTATCGAAGATGAGACGGTTCGGGCGGCCCGGCACGGCCGGGATCAGATCGGTCTGTGGAAACGGCTTTCCGTTTATCGACCAGCCGTGGCCATCGAACCTTCGCTCGAAGACTAAACGGTGGATCGATGCCGGATCCGGCCGCTCGGACTGCCCTCCGAACATGGCGTACGACCAAGTGAAAGGCGGCGGCGCAATCCATTGCGGGGCGCCCGTCGCGCCTCCATATTCGACCACGATTCCCGCGCCTGAAGCGCGCTCGCCGTCGTCCACTTCTCCCAATATCCATACTCCCGGCGAATCCATCTCCACCATGGCATCCACTCTTTCGCCCGGCCAAACCTCGAGCACCGGCACCCGGCGCGTGGTTCTAACGGGATTCCCATCCAGCGCAACAACCTCGAAAGTATGGCCGGCAAACGCGATACGATGCTGCCGGTTCGCGCTGGCGTTCAGGACACGGAACAGCGCGCGCTGGCCGCTCTTCACGCGGATCGGCTCGCCGGCTCCCAACATCTTTCCGTTCACCGAATAAACGTTGTACTCGACGTCCATTGCGTTTTCGGCGGAAAAATACCCGTCCCATTCGTGCAACACAATCGGGACTTCCAACTCGTAGCGGGCCGGGTTGGTCCGCGGTTCAACCACAACCATTCCGAATTGCCCCGAATAAGTGCCCCGGCGGAGATTGTGGCCGGCGATGGCGTGAGTATGATACCAGCGAGTTCCAGAGGGGCGCGGTGTGAACGCAAACCTGCGATGATCCATGCCCTGCACCATGGGTGTTCCCTCTTCGTGGGCTCCGTCAACGTCGGGAGGAATCTGGAATCCGTGCCAATGAACCATCTCGGGCTCTTTGGTTTGATTGATGACATCCACGGTGACGGTTTTTCCTTCGGTCATCCGGAGCAATGGGCCGGGCGCCTGCCCGTTGTAGGCCGGCGTTTTGATGAATCGGCCCGGCGCTACTTCCAGATCGATCTCACCGATTCGTAAGGTGATGTCGGCGGCCGATCTTGCAAGAGGCTGGGATGACAGAACTGAGCCGATGGCAGCGGAGGAAGCGCCGTAAACAGCCAGGGACAATAAATCTCTGCGAGTAACCCGCGGAGGCTCAAGTTGAGGTTGGGACAATGATAGATTCTAGCGCGAAAACCCCTCGCTTCCGGTAGCCCTTCACTCGTTATCGTGGTAGCGATGCCTGGTAAGCTGGAGACGCGCGTCACGGAGCTCGATCGCCAGATCGCTGCCATCGGCAAGCTCATCCTGGCCGGGATGAAGATGCTGAATGAAACTCAAACACAGGTGAAAGCCTTGGCGACCTCGCAGCGCGAAACGGACGGGATGCTCCAAGGCTTGATCCGTTCAATCGAGCGTGGCGGCCACAACGGCCATCAATCTCCGCCACGTGGCCGCTAGGGCTATTTGCCAACTACCAGAATCGAAAACGAGTCCGGCACCATGGGGCCTCTGCCCCGTCCGCCCGGAGGTTGAGGCGTAGCGGGCTGGCCAAACTCAGCGGCGATCAGCAGCAGGTGGTTGGTCTTGCCATCCAACGTCAGGGTCTTGGCGGTCTTCATCGTCTCCAAGTTTTGTTCGACAACGAAGCTGGTGGGGCTATTTTCTTTGACAATCGTCAGTGTTCCGTCGCCCTGGGAGCTGAATGCTTCCATGGTCTTGGGGTTGAACACGGCGCCATCCGTGCCCATGCCGATCGGCAGGGCATCCAGGATCTTGCCATCGCGCGCATCGAGTATCACCATATTTTGAGGGTTGCGGCAAGTGGCAAACAGGATGTTGTTCTTCGCATCCAACGCTAAACCCGCGCACACGCCGCCTTTCCCTTCCAGATCGTAGTGCGCGGTTACGGTGAGTGTCTTGGCGTCCACGACAGCGATGTTGCCCTTGTCCTCAATATCGATATAGATGCGCCCTTTACCGTCGCTGGCCGCTTGTTCCGGCGCGCCGCCCAGGTCGATAGTGCCCACCACCGATCCATCCGACGCGTTGATCACAGTCACATTCGGCGCCCGGTGACTCAGAACGTATACTCGATCGTTGAACGAGTCGTAGAGCATGCCGTCGGGGCCGCCGTCGACATCGATAGTCTTGATGGGCGCGAGCGTCTTGCTATCGAACATCACCACCGGCTTGCTGCTTGCGAATCCGTGATTGGACTTCGGGGAAACAACCGCTCCATGGGCGCTGGCATTGGGGATTTCGCCGACGGGCTCCAGGGTGTCCAGATTGAAGACGGTGATACGCGCGCCTTGACCGCTGCGGGCAACGTACAACCGGCGACCGGCCTCGTCTG
>DATHOT010000254.1:0-7421 GCA_035484655.1 Bryobacteraceae bacterium | reverse complement strand
AAAGTTCAAATTGATGGTGGACGGCACCGGTAAGATCGGGTTCGTAAAGGGCGAAGGGGTCCTCACCCTGGAGCCGGCGGGCGAAGCGACCGATGTAAAGTACGAGGGCGAAGTTCAGGTGGGAGGCACCATCGCCAGCGTCGGTCAGCGGCTCCTGGATACGACCGCCAAACTGATCATCAAGAAGTTCTTTGAGAAATTCTCGGAAGCTGCTAAAGAATAAGAACAAAAAGGCGCGGCCCGAGGATTCGAACCGCGCCAACCAGAGGAGGAGAAGGTCGTGACTTACGCTTCTCTGTGTAATAAGACGTACGAAAGTGCCATGAGGTTGCCTACAATTGGGTGCTGAAAATGTCGAAAACGCTGCGGTTTGTAGCAGCTTTTAACCTCCTTTTCTCCTCAATCAGCCCTCTGCGGGGCCAGTTCGCCCCGCTGGCGATCTCACCGGCATCGCTGCCTTACGGGGCATTAGGCAGCAGCTATACAGCCCAGCTAACCGCCAACGGGTCTGGTAGCTACCAATGGTCGGTCACCCAAGGGAGCCTGCCGCCGGGCCTCTCATTGGGAGCATCCAGGGGGACCATCACGGGGACAGCCACTACGGGCGGTTCGTTTCCCTTTACCGTCATGGTGATGGACACGCAAACCCAGCAAACGGCCTCTAAGGCGTACACGGTGGGAATCATGTACATCACGAACTCGTCAGTGTTGTCCGGCGGGGATCAAGCAGTTCAATATTCGGCAAGTTTTAACTCCGCGGACGGTCCGCCGGCGGTGACCACCGTGACATCGGGATGGACCTATACATGGTCCATCGATAGGATTCCACCAGGTTTACAGCTCAACGGGAACGTCCTCAGTGGCAGACCGACCGCGAGCGGAGTCTTCAACTTCAACGTCACCGTGACAGCTACGCCGCCGGCTGGGATAGCGGCCTTTCCGAGCCTTTCCACGGCGAAAGCGTTCTCGCTTACAATTGCCCCGATTTTGACAATTACGACTGCAGCCACTCTTCCCAGTGGCGTCACCGGAACGGCGTACCAACAAACCATCAGTGTAGTGGGAGGAACGCCGCCTTATAGTTTTTCGCTAGCAAATGGCCCCGGATTCCTATCCATCGATCCGGGAACGGGTGTTTTGAGCGGCACTACAGCTACAGCCCAAACGGACTCATTCGCAGTTAATGTGACCGACGCCAGCGTGGACGCATCTACCGGCCGCCCTCCCCTTACAACTAAGACCTTCCAACTGACTATCGTAAATTCCACGCCACAGGTTACCGCTACACCTCAAAGTCTGTCCTTCACCGGGGCCGTGGGAGGCGATTCGCCGCCGGCACAGGTGATCGTGGCGCTGCCCGCTGGAGTTTCGACGGCCGGGTTCCAGCGGGCGATCGATAGCGGACAAGATGGCTCCGCGGCTCCTGCGTGGCTTAGTGCCGCACCGGCCGGCGGCAACACGCCGGCGAGATTAGTGGTCCGGGTGGATCAGGGTGCGATGGCGGCGGGCAAGTATTCCGGGCGCATCCGTCTGATCGACAGTTCCAACAATCCGACGGATGTGCCGGTTACGCTCACGCTTGCAAGCGCCGCGCCGCAGCTGGATGCGGCCCCCAAGGTCCTGCATTTCGCTGCGCGCATCCAGGCGCCGGGGACATTGGAGCAAGTTATAGTGGTTCGCAACAGCGGAGGGGGCGGCCCGGTGAGCTTCAATGCGTCGGTCGTCGGCGCGAGTCCCTGGATCTCGAGTGTGACACCGAGCGCGGGCCAGACCGGGCACAATGCGCCGGTATTTCTGCACGTGCGTGTTAACACCCAGGGCCTCCAGGCGGGCGCCTATCATGATGTGATCCAGCTGTCGTCGGCGGCTGGGAATGTGGATGTGAACGTGGCGCTGTTCGTTGCAACGAGCGGGTCGATACTGGGGGTAGACATTACGGGCGCCACGTTCCACGGACAGCAAAGCAGCGGATATTCACACCCACAAACGATTAGAGTGTTGAATCTCGGCGATCCCGGTACGGTCGTGAATTGGGCCGCGGACGTTCCCTATGGCGGCACGTTGGTGTCTCCGAGTCCAGCGAGCGGGACGGCGACGCCCGCGACCCCCGGGATCCTGACTCTCACGCCCAGCGCGAATGCGGTATCCCTGGCCGCCGGCGGCTACTACGCATTGGTTCGCATCTCGGATGCGCACTCGCTGAATTCGCCCCAATACGTCGTGGTCGTGCTGGATCAAGGGAGCAGTTCCGGGGCTGCGCCGCCGGATCCAACGCCAAACGGACTGTTCTTTACCGCATCCGCCGGAGGCGCCGGGGCGGCGGCCCAACAAATGGCTCTAAATGTAAACAGCACATCGCCATTCCAAGCGGCGACATCGACCGCCGACGGCGCCAACTGGTTGAGCGCAAGTCCAGCGGGTGGCGCTGCCGGACCGATTGCGGTTTCAGTGAACACGGCCGGTCTGGTGCCTGGAATCTACACTGGTGAAGTAGACATTTCGATGTCGGGTGCAGTGGTCTCGGTGGGCGTGACGCTATTGGTGCGGCCGCCTGGGACGATCGCGGGGTTAGACGCGACTTCGGCGGCAGCCAACGTCCTGGCGGCAGGTTGTACACCGAGCAAGCTCGCGCTCACCCAAACGGGCCTGGTAAACAACTTCGCGGTGCCAGCGCAATGGCCCGCGGCCTTGATCGTTCAGCTCAATGACGATTGCGGCAACGCCGTGACAAACGGATCGGTAGTGGCGAGTTTCTCCAACGGCGATCCACCGTTGTCACTGCGCGGCGATGGGCAAGACGGAACCTACTCGACAACTTGGCAGGCAGGCGCAGTGACGCCTCAGATGGTGGTGACGCTTCAAGCGGCCGCTGGGACATTGCAACCCG
The DNA here is from genome assembly GCA_035484655.1 of Bryobacteraceae bacterium. Lineage (GTDB taxonomy): Bacteria > Acidobacteriota > Terriglobia > Bryobacterales > Bryobacteraceae > Palsa-89. The sequence continues at coordinate 4,534 of DATHOT010000254.1, read as the reverse complement.
CGACCGCGCAGCTCACGGGCGGCATTTCGCAGAATCAAGCGCCGGTGTTAGCCAAAGATGGTACGCTGCACAATTTAAATCCCGTGGTCGGAGGGCCGTTAGCGCCTGGAACGATTTCGCAGGTTTACGGCAGCGGGTTGGCAGCCACGACTGTCTCGCCCGGAATATTACCTTTGCCCACGTCATTCAACGGCACGTTCATGCTGATCGGGGGGATCTCGGCGCCCCTCTACTATCTGAGTAACATCCAACTTGACGTCCAGATCCCGAGTGAGCTGGCGCCCAACCAGCAATACGCCACCATCGTCAGCGCCAACGGAGCGCTCACCTTGCCTGACCAGATTGATGTCATTCCAGCCGTACCCGGCGTGGTTGCCTCCGGCGACGGACAGATCGTCGCGCAGCACGGCCTGGATTATTCACTGGTGAATTCCGCTCATCCCGCTAAGCCCGGTGAGTACCTTATCATTTACCTAGCCGGCATGGGCGCGTCCAATCCCGGTGTCGCCTCCGGAGCCGTCTCGCCGCTCGCTCCAGCAACCTTACAACCTACCGTCACGGTGGACAGCCAGACGGCGGCCGTTATTTACGCCGGCCTCACGCCTGGGTCGGTCGGACTCTATCAAATCAACTTCCAGGTTCCAGCCAACGCCAAAACGGGCGACCTGAGCGTGGTGGTCACGCAAAATGGAATGGTGGCCAACGCCGCCAAGCTGCAGGTTTCGCAGTAAGTAAGACTAAGCAAAACGCGCTGGGCGGTACGGTGCAAGCCGCGGTTGGGAAACGCCATCCAGAATCTCCATGGCGGCCAGTTCTCCGATCACAGGCGCGAGCGTGACGCCGCTGTGCGTCGCGGCCACGTAGAGATTGGGAGACGCGTCGGCAAAGCCGACGATCGGGTACTCGTCGGCGGGCATGACGCGGTAGCCCAGCGTCGTGTACTCAATCGCTCCGGCGAAGTCCAAGAATTCTGAGACTTTGGAAAAGACTTGCAGCTCGTCGGCGATGGGCGCGTCCGCAGTGCCGGCTCCGCCCACAATCTGTCCGCCCACGACAATTCGTCCATCGAGCTTCTGCCGGAAATGGACGCCGGGAGCTTGCACGATCCGGTCGATCAGGCGTGCCTGAGGCGTGGTGTGGATCAGGACGCCGGGAGCGTCTTTGAGCGGGACATTTACGCCGGCAAGCCGGGCCAGCCGCGGCGAATCGACTCCGCAGGCGAGCACGACGGCATGCCCCTCGATCACGCCTTGGCTCGTATGAACAACAGCTCCATCAAGGCGAGTTACCTGGCAGGGATAGCGAATGTCAGCGCCGAATTGACGCGCCTTATCGAGAAGCACAGAGACCGCGTGAATTGGATCCACGGCGCCTTCCGGTTCAGAGTGGCAGGCCACGCCGATCGGCCCTGGTGCAACATGGGGCAGCAATTCGCGGACTCCGGCCTGGTCCAAAAGGCGCACCGCATAGCCCCATTGCCGATGATGTAGAACATCGCGCCGCAGTTGCTCGGCTTCCGGACCAGGTAGAAACCAAGCCACACTGCCACCCCATTGGACTTGGAGATCGCCCGCCAGCTCCTGTTCCAGCCTGTGCCAGCCGTCGATGCTGGCCATACTGAAGTCGAAATAAGAGCGCGGGCGCTTGGAGAACGTCGCATTGAGCCATCCGAAGGATTTCCCGGTTGCTCCCGCCGCGGGATGCTGAGCGTCGACGACGGTGACGCGGGCTCCACGTTTGGCCAGATGGTAGGCCAGCGATGCGCCGATGATCCCGGCGCCGACGATGATGATGTGATCGGAGAAACGATAGACCACTTTTAGAAGTGTATACTAATAAGTAGACATTCGGCAAAATACCTGGCGTCTTACTTATGAAAGCAACCATTCTCGACCTTCGATACCGGACCAAAGACGTGCTAAACGCGGTTGAGCGCGGGGAGACCGTGACCGTCCTGCATCGCGGCAAAGAGAAAGCCCGCATCATGCCGGTTCTTCCTCCGCGCATCCGTGCCAAAGTCAGCGCCAATGAGGCATTCGGTATGTGGAAGGATCGTAAGGATTTAGGCAACGTGCCGAAGTTCGTCAGGACTCTGAGGCAGAGTCGTTTCCGTGATCTTTGATACCGACGTCCTGATCTGGTTCTTTCGCGGCAATCACCCGGCAGCGGAATTAATAGAATTGCAAACGGACCGGGCTGTTTCCATCGTATCGGTAATGGAGCTTTATCAGGGAGCCCGTTCTCAAGAAGAAATCCGAACAATTCGTAGATTTTTTTTACAGAGCGGCTTTCGGGTTATTGCCCTGAATGAAGCCATGAGTCACCTCGCGCTCACCCTGGTCGAGGAGCACTCGCGAAAAAATGGCTTGCAGATGGCCGACGCTCTGATCGCTGCTACTGCGCGCCAAACAGCCACCATACTTGCAACAGGCAACATTCGCCATTTCCGTTCCGTTCCGGCTTTACAATTGAAAGCTTTTCGGCCGGGCCGATAACGCCAGGCAGTCGAGTCAGCTCCGGATGCTAAAATGAGTTCGGGCCGAATGGAACGCGCTGGCAAATCCCTCGCAAAATTGAAGCTTACCGACTCCATCTCCCAAGATGACTTGGCGCGCGCAGCTTGGCCGGCGGCTGTCGGGAAACGGATTGCGGTGCACGCAGCGGCAAAATCACTAGTGCGGGGATCACTTATCGTCGAAGTGGAAGACAGCATCTGGCAGAAGCAGCTCTTCTATCTGCGGTTTCAAATTCTGGCAAAGCTGCAGGAAGTGGTGGGTGCGGGCCTTATAACCGACGTCGAGTTTCGCATCGCGACGCCGCGACGTCCGCCACAACCGGCGCTAAGCCTCAATGACTCCAAGCCCGCCGACGAAGCCGACGCGATCACCGACCCAGGGATGCGCACGGTATATAAACAGGCGAGGAAAAAGGCGTCGGCGTGAAGATCACCGAACAGGAAGTTCGTTACGTGGCCGACCTAGCAAATCTCAGATTGACCGATCAGGAGATTGGCCGGTTGTCGAAAGATCTGGACGAGATCCTGACCCACATCGACACTCTGAACGAAGTCGACACCTCGCAAGTTGAGCCCATGGCACAGGTACTGTACGATGCCGAGGAGACCGCCACGCTGCGCGAGGATCAGGAATGGCCGTGTCTTGGCAACGAAGCCGCTCTCGCGAACGCTCCGCTCGCCGGATCGGGCTATTACAAGGTTCCGAAGGTGATCGAGCGATGAGCGCGAAGGCAGCGAGCGTCGCTACACTCACTGTCGAGCAAGTTCGCAACGGCCTCGCCTCGCGCGAGTTCAGCGCCGTCGAACTGGCGCAAGCGGCGCTCGAGTTTGCGAAATCCGAGAATTCAAAAACCAACGCATACCTGCACTTTTGTGACGAGCGCGCGCTGGCCGCCGCGGAACGGGTGGACAAGAAGCTGGCCACGGGCGAAGATCCAGGGCGGCTGGCAGGCGTTCCAATCGCTGTAAAAGACGTCATCATCACCAAAGGCGTGCGCACAACTTGCGGATCGCGTCTGCTGGAGCGGTACATCCCGCCTTACGACGCTACGGCCGTGGTGCGATTGGAGCAGGCCGGCGGTGTCATCATCGGCAAAACGAACTGCGACGAGTTCGCCATGGGATCTTCCAACGAGAACTCGGCGTTCGGACCAGTGAGAAATCCAGCCGCGCTCGATCGCGTTCCCGGAGGGTCGAGCGGCGGATCCGCGGCCGCGATGGCGCAAGGAACAGCGGTGCTTGCTTTAGGATCCGACACCGGCGGATCGGTTCGCCAGCCGGCGTCGTTCTGCGGCGTGGTTGGCGTCACGCCGACTTACGGCCGGGTCTCGCGCTACGGCCTGGTGGCTTTCGCCAGCTCGCTCGATCATATCGGACCGTTCGGGCGCACAGTGCGCGATGCTGCGTTGCTTTTGCAGACTATCGCCGGGCACGACGAATGCGACTCGACGTCCGCTTTTGCCCCGGTGCCCGACTATGTTGCCGCGCTGGACGGCCAAGTGAAGGGCAAGCGAATCGGATTGCCGCGGGAATACTTCGAAGGCTTGGGCAGTGAATCGGGCGATCTGATCGCGAAGGGCGTTGAGCTGTTGAAGAAACTAGGCTGCGAAGTTCGCGATATCAGCCTGCCGGCGACCAAATATGCGGTGCCCTGCTATTACATCATCGCCACGGCCGAAGCCAGTTCGAATCTGGCTCGCTACGACGGCGTACGTTACACGGTGCGCAGCGAAGCGGCGACGTTGAGCGATATGTATCGCGCCACGCGTGGAGCGGGCTTCGGAGCGGAGTGCAAGCGGCGCATTATGCTTGGAACGTACGTGCTGAGTCACGGCTACTACGATGCGTACTATTTGAAGGCTCAGCGCGTGCGAGCGCTGATTGCGGAAGATTTTCGAAAGGCGTTCGCGGAAGTGGACGCGATAGTCGCTCCCGTCTCGCCGTTCCCGGCGTTTAAGATCGGGGAGAAGATCGACGACCCGCTGGAGATGTACCTGTCCGATATTTACACGATCACGG
>DATHOT010000253.1:0-7802 GCA_035484655.1 Bryobacteraceae bacterium | reverse complement strand
GCGCGAAGTGATGCTCGATCCGGCGGCGCGAAACCAGCCTTCCGATGGAAGGCCGGCGGGCAGGAGATCCTGCTGAATGCTACGCGCGACGTTCAGCTCCTCTTCGAGGCGCTGCTTCTCGCGCTCCTCCTGGAGCAATCGAGCGTTCTCGAGAATCGTGGACGCTTCGAGCGCAAGGGTCTGCAGGATCTCTCGATTGCCGGACGATAGGTCGGCCGCGGCGCCGCGTGAATCCATGTAGAGGACGCCGACGGTATCGTTGACCGAAGTCGCGATGGTCTCCTGCAACGATCCGGTGCCGGTGCGCACATGCACCAGTGGCACGCAGACGACGCTGCGCAGCTCCAGATCGGCAACCGACATTTCGGGACGCACGCCTTCCTGGCCCAACGGGTCGAAGGTCATCGAAAGCAGCTCGCGGCGGGTGCGAAGGGCGCGGTGAATCAGCGACCGGGGGACGCTGAGGTCGGAACTTGCCAGCGGGACTCCACGCTGATCGCGCGCCACGCTGACTTCCAGGTCTTCTTCCTTGCGAAGCAGCAGAAAACCACGCTCGGCACCGGTCACCGAAAGGGCGGCGTCCACCACGGCCGCCAGTACGTCGTGGGTGGAAAGCGAACTCTGCAGCGCGCGCGCCACTTCTACGAGAGATCGGAGCTTTGCTAAATTGTTCGCGCCGGAGCCTTGCGGAGACGAAAACTGCTCCATGATGCGATGGATTTCGTCTTCCTCGAGGTTGAAAATCAACCGGTAGGAATCCTGAAAACCGAAGTCGATCCGGTCTGAGTCGATCAACCGGTGGCGCTTCACCCGCTCTCCGTTGACATACACGCCGTGGCGGCTGTTCAGATCTTCGACAAAGTATTCACCATTCTCGGAGAAGATGCGGGCATGATTGCGCGACGCTCGGTTATCGCGCAGCACAAGGTGATTGTCGCCTTGCCGCCCGATTAGAAAGGGCAAGCGATCAAGAGGCATGCGGCTGCGATTACCGGAGGGATTAATCACCGCCAAAGCCGGCACACGATGGCTCTCGCCGGGGTGAGCGCTCGGCGTGGACATTAGTTAGTGGCTCCGGTGATTGCGCAGGGGGGCGGGCTCAGGACGGGTATCTTTGGACGCGGCCGCGGCCAATTCTTTGGCGCGCAACACCTGGCAATGAGCACAGTAGCCGCCGACCTCGGTGCGGGCGAGAACGATATCGAAACCGAAATGGGATTCGATCTGCTCGCGCATTTTCTTCAGCAGATCCCCGAAGAATTCCTCGATCTTTCCGCAGCGCAGACAGATCACGTGGGCGTGCTCCTGCTTCAGGCGCGTCTCGTAGTAGTGCTGGTCGCCATCGTGGTGCATCAAGTCCAGCTCGTCCACCAGTCCGCCGGCCTTGAGCAACTTGAGAGTCCGGTAGACGGTAACGCGATTGAGCCTGGGATCTTTTTCACGCGCCAGTTCGTAGAGACGCTCGGCGTTGAGATGTTGGCCCGATTGATCGATCAGCTCAAGCAAAATCTTGCGCTGCCGCGTCAGCCGGACGCCGCGTTGTTGGAGCGAATCCTTGATGCCGGAGGCTGCCATGCGGGAGGCTACCCCTGAGGGTAGCAAATACAGTTATCCGGTCGCGCGCGGATCAGCATTCAGCTTCAGGAGAGCCGACCTGATGATCTGCGCATCCACCTCAAGTCTCGGTGCGTCTCCTGTGCCAGCAAGCAAGATCACCTGGAAATCCTGCGGACTCAAAGATCGCGATAGAATGTGCTTGCTCTCGTTGACCATGTTGACACCAATCCACTTGGGATTAGAACCAGTAGCCTCTTGGAATAGGGGTGCATGAGGAGATCAAGGATCGCTCCGCGCACTTGCTTGTTAGCTCGTGACTCTATCTCGACTGCGATCATGGCATCGACGGTTCCATCAATCCTGGCCTGGCTCGTGTCGTAAGTGATCGTCGTTCCGTAAGCGGAGAACCTAGGGCCGACAGCGGCCCTGAGCACAGATTTTCCATACCCGTCATGTTTTTGTTGCCTGCTCGGCGTCCCCGACGCTTCCGAAACCGGAAAAGGCGGAGCGCCTCCCCCGAGCTTAGCGAAGGTCACAACTCCGCGTTCGAGATCAACGGTCTCGACCTTGTAACCGGCATTAAGCCAGGCAGCAGCGTGCACGTGGCCTTTTATATTGTTAGCCCACCACGCCCGGTATGCGTGAGCGGCTGGGGGTAAGCTATCGTGAATGATCTCCCCAATGCGGCTGAACGTCAGTGCCACAGTTCCTGTCTGTTGGAGGAATAGATATCGTTCAAGCGGATAGTATTTTCCCATAAGCTCTTTTCAAGTTCCTTTCATAAGTAGTCGAAACTCAGATCGGCGATGAACTGAATACCCGGAATGGTCTTCCTAGCCAAACGGCGGTCATTAGTGAGGAACAAGTCGACGCGCGCCTGCGCGGCACAAGCGAGTTGGATAGCATCTGCTGAGGCGATAGAGCGGTCTGCTCTAATCCTCGCGAAGTGTTCGGCTGTTTCTTCGGTAAATGGGATCGTTTGGACCAGCGGCCGGGCAAGCAGTTCCTTATATCGCCGGGACAGATCCAGATCGCCTTTCGCGTAAGGTCCAGATAGCACCTCGCCGAGAGTCAGCGTGCTCGTCCAAAGTTGATCCTTGCGTTCCCACATGCGGCGGCGGATTTCATCCACACGACTCGCGAAGTTGGGGTGTTGCTCGATCCAATACACAAATATCATCGTGTCCCAAAAGATCAGGCTCACCCGGCCCTCCGCTTGGGAGATCGCTGCGTTCTAGCACGGGACTTTTCTTCTTCGGTGCCGTACCAGTTCGCGCGGAGTTCATGAATGAATTTTTCCCCACCACCAAGTTCTTTCCAAAGCTCCTTTCCAAGACCTCTGAGCGCCAGAAGGGGATCTTCACCAGCCGAGAGCTCTGGCCGGTTATCGTATTCGCGGTGGAACCATTCGGTTAGATTTTTATATTTCGGAGGAATCGCGTTCGCGTCCGGACAGGTCTTACCGGTTGCTCTTCCAGGATGATATTCATCGCCATGACGGTAAAGGCGATAGGCACCGTTGGGGTTTCTTATCAGCATTCTGTGTATCGCGCCCGCTGGCGGCAGGTTCGCGACACAGTGGCGGGAAATGTGGGTCCGAATTGTATTCACGGAGAATCCAAGATTAGGCTCGATCGCCAGAGCAGCTTTGAGGATCTCGTCCGGGGGGAATCCCGCTCGGCGCTTCTGTTCCCTGTGTAATTGAGCTGTCGCGAGCCACACCAAATCGGCCGCTTTCAATTCTTTCATGATGATAATGTATAATATGTTAAGGAGAGATGTCAAGCTGGATTGCCTTTGCTACAATCACCGTGCATGTTCCGTAAGGTCCTCATCGCCAACCGGGGCGAGATTGCGGTGCGCATCATTCGGGCGCTGCGCGAGATGAATATCCGAAGCGTGGCGGTCTTTTCCGACGCCGATCGCACGGCATTGCATGTCCGCATGGCGGACGAAGCCGAGCATATTGGGCCGGCGCCGTCGTCAGAGAGCTATCTGCGGATCGATCGTATTATCGATGCCGCGAAAAATAAAGCGGCTTGGCAAGTTGTTCTAAAGTTTTACGCCTCAAGCCGTTGGCGGCTTGGCCGGTTGCAATTGTGCCGGCGGCGCTCAGCCTTCTGCCCTTTTCCGTGCCAATTAGAGCGCGGTTGCAGAGTCTTTAGCGATTAGGGATAAGGTGAAAGCCGGGATCGCTTGAGGGCAATTGGCGGAGCCAGTCCCTTTCGTATTGGGGCGACGAAACCCGGCCGTCGGCCGAGATCAGGCACAATGTAGCGGCGGTTGGCGTCCACTGACGTCAGTGCTGACGAACCATCCATTGAAATGCGCAGCCGACACCCTTTGGAGCGCTGGAGATAACATCCAGGTGGGCTCCGTCACTTATTCGGTAAACCACCACTCTGTCAGTCAACTCCATCAGACGGAAAATTATGTTTGCAGAATCCAATTCCGTGCAGAGAACATAATGGGAATCCGGAGACCATGGCATGCGGCACGCTAGCTTCTTGCCGGCTAATATTTTCTTCATTCTCGCTCCGGTAGCATCAGTTAACATTCCTTCTCGGTCAGGTGAAAGAAAAGCGATCCATCGACCATCAGGGGGCCAGCTTGGTTCCGACCCTGCAGCCAACTCTCGGCCAGAGTGAGCCTGGAGGTCGTAAATGATTACTTTGCCTTTTTCGTCGTAAACTATGTACCGCTGGTCGGGAGACCATGATATTGCGCCCACGTGAGTAGAATAGGCCATACCGCCGACACCAAACGCTGGAGCTTTTTCAGTACCTGGAGTTCCCCGTAATACGTCAACCGTTCCCTGTGGCATTGTCAACAGATTCAAGCTCGTCTTGCTCTGAAAAATAATCCCATTGTGGGACGGCGAAACTGCTGACGGGCCGTAGCTCACAATCCCAGCCTTGTGCCAGAGCTCCCTTCCTCGACTGTCGATGGCCGCCATGCCATCTAGCCGTCGGGGAACTGCTTCAGCTTCTGGTCCTGTTTGAGGGCCGGACGTTAGCCCATCATAGTCGCCTGCCCCCATAAGCCCATCAGCTGACATCGAAAACCCGTGAAGATCATACGAGGTAAAGTGAGGTGCGTCCCCTATACGAACAAAGCGAGCAAAATCAAATTCATCGCTTCGATTGTTCCGAACGCTAAGTAGCCCCCATCCTTGCTCCTTCCCTTGTCGTTGAAGTTCGCGCCGTAACTCGGAATCGGCCAGACAACCTGTCAATAAAAGTACTCCAATCGTGGCGAGTACGACATGTACGTTTTGGAACATGAGCTTCACAAGTCCGACACCATGTGCACAAAACCATTGCTATTAATGCCGCTTAGCTGAATAGCCGGTTCGTAATCGAGATTCAGATCATTGAAAACATGCACAGCTTCGAGCACGCAATCGGCATTTTCGCAAGCCAGCTGGCTTGGACCAACGTTACCACCAAACAACCCTCGGAGGTGTTTGGATTGGGTTTGGATGCCTGGCTCGCTTTCCGTCTTCGGCATATAACCAATCTCCCTTGATTTGTAGTGTAGTCAACTCTTGCTACAATCACCGTGCATGTTCCGTAAGATCCTCATCGCCAACCGGGGCGAGATTGCGGTGCGCATCATTCGCGCGCTCCGCGAGATGAATATCCGAAGCGTGGCGGTCTTTTCCGACGTCGATCGCACGGCATTGCATGTCCGCATGGCGGACGAAGCTGAGCATATTGGGCCGGCGCCGTCGTCAGAGAGCTATCTGCGGATCGATCGTATTATCGATGCCGCGAAAAAGCATGGCGCCGACGCGATTCATCCCGGCTATGGTTTTCTGAGTGAGAACGCCGACTTTGCGGTGGCGTGTGAAGCCGCGGGCATCATATTTATCGGACCCACGCCCGGTTCCATCCGGCGGCTCGGCTCGAAAACCGCCGCTCGTGCTCTCGCCAAGGACGCCCGCGTCCCAACCGTGCCCGGCAGCGAAGAGCCGGCCAAAGATCTCGAGGCCGCGCGCAGATTGGCTCGGGAGCTGGTTTATCCGGTGCTGATCAAAGCCTCGGCCGGCGGTGGCGGCAAGGGAATGCGGCGGGTAGATAAAGAGAGCGAACTGGACGCCGCCATCCGCGAGGCATCGAGCGAAGCCGAGCGGTCGTTTCGGAACAGCGAAGTCTACATCGAAAAGCTGATCGACAAGCCGCGGCACATTGAAATCCAGATTGCCGGCGACCAGCATGGCAATCTGGTCCATTTGGGCGAACGGGAATGCTCGCTGCAACGCCGCCATCAGAAGATCGTAGAGGAGTGTCCGTCGCCGCTCATCACGCAGAATCCGAAAATGCGCGCCGCAATGGGTGATGCCGCGCTTCGAATCGCGCGAGCGGTTGGCTATACCAGCCTGGGCACGGTGGAGTTCCTGGCCGATATCCACGGCGATTTTTATTTTCTCGAAGTGAATACGCGGCTGCAAGTGGAGCATCCCGTGACCGAACTGGTGACCGGTTACGACCTGGTCCGGCTTCAACTACAGATTGCCGCCGGCGAAAAGCTGCCTTTCAAACAGGAAGGCGTGCAGTGGCGCGGGGCGGCGCTCGAATGCCGCATCTGCGCTGAAGATACGGAAAACAACTTCTTCCCTTCCCCCGGCAAGATTGTCCAACTGCGCGAGCCCAGCGGACCGGGAGTGCGGCTCGATTCGGGAGTCTATCAAGGCTGGAAGGTGCCGATCGATTACGATCCGCTGCTTGCCAAACTCGTAGTTTGGGATGAAAATCGAGATTCCTCGATCCGGCGTATGTTGCGCGCTCTGAGCGAGTACTCCATCGCAGGCGTCGAAACCAACCTGGCTTTCTTCCGGGAAATCATGGATGATCCGTTATTTCGAAAGGGTGGGCTGCACACCGGCTTCGTGGCGGACTTCTTCGCGCGGCGAAGCCCCAAGCCGATTCCTCCGCAGGATCTGGAACTGGCTGTTGCACTAGCCGCCGCCGCGGCACATTCCAAGAACGGCGATTCCAACAATGGCCAACCAGCAACCGGAAACCAGAAACTAAAAACCAGCAATTGGTTGGCCGAGGGTCGAGGCAGCTTTCTTCGATGACGAAGTGGCAGATCCTCATTGACGGGCGTCCAGTCGAAGTCGATCCCCAGCGTTTGGAAGCCGTGAAAGAAGTGGAACCCGGCGTGTATTCCGTCTTGCTGGAGGGCCGGAGTTTCGAAGTTCGGGCCATCGCGACGCCGCATGTTTTGAATGTGGAGACCGGCGGCCGGCGTTTCGCTGTAGAAGTCCGCGATCCTCGCAACGGTGGCCGGCAATCGAGAGCCGCAAGCGGGAGTGGTCGCCAAAGCATCGCTGCGCCTATGCCCGGGAAGGTGGTCCGCGTGCTGGTCAAGGAAGGCGATGCGGTCGATATCGGCCAGGGGTTGATCGTAGTAGAGGCGATGAAAATGCAGAACGAGATGAAGGCATCCCGGGCCGGCCGCGTGGTGGAAGTGCGTGTGATCGATGGCGATACAGTGGCGGCGGGCGACACGCTGGTGGTGCTCGAGTAGATTCTGCGAAAATAGTAATTGCCATTTGATTCGAAGGCATACAGCACACAGGTGGCAGAGATCCTCGCGCTCGACCAGAGCGGGCACCGGCTGATCCCATTGGTTTCCGCCGGCTGTTCGTCGGAGTTGGCGCGCCAGCGTTTGAAAAGACAAGAGGCATCGGATTTGTTTCCGCACGCGAGAGCCCCGAGAGAAGCCCTGGGTGGATTGTGGCTTTATTTTTCCAGCTTTGATGAATGTCATGAAATCGTGCAAGATTTGAAATCGCCGGAAGCGAGTTTTTGGCATGCGATCCTGCATCGCCAGGAGCCGGACGCCGGCAATTCCGCGTACTGGTTTCGCTGTGTAGGCGCGCATCCAGTGTTTCGGGAGTTGTCGGCTGCCGCCAAAGACATCGTTGCGCGACACCCAGACGCAGGATTTCGAGTTGCTGCCAACTGGGATCCTTTGTCGTTCGTCACCTTCTGCGAGCAGGCGCGGCAAGAGCCAGGGTCGCCTTCGGAACGGGTGGCGATGGAGATCCAGCAAGCGGAATGGCAGCTCCTGTTCGATTACTGCGCGAGGTCCCGCTCGTGAGCCGCGGCCGTAGCTGGGTGGTAATCCTGGTGTTGGGCGCTAGCGCCATCACCGCTTGGGTCGCTTTCAAAAAAACCACGCCGCCTGAAGTAGACTTCGCCAAGGTGACGCGCGAAACGATGGTCAGCACGCTG